>NZ_JAVDQF010000001.1:2227492-2545706 GCF_031454135.1 Arthrobacter russicus
TCCGACGTGGCCGGCGGGATGACGACGACAGCCCGCCGGGACGGCGAGGAGTGGGTGCTCAACGGCACCAAGCGTTGGATCGGCAATGGGACATTTTGCGATCACATGCTGATCTGGGCTCGGGACACCGAAGACGGTGCCATGCGCGGGTTCATCCTGAATGCGGAATTGCCGGGGGTCAGCCGGCAGAAAATCGAACACAAAACCGCGCTGCGCACGGTACAGAACGCGGATATCCGGCTCGACGGCGTCCGGGTTTCCGAAGCGGACCGGTTCCAGGGCATCGATTCGTTCAAAGACACCAATGTGCTGTTGCAAGGCTCCCGGGTGATGGTGTCCTGGCAGGCCGTCGGCCAGCAACTCGGCGCCTTCGAGATCGCCCGGCAGTATGCGGTGGAACGGATGCAGTTCGGCCGCCCGATCGCATCCTTCCAACTGGTCCAGGCGCAGCTGGTGAAGATGCTCGGCAACGCCATGGCCTCATTGGCCATGATGGCGCAGCTGACCTCCTTGCCGCAGATGGGCATGGACCAGGTGGCGTTGGCGAAGGCCTTCACCACCGAGCGGATGCGCGAAACCGTTGCCGCCGGACGCTCGATCCTGGGCGGCAACGGAATCGTCACCGACTACCGGATGGCCAAGTGCTTCGCGGACGCCGAGGCGATTTACACCTATGAAGGTTCGCACGAAATCAATACGCTCATTGTGGGGCGGTCGATCACCGGGGTCTCGGCGATCGTTTGAGCGATCCCCGTAGCTGGAATCGCGGCCGCCATTGCACTGCGCAGTTGAGATTCTTGGGCAGCCCAGATTCTTGGGCGGCTCAGAGCAGCTTTTCGCCCGCCGCGATCCGGACCGGAAGGGTGTTTTCCGGAACCGGTTGCGGGCAGGTTCCGAACGCACTGAAGCCGCTGGGCCAGTTGAGCGAAAAGTTGAAGTCGAGCAGCACTTCGCTGTCGGCGTCGGGGGCCTCGGTGCTCAAGAACCGCCAACCGGCGGTTTCGGCGCCGTTGCTGGCGTCCCGGAAATTCAGCAGCAGGCCGCTGCCGTTCTTTTGCGCCAGCAAGGTCTGCCGTTGCCCGTCGAGTTCGAAGACCACCTCGCCGATGAACGACGCCCTGCCGGGCACCCGAGGATTCGCGGTGGCGATGTCGCGTTCTTGGGCCTCCGGGAACCGGTGGAATTGGCCGGTCAGCGCGAATTCCGAGCCGTAATCGAAAACCGGGACTCCGTTGAATCCCTGCAGGGCCGGAGCCTGGGCATCCCGGGTGCGGATCGCATAGGCCCCGCCGCGCATCGCCAGTTCCAGCAATACGGTTCCGGAACGGAGCCAGTTGAGTGATTCGTCTTCGGCCAGCCGGGCTTCGATGGTTCCGTCCACGGCCTGGTTCTGATTGGCACTGCCGCCCCGGACCAGAAGCAGCCCGTCGGCGGCTGCCGCGCTCACCCGGGCCACGCCGTCGGCCGCGCTCCACCGGCCGGGAAGCCCGTCGAGCGGCCCCGGTTCGCCGGGCAGCCATTGCAACGAGGTGAGGCTGAGCCAGCCGTGCGGCGTAGGCAAGCTACGGTTGCGTTCGGCACGGAAATCTTCCCAGGACTGAGCGGTCATGTTCAGCGCAACCGCGATGCGCCGGGAGCTATTCCTATATATTATTGACGCTTATATAAGCTCCAAGTAAATTTAAGTGATGCAAGATGCTTTCGATGTTTTGGCCGATCCGCAGCGACGGCGGATCGTCGATCTGCTCCGGGCCTCGCCGCGAACCGCGGGCGAGCTCGGGGCCAAACTGGAGTTGAGCCAGCCGGGCACCTCGCGCCACCTCCGGATCCTGCGTGAAGCGGGGTTCGTCGAATCGAGGCCCCGGGCGCAACAGCGGATCTATTCGCTCAAACCCGAGCGGTTCGACGAGCTGGCCGACTGGCTCTCCGGCATCCGGGCGCTATGGAGCGGGCAGCTGGATGCGTTGGGCGAATTCCTGGAGGCAACAGCCGGGCCGGCGGCCACCGACACCAAGGCGAAGCGGCGATGATGGACGAGAAATTGGGCACTTTGGAAATCGCCGACGACGGAACCGCGGTGCTGCGCTACCTGCGGCACTATCCGCATCCGGTGGCTGCCGTGTGGCGGGCGCTGACTGATCCGGAGCAGACCAAGCTCTGGTGGGCGCAAGCCAGGGGCGAGCTGGTCCCCGGCGGGCGATGGGACCTGCGCTGGCTCAATACCCCGCCGGGCGAAGCGCCGATGGATTGGTGGACCGGCTCGGTGGTCGAGCTGCAGCCGGAGCAATTGTTCGTGGTGCAGAACAGCGCGCACGGGCTATTGCGCTGGGAATTGCGACCGGTGCCAGGCGCCGGGCGCGACGGCGGCGAAGGCACCGAATTGCGGTTCAGTTGCAGCTTGGCGGTTCCGGAGCTGGCGAGGGTCGATCTGTCCAGCAATCTGGCTGGCTGGCACGTCCACCTGGACCACCTGGCCTCGGTGCTCGACGGCGGCAGCATCGATTGGGCGAATTGGTACCGGCTGCATTTGCCGGCTTGGGCCGCGCTCAAGCCGCGGTACGACGATGCGGGCGCTGTCTAGGTCCTCCAGGAGCGGATGGAGATCAGCATCTTTGCCGGATTGCACAGCGGATTCGGTCTTCGAGATCGACGCCATGCCCCTTGAGTGCTTGCCGAAGGATTCGGCCCTGAGTTCGGCCGGTCGAATCCAGTACGGCGTGGACCAAGGGTTGGCACCAAACTCCAGATTTGGCGCATGATGCGTCCAGTTTTCGAGTGCCTAGCTTGTGGTCAAGTACCAGGAGGCAGTTATTCCTACCAATAATGAAAGCGAAAGAGCGGCGATCGCGACGGAGGCGATGAGTAATCCACGTGCGGATCCTGGATTCGATTTTCGGATCAGAAGTGCGGCGGCTATACCGAGTGCGCCGGTAGCGAGAGAAGCGATCGGGGCGATGAGTCCCGCGACGGAGGCGATTATGGTTCCGACGAGGAGCCAGAGAGCATTTTTCGCTTGAACTGGTTTCAATAGATCGTTTGTAGAGGTCGCCATTTTCTCATCCCCTTAGATATTGTTTAGCCATGTTCTCACAATACCGGGACCATTGACAGTCATTCCCATTTCTTTGTTCAAGGAGATCGAAGATCCCTTGTAGATCAAGCTTCCGTAAAACTTCGTGATGCAGTTGCCAAGACCATTCGCGATCCACTTCGAGCTTTGCCAGGATCTGACGCTGCGATTCAAAAGACAGATCATCGAACTTTCCAACGACTTGTTGCTGGATATCCGAGTTGAGCCCGAACGGCGTCATTTGCTGGTTGAACTCGGCTACGAGGTCGACCGTTGGTGCGGTGGCCGATGCCGGGTTGACTCCTGCGCCAAGAAGGAGCCCAAAGGCGGTGATAAGAATTGGGATGTTTGTCAGGAATTTCACGGATTCACTTCTCAAATCTAGTAGAAGACCATCAGAAAAAGATTCGAAGAATCTCGATAGCGACTTGTGAGTCACAATTATTCAATATTAAATTCAGGATTTTCAATCGAGGGAGCGTTTTTCTTGGCCCGGCTTAAAGCGATTGAGAATCAATAAGCTTTACATAAATGATGATCTTGGATAGGTTACTCAACTACATCGATCTGTTGCCGGGATAGGCAGTTTCTGGCTTTGAATACTTTGAATGTCGATGATCGGCCTTTGGGTTTCGGCCCGCCGGTCCTCGAGAACGACGTCGTTCCTTGACCGTTGCCCGGCGGTCGTCGCCACCGGCTAGGCTGTTCGGGTGCCTTCTTTCCGCGCGGTCTTGAAGATCACCGGGCTCCGCCCGGGGAACAAACCCGAAGCCGTGATGGCCACTGCGCTTGCGGCAATGGGTTCCATTCACCTGGTCGAGGCGAATTCACTCGATGTGGTAGCCGGCGTTCCGGTGATCACGTTGCGCTTCCTGGTGGAGGCGAGCAGCACCGATGACGAAAACCAACGCGCTGCGGCGGCTGCGGCGGCCATGCAGTCCGCGGTCGACGAGGTGGCGGTGACCGGTCGGCTGACCACGCTGCGCCGGGAGCGCGGGAAGTGGTTGTTCGTTTCCTGAGCTTCCGGTTCCCGGAACACCACGCCTGGGGCGTCCGGCGCCGAAATCAGTGCGATTCGGCCAGGCTGAGCCGGCTGGTATAGGCCACCTCGCGGCCGCTCAGCGGATCGGTGAATTCGAGTTGCCGGGCCAGCAATTGGAGCGGTTTCGCATAGTCGTCCGGAGCTTCCTCCTGCAACACCGGGTAGAACGGATCGTTCACGATGCCCAGGCCCAGGGCGGCCATGTGCACCCGCAGCTGATGGGTTTTCCCGCTGTGCGGCTCCAGCCGGTACAGCCCGCGCTCCCCGGCCGGAGCGGACCAGGAACGCTGCAGCACCACCCGGGTCTCGGCATTCGGGGCCCCGGGGATTTCCTGGCTCAACAGGTAGCTGCGGGATTTGAACATCCGGCTGCGCATGGTCAGCGGCAGGGACAGGTCGGGGCGTACCGGGGCCACAGCCTGATAACTTTTGCGCACTTCGCGGCGCTCGAAGAGCAGCTGGTACCTGCCCCGGGTTTTGGGGTTCACGGCGAAGAGCAGTACGCCGGCGGTCATCCGGTCCAGCCGGTGGATCGGGACCAAATCCGGCAACTCCAAGAGGATCCGCAGCCGGACCAGAGCCGATTCGGCCACGTACCTGCCGCCCGGTGTGGTGGGCAGGAAATGCGGTTTGTCGACGACCAGCAGATCGTCGTCCTGGTGCAGCACCGACAATTCCACCGGAAGCCGGGTTTCCACCGGCAGTTCCCGGTAGTACCAGAGGAAGGTGTGCTCGCCCAACGGCGTCCGGGGAGTGATCGGGACGCCGCCGAGGCCTTGCACCTCGCCGCGCTCGAACCGTTCGATGATCCCTTGCGGGTCTACGTGGTCGAAGCGGTCCAGTACGTAGTCCATGGCGGTGGCCCACGGACCCGCATCGGGCAGCCGCAATCTGGTGGCGTTCACGCCATTGCGCACCGGTAGCGGGGATTCCATCACCAAGCGAGTTTACCGGCTCGGTCCCTGCGGCTCGGTCCCTGCGGCCCGGTCACCAATCCCGGGGCTGGCAGCGCGGGCAGCTGAAGATGGTCCTGCCGTCGAGCTGCTCCTGCCGGATCCGGGTGCCGCAACGCCGGCAGGGCAGGTGCTCCCGGCGGTAAACCCAACTGGCGGCATCGGCGCGGGCTGCGCTGCCGGTGGTGCTGCGTTGGCTGCGTGCTTTATTGGCTTCCAGCAGTCTTTTGGCCAGGCCCAGAATGCGCGGCAGGTCAACCGAGGCGGTGGGGCGTTCCGGGTGTGCACCGACCAGGAAGCAGAGTTCGTTCCGGTAGATATTGCCGATTCCGGCGAGGTTCCGTTGATCCAGCAGGGCGGCCCCAATGGGCCGTTGCGGATCGGCCTCGAGCCGGCGCTGCGCTTCCGCGGCATCCCAATCCGGGCCGAGCAGGTCGGGGCCGAGGAAATCCAGATCCAGCTCACCGGCCGGGAGCACCTCGAGCAATCCCAGGGAAAAGCCGACCGCGACGGCGTCGGCGACCTCCAGCACGGCCCTTGCGGTGTGTGCCGGTCGGCGCCAGGGCTCGCCGGGCCGGTAGAGCTGCCAGCTGCCTTCCATTTTCAAATGCGAATGGATCACCGTGGTCCGCCCCTCCGCGGACGCGGTTTCGATGAGCAGATGCTTCCCCCGCGGATACGCCCGGGAGACGGTGAAGCCGCGGAGATCAACAGTTGCGAAGGCCGGTACCCGGAAATCGCTGCGCAGGATTTCCTTGCCGCGCAGCGCCGCATCCAGGGCCCGCGTCTGCCGCCAGACGGTGTCGCCCTCAGGCACGGATCCGGATTCCGCGCGGGCTGGTTGCGGCACCGCCAGCCAGCAAGGCCTTGGCCAACGACGTGTCCAGAATGTCCGTGCCGTTCACCTTCTCCATCGCCAGCCGGTCGGCCGCGCCGCGTTTGACCAGTGCCACCAAGGCCGCCGCGGCGGACTCCAGGACGGGCAGCTCTTCGCTGAAACAGAGCACGGTCTTCCCGCCCCGTTCCACATAGAGCACCAGGCTGCCGTCCACCAAGACCACCAGGGCACCGGCTTTGCGGCCCGGCCGGTGCCCGGAGGCGGCAGCCTCCAGCCCGGGCCAGGCCAAAGCCGCGCCATACGGCTGCGCCGGATCGGTGGCGGCCAGCGCAACCGCTGAATACGGCGGTTTGTCTTCGGTGAAATCGGTACTGAAACTGCGCAGCCGGTCCACCGTGGCCGGGACCGCGAATTGGGCGGCGCCGAGTTTTTCGATGAAGTAGCCGCGCCGGCAACGGCCCTGCTCTTCGAGCCGGGAGAGCACCTTGTACATCAAGGCGAAGCCGCCGGGCTCGCCTTCGAGCGCTACCGGCCCCCGGGTCAGCACGCCGTAGCGGTCCAACAGCAGCTCGGCGGTGGCGTGCGCCCGGATGGTCGGATCAAGTTCCGGTCCGGTGGAGCCCAATGCGCTCCACCGCCCGCCGACCATCGGCTGGAGCGCCGGCTGCGCAGGTTTGGCCAGGCCGGCGTACCGGCCCCCCAGTCGGGCCGGGCGAAGCCTGGCCGGTCGGGCCTTTTGCTGGTGCGCGGTGTGCCCGCCGTCGAGCATTGCCCGGACCGGGGCGAAAGTGTCGTTGCCCAGGCGGCCTGCCCACACCAACTCCCAGATGGCAGCGGTCAGCGCCTGGTCCGAGGGCAGTTCGGCGCTTTCCAGGCCGATCCGTAATTGCTGGAAGAAATACGCGCCGCCTGGAGCGAGAAATGCCAATAAGTCCGCGGCCAGCCCGGCCGGTTCGTAGTCGGCGGCGGGCCGGAGGGTGAGCGGCAGCGATTCGGCCGCATGCAGCGCAATCCAGCCGTCGTTGCCGGGCAGCGAACCCATTCCGGACCAGAGCACTTCACCGGCCGCCATGAGCTCGTCGAGCATGCCCGGCGCATAGTCCCGGACTCGGGAAGCCAACACCAAGGGTTCGATCGCGGATGCCGGGATCGGCACTCCGGCGAGCTGGTCGATCACGGTGAGTACGCCGTCGTGGCCGCGGAGTCCGGAACCGACGTGTTGCCAGGACGGCAGGAATCGGCCGAACGCCGCGCGGTCCACGGGTTCCACCTCGGCGCGGAGCGCGGCCAGCGAGCGTTGCCGGATTCGACGCAGGACTTGTGCGTCGCACCATTCCAGCCCACCGGCTTCGCCGGGCGAAGCAACCGGCCGGAATTCGCCTTGCACCACCTTGCCGTCACTGGCCAAGCGTTCCAACGCGGCGCTGAGCACGGCGACGCCCAAACCCAGCGCGGCGGCGGCTTCGCTCGCCAGGAACGGGCCGTGGCTGCGGGCATAGCGGGAGACCAGATCGCCCAGCGGGTCCGCTACCGGTTCGATGAAGGCCAACGGGATGCCCATCGGCAGTGGCACGCCGAGCGCATCCCGGAGCCGGGCAGCATCTTCGACCGCGGCGAACACCGGTTCGCCGGCGACTTTGCTGCGGAATGCGCGGTTGGACCGGACCAAGTCCGCCAGCCAGCCAGTGGCATCAGCTAAGCCCGGATCGACAGTGCCGGGCCCGGACTCCGGCCGCTGATCAACCGCCAACCGTTGCGCGACCTGCTCCGCGGACAGCGGGCCGAGTTGCCGCAGCAGATCGGCCACGCCTTCCAGCCCCCGGGCTTTGCGCCCGACGGCGGTGCGTTGCAGTTCCGCGGACACCTCGTCGATGACGGTTTGGTCCAAGAGCTCGCGCAGTTCCGCCCGGCCGAGCAATTCATTGAGCAGGGCGGGATCCAGCGACAGCGCAGCTGCCCGGCGTTCCGCGAGCGGCGAATCGCCTTCGTACAAGAAGCTGGCCACGTAGCCGAACAGCAGCGAGCGGGCGAACGGAGAGGGTTGTTGCGTGGTGGTCTCGGTCAATCGGAGCTCGCGCCGTTCCAAGGCGCTGGCGATCCCCTTCAACGCGGGCAGATCGTAGACGTCCTGCAGGCACTCCCGCACGGTCTCCAAGATGATCGGGAAGCTCGGGTATTTCTTGGCCACGTCGAGCAGTTGCGCCGAGCGTTGCCGTTGCTGCCACAGCGGGGAGCGCTTGGCCGGGTTCTGCCGGGGCAGCAGGAGGGCACGGGCGGCGCACTCCCGGAACCGGGAAGCAAACAGCGCCGATCCGCCGACTTGGTCGGTCACGATGGATTCCAGCTCGTCGGGCTCGAAAATGAACAGATCGGCCCCGGGCGGCTCGTCATCCATCATCGGCACCCGCAGCACGATGCCGTCGTCGGCGGCCATCGCGGAACCGTCCAATCCGTAACGTTCCTGCAGGCGCGCGCCGACTGCCAGGGCCCACGGTGCATGCACCGGCATCCCGAACGGGCTGTGCAGCACCACCCGCCAGTCGCCGAGTTCGTCTTGGAACCGTTCCACTAGGAGCGTCCGGTCATCGGGCACGCTGCCGGTGGCTTCGGCCTGTTCGGCGAGATAGCCGAGCAAGTTGTTCGCGGCGTAGTCGTCCAAGCCGGTTTTGCGGCACCGCGCCAAAGCCTCGGCTTTCGGGGCGGCACTGACTTGCCGCATGAAGGCGCCGATCGCCCGGCCCAATTCGACCGGCCGGCCGAGCGAGTCGCCTTTCCAGAACGGCAGCCGGCCCGGTTGCCCGAAGGCCGGCGAAACCAGCACCCGGTCATGCGTGATGTCCTCGATCCGCCAGCTGGTGGCACCCAGGGCGAAAACGTCGCCCACCCGGGATTCGTAGACCATCTCTTCGTCCAGTTCGCCGACCCGGCGGGAGTTCTTTCCTTCTTCCGCGCCGACCAAGTACACCCCGAACAGCCCGCGGTCCGGAATCGTGCCGCCCGAGGTCACCGCGAGCCGTTGCGCTCCGGGGCGGCCGGTGATGGTTCCGGCGTTGCGGTCCCAAATGATCCGCGGGCGCAGTTCGGCGAAATCGTCCGAAGGGTAGCGGCCCGCCAGCAGGTCCAAGGTGGCGTCGAAAGCGGATCTCGGCAGTGCGCTGAACGGGGCGCTGCGCCGTACGGTGTCGAACCATTCCTCGACGTCGAGGCTGCCCAAAGCGGTGGCCGCAACGGTCTGCTGCGCCAGGATGTCCAGGGGGTTCGCCGGAATGTACAACGGTTCGATCTGGCCGGCGAGCATCCGTTCCACGGTGACCGTGGCGTGCACCAGGTCCGCGCGGTGCTTCGGGAACAGCACGCCCTGCGAGACTTCGCCGACCTGGTGCCCGGCCCGGCCCACCCGTTGCAGTCCGCTGGCCACGCTGGGCGGAGACTCGACTTGGATCACCAGATCCACCAGGCCCATGTCGATGCCCAGCTCCAGACTGGAAGTGGCCACCACGCAACGCAGCCGCCCGGACTTGAGGTCGTCTTCGATCAGCGCGCGTTGTTCTTTGGACACCGAGCCGTGGTGGGCCTTGGCCAGCACCGGATCGGCCCCGGCGCTGAGCCCGGCTTGGCCGATCAGCTGGGCCGGGGGTTGCCCCGCGGGCAGCTGGGCCGCGGATTCCGCCTCGGCTTCGGGTTCCGGAAGTTGCCGGGCCAAGTAGATCTCGTTCAACCGGCCGGTCAGCCGTTCTGCGAGGCGCCGGGAATTGGCGAACACGATGGTGGACCGGTTTGCGGTGACCAAGTCCACGATCTTTTCCTCCACGTGAGGCCAGATCGAAGCGTTCGGTTGCAGGCCGGAGCCGGGCCCCAGATCGTGCGCCGCTGCTGCTGACGCGAGGTCGGACATGTCCTCCACTGGCACGGTGACTTGCAGGTCCCAGGTCTTGCTGGCCGGCGGAGCCACGATCCGGCAGGGCGCCGAGCCAGTCAGGAACCGGGCCACGGTTTCCAGCGGCTCCACCGTGGCGGACAAGCCGACCCGCTGGGCCGGGCTGCCGGTGCCGTCCGGCCCGGTGAGCAGGGCGTCCAGGCGCTCGAGGGAGACAGCCAGATGTGCGCCCCGTTTGGTGCCTGCCACCGCATGCACTTCGTCGATGATCACGGTGCGTACCGACTGCAAGCTCTTGCGCGCCTGCGAGGTCAGCATCAGGAACAACGATTCCGGAGTGGTGATCAGGATTTCCGGCGGGTGGCTGAGCAGTTTCCGCCGCTCATTGGCCGGAGTGTCGCCGCTGCGCACACCCACGCTGACCTCGGGGACCGGCAGGCCGAGCTGCTCGGCTTGCTGCCGGAGCCCGATCAACGGCGCCCTGAGGTTGCGCTCCACATCCACCCCGAGCGCCTTGAGCGGCGAGATGTAGAGCACTTTGGTGCCCGGCCCCCCGGGGTTTTCCGGGTCCCGGATCAAGGAATCCAGTGACCAGAGGAACGCGGCCAGCGTTTTGCCGGAGCCGGTGGGTGCCACCACCAAAGCGTGCGAGCCGGCCGCAATCGCTTCCCAAGCGCCGGTCTGCGCCGGGGTAGGCCCGGCGAAAGCGCCCTGGAACCAAGCACGGGTGGGTGCGCTGAACAGGTCGAGGGCGGTAGTGCTCATGGATACCATCATGGACTACACGATGCCAGCTCCGTTCTCACCCCTGGAAGTTGAGCAGAAACGCCGCTGCCCAACTTCCAGGGGTGGAAGTTGGGCAGCGGCGGTGGAATCTACTTGCGCAGGTTCGCCAGGGTGTTGAAGAGCTCTCCGGTGATCCGGGTGGCGCCGTTGCCCTTGGCGTCGTTGCCGCCGGTGCCCCAGATGTGGATGCCGTTGGCCACGTTGCTGTCGCTCGTGGTCACCGCGGAACCGCTCTGCCCGCCAGCGGTATCGGTCTGGTAGAAGAAGTTGCGGTCCGTGACCGAGCCGATCTTGTCGCTGTGCTGCCACATCGTGCCGCGCGGCTTGTCGCCCGGGTAGCCGATGACCTTGGCGGTCTGCCCGCGCAAGTCGGCTGCACCGGCCGGAGCGAGGCCGTACCAACCCACGGTGTCGCCCACCGGCTTGTCCAGCTGGATGACGCCCCAGTCGCCGCCGGCGGCATTGACGCCGCGGCCATCGACCCAGACTTCGGTGGCTTTGAACGTGCCGTACGGATCGGTGGAGCCGTTGCGGGCCGGGGTGAAGGTGATGTCCGTGGATGCGCCGCCGTTGAGGCAATGCCCTGCGGTCACCACGGTGCTGGCGGAAATCAGCCAACCGGTGCAGATGTAGCTGGTGCTGTCTTCTTTGAAAACGATCTGACCGGTGCGGCGGAACGGGCTTTCCGTAGTCTTCTTGACCTGGGTGCGGCCGTCGGTGCCGATCACCGACTCGGAGACTGGCTGGCTGCCGTCGGAGTACGACGTCGAGTTGTAGCCGGTGTCGCTGGTGATGCCCGAGCGGGTGATCGGGTTCGCGGTATCCGGGACGCCATTGACCACGGAATAGCCCACCGGGCTGATCGGAAGATTTTCGGTGGGGGCCGCGTTGGCGGCGCCACCGGCGAGCAGGGCTCCCGCGAAAAGAATGGATGCGGTGCCGAGCGAGGACAGGGAACGCGTCATGGTTTTCATAAGTAGAGCTTGGTGTTCACCCAAGTTATGTTCAAGGGATTGTCATGAATTGGCAGGGTATTCCCAGGATATTAACCGTGAATTATCTGGATGAAGCCTTGCTATTTGCTGATGTTGAGCAATGTGTAGCTGCTGAGTACGCCTTTGTGGTCGGTGGGCCAGGCCGCATCGCTGAGCAGGAAGGTTTCGTTGCTGCTCTCATCGACTCGCTGGTTGCGGACGATCGAGCCGCGGGGGCCGACCAACTGGGTGTCTTGCCAGCCCAGTCTGGGATCGGCGAAGTGGAACAGGTAATCGATCCGGTCGCGTTCATCGGCCTCCGGGGCCCAGGTCAGTGAGCTGACTGCAGCGTTCGGATTGCTCGCCGGCCAGGTGAAGCCGGGATTGCGTACCGGATCCGGGTATTTCCTGCGGAAGTCGTCGGTGAAGCCGGCATCCTTGAGCGCCTGGGTCGACTGCCAGGGCATTACGACGCCGTTGTGGTCGAAGCGGTTCGCGGTCGCCTCGGTCCAGTCGAGCGTGGACGGTTCGTTGAAATCGCCGCCCAGGAGCACCACCCGGCCCAGCAAGCGTTCGCTGCGGGCGTCCGCGATGAAACGATTCACCGCGTCGGGCCGTCCGGAAGCGATATTGACCCGCTTCAAGGCGGCCGGATCAGTGATCGGGCCGCTGGGAATCTTTTTCCAGCCGTACTCGGAGAACTCTCCGGACGGCACGCCGGCGCCGTAGCCGCGGGGCAGATACGTCGCATACCACTGATACTGCAGATGCGCGGCGTAGGCTGCGATCTGGACCGTGCCGACGGTGAGCACCGCCTTCGTCATGAACGGCAGGGTGGCGGTTTCCGCAATCGGATAAGCCGAGATCACCGCGGTGCTGCCGCTCATTCGGAAGTCGAAAGTCGCCCCGGAGGCATTGAGCTTCTGCACGATGTCGGAAGTTGTGGATTTCGCTTCCGGCAGGAACACGATGGTGGCGCCGGTTTGCTTGATGATCTCGACGATCATGTCGACGCCGCCGGGGACCGCGGTTCCGCCGAACCAGGCATTCAAAACCAGGGTTTTCACGGTGCTGCCGGTGCCGATCAGCGCATTCGCCGGGTTGGTAGCTGCCCAGGACATCGTTCCGACGGCTGCTGCTCCGGTCAATCCGCGGAGTACATTCCTCCGTGATAGCTGTGCCATGGTCCCCATTCCATCGTGGCCCGGAACTCCAGTGTCTTCGGGTGATAGCCAACAGATTAGCCGAAAAAGATGAAATCTGCGCCAACCGAATATTAAACAATCATCTTTAGTCTTCGGGTCAGGCTCGGTGACAATTCCGGGGCTTGCCTCATGTCCCGCCTTTTGCATCGGTGTGCCGCCGTCGTCCTGTCGTACCTCGGCGGTAGCCTGGCGCTATCGGCAATTGCCGCGGAGCCGTGACGACAGCCGGCCGCGGCAGGGGGTTGCCGATGTGCCATCACTCGTGGGGAACTTGTGCCGAATGGAGGGGCCGTGCAGTCACGGCAGGTAGGGAACAATTGGCTGCCCTTGACCGGCTTGGCCTTGCTGTTCCTCAGTGGTGCTGCAGCAGATCTGAGCACCGGATCGGACGGCGGATCGGTCGCCCTGCACTACGTCTTCGGGTCGATGCTGCTCGCCGCAGTGACTTGGATCTGGTTCTTGCGCCGGAAGCCGGCGCTGTTGGCCAGTTTCAAGGCATATCTGTACCTGGCCTGCGCGGTCGAGTTCGGGATCTTCCTGGCCGGAGCCATCGAACCGCTGCGCGGCTGGGGGCCATGGCTGGTGCTGGGCCTGGGATTGCTCGGCTACGGAGTCCTCGAACGTGCCAGGATTTTGGTCAGCGCCGGGGTGGTGACCGTGATCTGCGCAATCCTGGCCGTGCTGATCCAAGCCCCGGTGCTGCCGGGATTGCTGCAAGGCGTGTGCGCCATCGCCTGCGCGGCGGCTGCATTGCGGCTGCACGCCATGGCGTATGGCCGTCGGAAACCGCGTCGTGCCATCGATGTGGCGAAATTGTTCGACTGAGCGCCCCGGGCGGCACTCGGGAAGCCGTGGCTCAAGCCGCGGAGAATGCGCCGATCTGCAGGAGCACGACGGAGTCCTCGGTGCACGCCGTGAGCGGTTGCGGAATGTAGAGCGCATCAGTGGCTCCGGGCGGGTACACCCGCAGGCCGTCCGCGGCAGTCTGGCTGCAGGCGCTCTGGTAGTTCCCGGCCTGGGTGTAGCGCAAAGCCGCTTGGGCGGAGGCCCCCGGGGCCAGCGTCACTTGGCCGGCGGAAGGTTGTGCCGGATTGCGTTCCGCGGCGGCGCCGAGCTGCGTGCCGTTGCCCTTCCCGACCAGGGACACCCCGGGATATCCGTCCATGAAACAGGGCTGGTTCGAGGTGTTCTTGACCAGGAGCCTCATTTCCAGGTGCCCGGCGGCGCCGCCTCCGGCACTGTCCGTGGAGCCGCTGAGCATGCCCGCAGTGCACTGCACCGCAACCGCCCCGGTGCTGCCCGGAGTCTGCCCGGTGCCGGTCTGGCTGGTCTGCGGGCTGCCTGAAGGACTTCCTGAAGCGCTGGATGCCGGAGAGCCGGACGGACTGGCCTCGGACGCCGGCTGGCTGCACGCGGCCAGTGCCAGGACCGCGGTCACGGACAGGGCGCTGATGCTGGTCAGGACCCGGATGCGGGGCGAAATCATGAATGCCATAACAACACACTCTCGCCAGTCATTGCTGCAGTCAACCACCTTCCCGGGCGAGTGGCCGATTGGCGCCGGATTGTGATCCGACGCCAATCGGCGAACGGGTTGCCGCCTAGTCGGTGGAACCGCTTCGGCCGCGGCCGAAGGTGCGGAACAAGGCGAATGCCCCCAAGACCAGCCCGGCCAGGCCTGCTGCCAAGCCGATCCACCCCGGCGCCTGCGACGGTTGGCTTTGTGCTCCCGATTCCGAGCTTGCCGCATGACCGCCGTGATCTCCGGCTGCCGCGGCACTGAGCGTGATCGCGGGAGCCGGATCTTTCACCGCGTCATGGTCCTGGCCCGGCTGCACCTTCTGCGCCCAGTCCACTTCGCCGGTTTCGCAGCTCTGCAGCACGGGGAAGTCCAACTGGTCGCCTGCTGCGTCGGGCAGTTTTAGGGAAAGCACCAGGGCGTCTCGTTGCGCCGGGTCAAGCGGAGTTTTCGCGGTGTAGACCACTTGGCTGGTCCGTTCGGTGACTTGGCTGCCGTTCGCCAAGGTCTTGGGCTGGGCCAGCTTCGCGGTGACTTTGCTGGCGGTCCAGTTGGGATTCACGGTCGGAGTGGCATCATCGATGCCCTCCGGCAGCGAAATCGTGATTTTGGTGGTGGCTGAGCCGCTGCAGCCATGCGGAATACTGAAGCTGAGCAAGGTGTAGGAATTCGCCGCGGTGCTCGAGGCGTCGACAGTCACGTGGGCGGCCGCGGAAGCCAACCCCACACTCATCAGTGCGGCGGTGGCAACTGCAGTCAGTACCGTGCGGCGGACGGTTTTCTGGTGCGCGGAAGCGCTGGATTTGCTAGTCATGAGGATGCTTTCTGGAGGTTGCGCAGCTGCGCGGAGTGGGGGACCGTTGCAGAAGCCGCGATCAAGGGGACGCTGTTGCCGGGGCCGGTGGCGGCCCGCGCCAACGGTTTGCGCTCAGAATCCATCGCACCGCGGCGGCTTCGGCAACCTGCCGGATGCTCGCGGGCCTGGTCGCTGCCGGCAGCGGCACCGGACGGGCCGGTTGCAGCAGGGGCCGCAACCAATCGGAGAGGGTCCAGAGCGCAGCTTCACCCCGGGCCAGCAGCACGGCGGTCACCGCAGTGGCCAGAACGTGCATCATGAGCATCGCCGTGCTGCTGGCATGTTCCGGCGTCGCGGCCGACGCGCTGAAATCCAGGTCAGGCAGATTCATGGCCGTTCCATGCGGATGGCCCGCCGGTATGGTGCCGCCGATCGGATCGCCGGACATGGCGAACCACTCGAATCCCTGGTGCAAGGCCACCTGGCTTCCGGCCAGCAGGACTGCCATTGCCGGAACTGAAAGTCGCCATCGGGAAACCAACATGCAACCGAGCCAGGTCAACGCGGTCATGCCGAGCAACAGCGGCGCGGCCGGAAAGCCGCCGCCGGCGGCAGCGTGCGCGGTACCGGCCAAGCTCACTGTGGTCAGTGTGATGAGTAGGCTTCGTAAAAGCCGGAAGGGGACCATGTTCGCCATGTCCATCCTTCCGGCTCTGACCGCTGAACTGGTTTTCCAGTCGATATGGGTCGACAGTGATTCGTAGCCGATCGCCTTCTGGATTTTAGCCGATTCAGCCGGCTTTCGCGGTCGTACCGACGGCGAAGGAAGCGGCAGCCCGGCCTCCCGCGATGGTCGCCACGGCAACCGTGAGCAAGGCTCCGAGGATGAGGGCGCTGGCTTCACCCGGCAGCAACAGCCCGGCTTGGCCGCCAATGGTCGCGGCCGCGATCGGGACGCCGAGTTGGGCGGCGGACAAGGCGCCCAAGCTCAAGGGCATGCCCAGCGGACGGATCGCGAGATGCGTGAGCACCGCACCGAGTCCGAGGGCAAGTCCGAGCAGAACCATCATCGGGTTCGCCGCCAATTCCCGCAGGTTCAACGAGGCGCCCAACCAGACGAAGAAAAGCGGCCCGAAGAATCCTTCCGTGATGCCGAAAAGCTGGCGTGCGACGTGCCGCGGCTGGCCCACCGCGGAGACTGCGAGTCCGAAGGCGAATCCGGCGAGCATGATCGAGACCTGGCTGAAGCTGGCCAGCGCGGCCAGGGCGAAGAGGATCGCGAGCTGTCCGCGCAGCTCGAGGGCGAACTTCCGATGTTCCGACAAGGCGCGGAGGCGTTTCCGGCTGCCGTTCCGGTCAGTCGTGCGCATCAGGAAGAAGAGCAGCACCGCGCAGGCCGCCACGGCAAGGGCGCCCAGCACGGCCCGGACGGCATTCGGTGGGTCGATGGCCAGGGGCAGTGCGACGATCGCGGCGGTATCGGCAATCGCCACCTGAGCGGTCATGGCCAAGACCTTGGGCCCGCCCAGCCGCAATGAATCGACGATGGGCAAAACCAGCGCGGCAGAAGAGGACGCCAGAAGCACCGCGTAGAGCGGGGCATGCATGGTGCCGAAAAGCACCGCGATGCCGACGCCAAGCGCGGCCGAAAGCACGGCGACCACGACGACCCGGAGCAGGCCCTTGCCCAGTGCCGCCCGGATGCTGGCATCCCGGACCGGAACATGGGTTCCGGCGATGAACATGATCAAGGCGAAGCCGATGCTGGCCATGAAGCTAAAGGTCTGATCCGCTGAATCCACCAGGGAGAATCCGGTGCGGCCGATCAGCAGACCGGCCAGCAGCTCGCCCAGGACCACCGGAATCCGCCAGCGCGGCGGCGTTGCCAGGAGCGGTCCGAGCAAGCCCAGAACCATGATCAGGGCCAGTAGTGCGAAACTCATCGGACCCCGATTCTCGTGACGTTCCCAGACTGGGACCGGAATTTGACTGGAAGATGGAGTAGCTGGAATTTCTGCCGGCTACTCCAGTAAACTCTCGCTCGGGTCGATGGAGTCTACCGCCGACTCGGTCATTGTTTGCATATTTGGGGGATGCATGTCTTTTTCGAACAGTTTAACGCTGCCCGGTCGACGACGATTGATTCGGTTGGTCGCCATGATTGCCGCAGTTTTTCTCGCTGTGGCAGGGGCCGTGAGCCTGGCCTTGCCGGCGCGGGCCGCAGAGATTCCCGGCGCGGTGAAGACGGTGACGGTGACGCCGGACAATCCAGGGAGGTACGACGAAATCACCGTGGATGCGACCTGGGCGGTGCCCGACACGGCGCAACCGGGCGATACCTTCAGCCTGACGCTGCCGGCTGAGCTGGATTCATTGGTCAGCGGGTTCGAGATCCGGAACAGCGCGGGCGAGTTGGTCGCCAACGCCGTCGTGCAGAACGGTGTAGTGACGTTCACTTTGACGGATTTCGTCAGTACGCACAAAAACGTCTCCGGAACCGCGAAACTCACCACCAAGCTCAACCGCGAGCTGGAACCCGGCAAGCCCTATGCGTTGACCTTCGGGAACGAGGCCGAGGTGACGATCACACCGGGAGAAGGCAGGCCGGTCGACCGCACCTCCTCGCAGAAGTACGGGTTCTGGATCGATGCGAACGGCGATCCGTCGAGTACCCCGACGGATCGGATTCGCTGGACCGTCGAGTCGCCCAAGGGGGCCTTCGACCGGATCTCATTCGAGGACACTGTCGGGACCGGGATGGAGCTCGAGTGCGGCAGCGTGGGGATGAACCTTTCCGAAACCTTCCGGGCCAATGACGAAGTCCAGACCTGGGGCCCGGCGCTGGCCCGGGACGTCGAGTTCACCGCTTCCTGCGCCGGTCAGACCTTGACTGCGAGCCGGCCGGTCGAATCTTCGGCCGACGCTCCGGCGGTGCCGGAGGGCCAAGTGCTGCGGTTGGTTTACGACACCAAGGTCATCGATGCCTCGGCGTCGAGCTACAAGAACACCGCATTGGTCACGGTTGACGGGACCACGAAGAGCGTGGTGACCGATTTCCGGCGCAGTACTGCCAGCGGAGACGGGCAGGGCGACGAAGACAGCCACACCACGCCGCCCGTGGTCCCGCCGACCACTGAGCCGCCGGTGACCACCGCGGCACCACTGACCACGAGTGTCCCGGTGGAGCCGAGCACGTCGGCTGCTACGACCCAGGAGGAACTGGCGAATACCGGGGCCAATGGCTTGCTGGTCCCGGCAGTGGCGGGCGGCTTGGCCGTGCTGGCCGGTGCCGGGATGCTGCTCATGCGGCGCCGTTCGCACTGACGGCCGGAACCTCGCCGAACCGGGGTGCGCGGCTAGTGGAAATCGACGAGCTTGACCGGAATATCGGTGTTCTCGTCAGTCCAGTAGCTCGCGCACACCCGGTGGTAGCCGTCGGCGATCTGGGCGGGGACGCCTCGGACCAGGTCGCCGCGGACCACGAGCACGGGCGAGAGCGCCTTGCCGTGCCGGATTTTGGCCAGGTCCGAAGCCACATGCGGATTGTCTTCGGGCAATAGGGGCAGACCGCTGGCCCGCAAGAGGTCCTTGGCTTTCTGCTGGCTGATCGAGGCCGCCCGCAGACCTGCGATCAGCCCGGCTGCCAGGTCCTGGTCAGCCAGCAGATTGAGGTAGTTGGCGGCGGCCGGATAATCCTGTGCCTCGGGCTCGGCCAGCCATTTGACCTGGTTCACGATCCTGCTCCCGATCGGCGCAACGACTCGGCAATGAAACCAGTCGCCGTCAGTTCGTGGACCGCTTGGTCGAGGAAGTGCACGGAGTCCGGGTGCCGGTCCCTGGTGGTGGCCACGGCTTGCCGGATTTCCATGAACCGTTCGTCGATCAGCCGGAACCCGGGGTTGTCGCGGACGAAGGCGCCGGCCGGTTGCCGAATTCCGGCACCGGCTGCCAAGCCCAGCTCGCGCAAGACGTCAACCCCTTCGGCCCCGGGGACCACTTCGGCGTGCTGCAGTGTGCGGCCCAGGAAGAGGTCGTAGGCCGAACCCTGCTTCACGCCGATGCGCACTCCGGGCTGATCGACGTCGGCCACGGACTGCAGCGGCGAGTCCTGTGGCACCACGAACACGCCTTCAATCAGCAGGTACGGTGCGCTGAATGCCAGTTGTGCCGCACGCGCCGGTTCGATCGCCACAAAGCCGATGTCGGCCTGGCCGGAAGCCAAGGCATCGACCGATTTGCGGGCTGCGTCGAAACAGAGCAGATCCAGTTCGAGGCCCAAGCGGCGGGCGAGTTCGCGGGCGATATCCACTGTGACGCCGCCGGGCGAACCGGCAGTGCCTTGCGCCAAGACCGGATTGCCCAGGTTGATCGAAGCGCGCAATCGGCCGGTCGGAGCCAAGTCCCTGCTGACCTCGACCGCTGCGCCGTCGCTTGTCATGGTGTCCTTGTTCGCAGTGCCCATACCGGCCATTATAGGGATTCGGGCCGGACTGAGATCCGGGATCTGCCGGGCTCAGTTTTCGACCCGGATGCCCAAGTTCCTGGCGAGCGAGGTGGCGAGGAACAGCACCTGCTGCTCGGAGAGGGTGCTGCCGGCCAAGGCTTCCACGCTGATCAGTTCCGCGATCTCCGCCGCGCGCAAATCGAAATCCTGGAACACCGCGTGGGTGATGTCCAGTTTCCCGATCCGGGTGTCCGGAAAGGCGACCCGGGTGGCTTTCGCGTTGCCCAAGTCGAGTTCGTCGATGCTGCAGTTGTCGAACACCACGTCCAAGAGGTTGGCGCCGCGCAAATTGATGTAGCCGAGTTTGCAGTTCGCGAAACGCACCGAGCTGAAGCCGGTCTCGTACAGTTCCACCGAGCCCAGCCGGGAATCCGCCAACAGCACGTTGCTCCAGCGTCCCCGGGGTGCGCTGAATACTGGAGCGTTGATCCGGGAAAGCACGCTCTCCTTGAAGGTGGCGGATTTCAGCTTCGCCTCGTGCAGGGTGACTCCGTCCAACTTCGATTCGAGGAACTGAATGCCGGTCAAATCCCGGTCGGTCAGATCCAGCCGGTCCAGCAGCTTCGCTTCCAGAAAGCCGTGCGCCTGGGGTTCCAGCTCCGTGGCGGTTTCGAGCTCGGGCAGCTCGACCTCGTCGATTCTGGGGGCTTTGGTTTTCTGTTCAGCGCTCCGTTGTCCAGCCACGAACTCGGTTCCCCTCCACTGGTCGATTGATCCGGTCCCATCATAGGAGCGATCCGCCGACGGCGATATCTGCTACCGCCCTCGAGCGGCCAGATCTGCACCTCAAAATCGTCGTTTCAGGTGCAGATCTGGCCACTCGATGACGGGTTGGCGGCCATGGTGCGCACTTGCCGAGTTTGCACAAAAATATACCGGGTAATTATTGTCCAGAATATTATTCTGGCCGGAATTCCCTTTATCCGCCATATGCATTCTGCTATCCTGGCGGTATTAGAAGATCCTTCAATACCGGAATTTAGGGAGCTAATAACATGGGGATTATTGCACCGAACAAGCGCAAGTTCCGTCCCTTGGCCGCCGCTGCGCTCGCCGGGATCATCGGCTTGACCGGGGTGAGTCTGGCTCCGGCCGCCGTCGCCAATGGATACCCGGTGCAGGTGATCAAAATCGGCCCGGTGTCCAAGGATTACTGGGACGTCCTCACCTATAAAAACACCCCGTTCGCCACTTCCCAGGATTGCGTTGTTTATGCCGAATCCAAACTGCGGCCCAAAACCTGGGCGCAGTGCGTATACGCGGAATACCAAGGGCAGAGCGGCTGGTACGTGGCCTTCTCCGGCACCAACCAGTAATCTCCTCACGAGTGGCCAGATCTGCCCCCAAATGCTTCGACTGGGGTGCAGATCTGGCCACTCGATGCTGGTTAACGCCAGAACTCGCTGAGCTGCTCGGCGAGGAGGCTGCCTTGGTGGTGGCCGGCTCGGGCCGCGGCGGGGCGCAGGGACAGATCCATCGCATTGGCTCCGAACAGATGCTCGGAGCTGCCGTCCGGGAAGACCGTCGCCACCTCGCTGCCGCCCGCCCGCAACTCGGCCACTTGGGCCTCGAGCTGTAGGCCCCGGTCCAGAGGATGCAGGGTTCTGCCGCCGAAAGGCGCGAGCACCAGCACCCGGGCGAACCCGGTAGCCAAATCGGCATTTTCATTGCGCCGGTAGCCGCCGTCCAGATACTGCTCGCTGCCGATCCGGTAGGGCAGCGCGCTGGAGCAGCTGGCCGCGACGGCGTCTGCCAGCTCGACCCCGCTATGCCTGTCGAAGACCGCCGGCTCGCCGTTCCCGGCGTTGATCGCGGTAATCAATATCCGGCGTTCCGGCCAGTTCTGGTTGGGCAGCCGCGAAGCCACCGTGTTGCGCCACTGGGCTTGCCAAGAACCATCCGAGGCCGTGGCCAGTTCCAGTGCTGCGGCACCGATCCTGCGGCGCATGTCTGCGGCGTCCTGGGCGACGGCGATGATCTTGCCGATCCGTGCCAAGTGCCCGGAGGCGGATCGGTTCGGCGCCGATGGGTTCCGCGCGGGTCCCTGGTCCGGCGTGGGCGTTGCCAGGGTGGCAGCGAGCAGTTCGTCCAGCGGGGTACCGGCGATCTGGATTGCCGCCGTCGAACCGGCTGAGGTGCCGATGGTCAGATCGGCACCGGTGACGTCCAGCCCGGCGTCGAAGAGTCCGGCGAGGACGCCGATCAGCCAGGCATTGCCGCCGGACCCGCCACCGCCGAGGACCAGTGCCCGCCCGGTCGCGGATTTCGGTGTGGCGGGCAGGGGAGTATGCAGAGGTGAAGAGGATGTTGGATTCATGGGAGTCGCCTTTCGCGAGTTGCCGGTTCGGCGCTCCCAGTGGCGACTGCTTGGTTAGCCCAGCCGCGAGATCGTGGACTGCAGGGGAGCGCCCACTGTGGGTACTGCGTTCATGGGTCTCACCTCCTGCCGATGCGTCACGATCGCGGCAACGCTAGCACGGCGGCGTCGAAGGGGGGCAATGGGCGAAGGAGCCGGAAGGTCAGCCTTCGGGTGTCTGCCGCAGCTGTGCTGCTGCCCGATTGTTGAGGTAAACCATGGAGTTTTCGCCGTGTAACACGGCTGCAATAAGGGCCAGGTCCAGGTTGACCTCGTGCGCAATGTCGACTGGCTGGATGCCGTCGACTGCGAGGTTCCGTAGCAGCCCGTCCAATCCCTGGGAGGTGGCGTAGGCGGCGAGCAATTGTTCTTGGAGCTTCTTGCCGACGGTATTGCAGTGATGCGCGACTGCCCGGTCAACGGGTATTGGTTGCCGGCTCGTGGCATCGGTAGCAGATTCGAAGACCGGTGGTTCAGCCATTTGCGTTTCCTTTTCGCCGGGCCGGGCATGGGTGCATCGGCAGAGGGGAAAGGCCGGCTCGGGTCCGTGTGCGCGCATCGAACTGAGCCCCAATCCTGGTACTTGATCCGCTGAATACCTTGGCTATGAATATACCGATTCAAAGCTTAAGGCGCGGTTGTGAGGCTACCTCTAAGGACCCCGTAGCGGCTCGGGGCTGGCGCTATTCATCCGTTCATCGGTCCAGTAGCTTTCGAGATCGCTGGGATTAGGTATTGAACTCGGTGGCGGAGCGACCGGAGATGCCGGGCTGTCTTCGGATGGCGACGACGTCGCGCGTTGCACCAGCGCCCCACCCGCCAGTATTACTGCCAGGACACCCAAGCCCGCAGTCAGGAGCCAGATTTTGCTGCGTGACATTGCGTGATTTGTTGGCATAGTGGCTTCTATTTCTAGTCGGCGCGACGCTTTGGTATCACAATACGGAGACGATATGTACCTTGCAAGGGGTCAGTTGCCGTTTCCATAGATGAACCGAAATCCGCTTGATCAAGCCTTGGCTCGCTACTGGAAACGGTGCCAGCTCAGAGCAGGGGTGGCATGCCTGGGTAGGTGTCGAGGCTGGCGCTTTGCAGATCTTCTGTGGTCGGATCACGGCGAGGGCCGCGTGGCATGTCGCTAGGAATCCGAATGTTGGTTGACCCCACCCCTGTGGCAACTTCAGACGTTCAACGAGCGCAGCAGCGTTTCGAGATTCCGCTCGCCCTCGAGGGTTTGGGCGCCACGGGCGAGCGCTGCGTTCATCAATGGAAGCGCACACGGTCCAGCTATCAGCGCCGACCATTCAGTCTCTTCACGTGCGTAGCCGGTGCTCAGATCCTTAGGCGAGAGCACCGACTTCGCGGCTTCGGCCACGCCGTCGGGCAGCTGGGCAATCACGCTTGCGACCCGGTCGACAAACCCATCAAGCTCCGCGGCCGGTACGGAGCGGTTGATCCAGCCGTAGGCGGCTGCGGTGTCGGCGTCGAAAAGATCTCCGGTCAGGATCACCTCGAGTGCCCGATTGCGCCCAACGCGCTCCAATAGATACTGCATCCCGCCGCCACTGGGGACGATGCCCATGAGCGACTCAATCTGGCCGATGCCCGCAGTCTCCCGGGCAGCAAAGGCCATATCCGCCGCGGCCACGAACTCCGCTCCGCCGCCGCGGGCCTTCCCGGCAAGCTTGACGATCGAGACGAGGCGATGGGTCCGGAGCAGCTCGCCGAGAGCTTGGAAGGCATTGAGCCCTTTGGGTGCCGCCTTGTCCGTCAGCTCGCGCAACACGTCCGCTTCGTCGAGGATGTGCATGTCCACGTGGGCGAGGAAGAACTCCGGGTTCTCCGAGGAGAAGACGACGACCCGCACCCGGCTGTCGTCGTCCAGGATTTTCATGAGATCGGCGAGTTCGCGCATCATTACGGCGCTGATGACGTTCACCGGGGGATTGTCGAAGACGACTTCGGCGACTCGATCCGCCACCGTCACCCCGAACGTCGAGTACTGATCCAAGTTCACTGATGCTCCATCCGGATGCGCAAGGCAAGTAGGTATTCTTTGTATACCAACCCTCGTTCACGTTGCGGGGCCCGTCAATAACGCACTCTGGAGGTACTAAGGCACATGAGTGAAACCGGCTCGTACGAGGCGCACGCACGATCTCCGATCGTCTTCGCGGCCAACTGCCCAAGTCGGCCCATCCTCGACCAGATCGCGGACAAGTGGTCCATGATGGTCATGGCGGTTCTGGAGAAGCCGACCCGCTTCAATGAGATCAAGCGGCGCCTCGACGGGGTCACCCAGCGCGTCCTCACGCAGACCCTGCGTCGCCTGGAGCGAAACGGCATGATCGAGCGCCGGGTCCTGCCTACTTCGCCAGTCGGCGTCGAGTACTCACTGACTTCGTTGGGAAAGTCCCTGCAGGCCCCCTTCGGTCAGCTCTATGACTGGACGGTAGATCATTCAGCCGAGATTCGCGCCGCCCAGGCCAACTATGACGACGGCGCGAATGCGGCCAGTCTCGAAGGCGGAAGCGGCAAAGCAAAAACCCCCACCGCGCATACACGCAACAGGGGTTTCGCCGTCTAACATCGTGGCGGTGACGGTGGGATTTGAACCCACGTTAGGCTCTCACCTAAACAACATTTCGAGTGTTGCACCTTCGGCCGCTCGGACACGTCACCAACCCGAATACTCTACGGCACGTCACCCCATCCACCCAAAACAGTGGAACAATACCGCCATGAGCACCCTAAACTCCGCGCTTGGTCCTGGGCCAAACAAGGCCTCGACGGTTCGCTGGCCGGTGCTCTGGCTGCCGAGGTCTTGGGCAAAACCGGCTGGGCCCGGTCGATCGGCGGGGCCAACCCGTATCTTGGCCTGTTTGCCCGGGCCGGACTCCGGCGGGAACAGGTCGACGCGGACCTCAAGGAACTCCGGATCCACGAACTGCCGGTAGTGCGCGGCTGTACCTATGTTCTCGGCGCCGAAGACTTCGCCTGGGGCCTCCAGCTCGGCCGGCCCGCCGCCGAGGCGACGGTCAAGATCCTGGACAAGCTCGGCGTCGAACGTTCCGAACTGGACGCGCTCATCGCGGCCACGCTGCAGGTCTTGCAGGCGCAAAGTGCGCTCGACCCGAGGCAGCTCAAGGAACAGCTGGGCGACGCCGTCCGGAACCTCGGCGAAGCGGGCAAGCGCAAAGGCGCCTCGACCACGCTGCCGACCGCCCTGGGCCTGTTGCAATCCGATGGCCGCATCCGCCGGGTGCCGCCCAGCGGCCGGCTGGACGAGCAACGTTACGCCTACACGGCCTGGGGTTTGGACTTCAGCGGGCTCAGCGACGAGCAGGCACGCCGCAATATGCTGGGCAAATTCCTCGCCTGGACCGGTGGTGCCACGCTGAAGCAGAGCCAGTGGTTCACCTCGTTCACGGTGGCACAGACCAAGGCCGCGCTCCTGGAGCTGGGCGCCGTCGAGCAGGACGGCTTCTGGCAGCTGCCCCAAGACCGCGATGCCTTCGAAGACTTCCGCGCGCCCGACGACGAACAAATCCAATTGCTGGCCGGCACCGACGGCCTGACCTTGCTCAAGCGGAACGCCCCCGAGTTGTTGGCGGACGAGGATTCCGACCGCTCAGTGCTCGGCGAAAAGCCGCTGGGGCTCTCTGCGGACCTGTCGGACCACCCGATCTTCGACCGCGGGCAGATTATCGGGATGTGGCAATTCGATCCGGGCAGGGAAGAGTTGGTGGCCTGGACGTTCCGCAAGCCCACCGCCGCGGTCAAAAAGGGGATCGCCGAGGTTGAAGCCTATATTCGCGAGGATCTGGGCGACTTCCGCTCCTTCAGCCTGGATTCGCCAAAGTCCCGGCAGAAGCGCATCGATGCCCTGCGCGCGGCAAGTTCACGCTAGGCACCGGTTTCACGCTAAGCGTCAGCACGCGCCGGGAACACCCACAACCGCATCAGGGTAAAAGTGCATAACGCCACTGCGCCGACCGCGAAGAACTGCACCACGATCTGCGGCATGCCCCAGAGCTGGACGAACAGCCAGAGGATGCCGAAGTTGAAGCAATAGGCGAAAGCGGCGACCGCAAGGAATTTCAGCCCGGACTTCCGCCAGCTGCCGCGGTGTGCGAAGGTGAATCCGCGATTGCCGAAGTAGCTGATCACCATGCTCAGCAGGAAGCTCGCGGTGAGTGCGGCGAATGCCGAGGCTCCGAGCAGCGACAGGCCCACGAACAGCAGGTAGCCGAGCAGATTGCTGGAAAGCCCGACGACGGCGAACCGCCAGGATGAGCGGAAGAGCTGCCGCACTGCGGGGCCGCCCGGCGTGCTCAATCGGCACGCTGACCGGCGAAGAAGTCGCGCAGCAATTGCGCGCACTCGGCCTCGCGGACGCCGGGAAGAACCTCGACCCAGTGGTTGAGCCGCGGCTCGCGGAGAACATCGAAAACCGAACCCGAAGCCCCGGCCTTCTCATCCCAGGCGCCGAAGACCACCCGGGGCAGCCGGGCGAGCACCGTGGCGCCGGCACACATGGCACAAGGCTCCAGAGTGACCACCAGGGTGCAGCCGGTCAGCCGCCAAGAACCCAACGTAGCTGCAGCCTCCCGGATTGCCAGCAGCTCGGCATGCGCGGTGGGGTCGCCGTCGGCTTCGCGCCGGTTCCGTCCGCGGCCGATCACCGCACCCGAGGGATCCAGCACGACGGCACCGATCGGCACGTCTGCGGTGCTCAAGGCAGCGCTGGCCTCCGCCAAGGCAAGGCCCATCCAGGAATCGAGATCACCGCGCACTGCTTGCCGGGCGGCAACCGTGGAATCGGGGGGAGTGGGATCAGAGGGCACACTCAATCGTATCCACTTGCCAATGGTAGTTTTTAGCTATGCGCGTTCTGGTAGTAGACCACCCCCTTGTTGCCCACAAACTCACCGTCCTGAGGGAAAAAGATACCCCTTCGCCGGTCTTCCGGCTGTTGACCGAAGAGCTCGTGACACTGCTCGCTTATGAGGCAACCCGGGAGGTGCGCGTCGAGCCGGTGCAGATCGAAACCCCGGTCACCAGTACCGTAGGCACCGGCTTGGTCAAGCCCACGCCACTCGTGGTGCCGATTCTGCGCGCCGGCTTGGGCATGCTCGAGGGCATGACTCGATTGCTGCCGACGGCGGAAGTCGGCTTCCTGGGCATGGCGCGGAACGAAGAAACTCTGGAAGCGATCACCTACGCCGAGCGGCTGCCGGACGACCTGACTGGACGCCAGGTGTACGTATTGGATCCGATGTTGGCCACCGGGGCGACGTTGCGCGAAGCGATCAAGTTCCTCTTCGACCGCGGTGCGATGGACATCACCTGCATTTGCCTGCTTGCCGCACCGGAAGGCATCGAGGCACTCCGCGAGCAGCACGAAGATTCGAACGTGACCGTGGTGCTGGCTTCGATCGACGAAGGGCTCAACGACAAGGCTTATATCGTCCCGGGCCTGGGTGACGCCGGCGACCGGCTTTACGGCGTCGTCGGCTGAATGCGCGCTGGCACCGCGGCCGACGTCGGGCGTGCCCGCAAACCTGAGCGGGGATCGGCGAAGCCGGGCCTTGGCAAACCTGGTTGGGCCTCGCATGTCCGCCCTTGGTAGGCCCGTCCAAATCACAAGTTCAGTGGGCTCAGACGTCCCTGCCCACTGAACGTCGCGATTGGACGGGCAGCGGGGCTGTTTTGCCGCTGTGTGTTGCAGAAAGTCCGAGCCGGCTGCGCGGTTCGGGGATATGCTCTGAATATGGACCAATTCCAGCCCCCCAGTGTGCCACCCGGACCCGCGAATCAGCCGCAGCACGGCGAACCGGAGCAGCCGAATCAAGCAGCCCCGAGCCAGCCGCAGCAAAGTCAGCCACCGTACGGTGCTCCACAGCCGCCTTATGGCCAGCAGCCCGCTGGTCAACCGGCCATTGGCCAACCGCAGCCGCCGGCCTATGGCCAGCCGGTGAACCAGGCGCAACCACCGTACCCGGGCCCGCAAGGCGAACCGCAACAGCAACCGCCTTATGCTGCGCCGCAACCGCAAGCTCCGTACGGCGCCCCACAAAGCCAAGCGCCCTACGGCCAGCCGCAGTTCCCGGCGTACCCGGGGAACTACGCGGCGCCGCAGCTGGCCGAGGTGGAGCGGCCGCAGAGCATCAAGATCGCGGTGCTGTTGATGTATGTCGGTGCCGCTTTGGCCCTGATCGGCGGAATCTTCGGCCTGTTCACCGTGGAGCTGGGAATTCAGCTGGGCCTGAACAGCACGGACGTGCAGCTGAGTGCCCGCGAGTACGAGGCTGCGGCGACGATCGCGCGGGTTGTCGCCTATGTCGGCGTGATCTTCGGCATCGTGGTGGGCACCGGCTTGTGGATCTGGATGGCCATGGCGAACAACGCCGGACGGAAATGGGCTCGGATCCTGGCCACGGTTTTCGCGGCAATCGGCATCATCGGCGGGTTGGTCTCGTTGATTTCGAATTCTGCCAACCACACCCTGGTCCTGGCAAACATGATTTTCGGGATTCTGACCCTGATCGTTTCGGTGGCTGCACTGGTGTACCTGTGGCTCAAGCCGTCAACGGAGTACTACAACTTCAAGAGCCAGAAGATCACCTATTAAATCAACAGCGGTTGGCGCCGTGTGGCGCCAACCGCTGTTGATTTAAGCATCGGCTGCTCAGTACCAGCCGACCGCCTGCGATTTGCCCCAGGCTCCGCAGGGGCTGCCGTAACGCTGCTTGATGTAGCCCAGGCCCCAGGTGATCTGGGTTTTGTAATTGGTCCGGTAATCGGCGCCAGTAGTTGCCATCTTTTCGGCCGGCAGCGACTGGGCGATGCCATAAGCCAAGGACGACGGGTTCTCCGCAGTGGTCCGCCAACCCGATTCGCGGGTCCACAGTGACACCAAGCAGGACATCTGGCTTTGATCCCAGCCGAAGCTGCCCAGCTGCGAGGCGGCGAAAGCCTGGGCCGCTTTGGGGTCGTTGACCGCCTGGATTTCCGAGGACGCGGCATCGGTGGTGCTGCCCGCCTTCTTTTCCGCCGGGATCGACTTGGAGGCCACTCGGGCGAAGTCGAGGTTTGCTGCGGCGTTCGCGGTGATCGCGGTGGCAGCGGCGTTCTCTGAAACCACTTGCGGTTCGGGGGTGTTGGCTTGGCCGGTGGTCGCGATGCCGGCGACCATGACGCCGGCCACGGCTACCGCGGCGACGCGCTGGGCGGGAGCTTTCGGCGTGGCGTCCCAGAGCTGGCCCAAGGTGCCTTTTTGCGGCGTGGCACGACGGCGTCCCCTGCTGGAACCGGAAGAATTCCGCGGCGCCGGTCCGGAGTTGCTTTCACCGGGCAAAGCGGCGTGCCGCGCGAGCGTGCGGCGTGACGAAGTGGTCACGTAGTGGTGCCTCTCTCTTTGCCTGCGAGGTGAGCTGTCGGATTCGGATGGAGAGCATCCGGCCTTGAATTTCAAGGCTTCACCCCAAGGCCGCCCAGGATCGGCAGCCGAAATTGGTTTCCCCGTCTCTGCCGGTATTGCTGGATCCATCCGGTAGCGGCAGAGCTCGGCGAACTCCCGGAGGCCGTGCCTGCTGTTGCCGGCACTCAATACACGATACGTGAGGTTGCCGGAGAAGTCACATTTCGGTAACAGGCGGAAGACTCCCATATTTACTTAGCAAAGCTAATGACCTATGCTAAGTAAATATGGAAGCCAGGAAGAAAAGCGCCTCGCTCGCGGTGGAACTGCGGATGGCGATCATGCGCACGTCACGCAGGCTCCGGGTGGAAGCCACGACGGAATCGATCACCGCGGGCCAGTTCACCGTGCTCGCCCTGCTGGGCCACGGTCCGTTGACTTTGCGCGAACTGGCGGATGCCGAACACGTCCAGGCGCCGTCGATGACCCGCACGGTCAACGGACTCGAAGCGGCCGGGCTGGTCAACCGTTTGCCGCACCCCAGCGACGGACGGCAAGTGCTCGCGGAGCTGACCGCGGCCGGCCGCGAAGTGCTGACCGACACCCGGCAACGCCGGAACGAGTGGCTGGAAAAGCGGTTGGCCAAACTGAGCAATGAGGAGCGCAAGACGTTACGGGAAGCAGCGGAGATATTGCAGAAAATGGCCGCCAAATGACCGGAGTTGCCGGATGACCCGCATGTTCAGCGCGATGAAGGTCTTCAACTACCGGTTATGGGTCACCGGCGCCCTGGTGTCCAATATCGGCACGTGGATGCAGCGGGTCGCCCAGGACTGGCTCGTGCTCACGGTGCTGACCGACCATTCGGGAACCGCGGTCGGCATCACCACCGGTCTGCAGTTCCTGCCAATCCTGATCCTCGGACCCTGGGCCGGCTTGCTGGGCGATCGTTACTCGAAGCGGAAAATCCTCCTGATCACCCAAACCGCGATGGGTTCCTGCGCTTTGATTTTGGGTCTCCTGGTGGTCACCAATACCGTGCAGCTGTGGCACGTCTACTTGCTCGCACTGCTGCTCGGCGTCGGCAGCGCGATCGACGCCCCGTCGCGCCAGGCCTTCGTCTCCGAAGTGGTCGAGGCCCCGGACGTGCCCAATGCCGTCGCGCTCAATGCGACTTCGTTCAATCTGGCCCGTTTGGCCGGCCCCGGTCTGGCCGGCCTGCTGATCGCCTGGTTGGGCACCGGCCCGGCCTTCCTGATCAATGCGGCGAGCTTCGGCGCGGTGATCATCTCGCTGGCCAAGATGCGCCCGGCAGAACTGCACCCCTCGGCCAAAGCACCACGCGGCAAAGGGCAGATCCGCGAAGGCCTGCGTTACATCAAACAGCGCCCGGACCTGCTGATGATCATGATTCTGGTCAGCCTGGTGGCTACGCTGACCATGAACTTCCAGATCACCAATGCCTTGATGGCCACCGCCGTCTTCAACCAGGGGCCAGGCGAATACGGCCTGCTCGGTACCGTGATGGCGGTGGGCACGCTGGCCGCGACGTTGATCGCCGCGCGGCGCAAAAGCGTCCGCATGGCGTACATCGTCGCAGCTGCTCTGGCCACCGGCAGCTTCACCATCGTGGCTGCTTTCGCACCGAGTTTCTGGCTCTTCGCGCTCGCCTTGATTCCGATCGGCCTCGCTGCGATGACCTTTCTGAACCTCTGCAACACCACGGTGCAGCTGACCACCGATCCGGCATTCCGCGGCCGGGTTTTGGCGGTGTACATGGCGGTGATGCAGGGCGGCACGCCGATCGGAGCGCCGCTGGTCGGCTGGGTGGGCACCGCGCTCGGCCCCCGGTTTTCGCTCATCGTCGGCGGCGTCGCCGCCCTGCTGGCCGGCATCGCGGCCTTGCTGATCCTGCGGCACCGGAACCACACCTCGTTGCGGGCGCAGTTCGCCGCCGTGCTGCCCAGCCTGAAGTTGGGCCGGGCAGCCAAAGGGTGAGGTTCGCGGATCGGATCCGGGCAAACTCAACGCTTGCGCGGCAGGTCCACCATGAACTCGGTCTTTCCGGGCACCGACCGCAGTGAAATCCGCCCCCCGTGCGCCTGGACGATGGCCTGCACGATCGACAGGCCCAGTCCGGTGGTGCCGTCATGGCCGGAACGGGCGGCATCGACCCGGGAGAACCGGTCGAAGATCGCCGCCTGGAATTCCTCCGGGATGCCTGGACCGTTGTCCGCCACGGTGAGCCGGAGCAGATCCCCTTCCACCAGCTTCAAGCTCGTGGTCACGGTGGTTCCGGCGTCCGTGTGTTTGGCCGCATTGGAAAGCAGATTGAGCAGCACTTGGCGGATCGCGCCGGCGTCGGCCTTGATGATGAACGGATCGCTGGGCAGGTCGAGCCGCCAATTGTGGTCCGTGATCGCGACCTTCATGTCGTTCACGGTCTCGACCACCAACTGGGTCATCTCGGTGTCTTTCAACTCCAGCGGCTTGCCTTCGTCGAGCCGGGCCAGGGTGAGCAGATCCTCCACCATGGCACCCATGCGTTTGGACTGGGATTCCACTCGGGACAATGACTTCTCACCGGACGGGCTCAGATCCTCGGTCATCTTGAGCATCTCGGTGTAGCCGCGGATCGCGGTCAGCGGGGTCCGGAGTTCATGGCTGGCATCGGCGACGAACTGGCGCACCTTGGTTTCGCTGCGCTGGCGCGATTGCAGCGCGAAAGCGACGTTGTCCAGCATCCGGTTGAGCGCCAGGCCCACGGTGCCGATTTCGGTGAAGTTGTTGGCGGCCGACGGCGGCACCCGCTCGGCGAGTTTGACCTCGCCTTCGTCGAGCGGGAGCTGGGAGACCCTGGTCGCCACGGCGGCGAGTTTGTCCAGCGGCGCCATGGCGCGGCGGATGATCACCGCGCCGACCAGCCCCATGGCGATCAGACCGGAGGCGGAAACCAGCACGATGGTCAGCAGCAGTGCCGCTTGGGTTTCGTGCAGATCCCCGGTTGGCAGGCCGGTGATCACCAGGTTGCCGTCCGGCATGGTCCGCGCGATCACCCGGAATTCGCCGAAGTCGAATTTGCGGTCGACCGCGTCCTTCGACGGGGTGATCGTGAGCAGGGCGTTCTGGTCCCGGGTGGACAGCGTAAACGAGCCGGTCTGCTCCGGCTGGTTCGTGAGGTATTGCAGGTTGCCGCGCAGCGCCCCGTCCTGGACCACGGCGAACATCGTACCCGGCCGGATCCCGGGGATCTTGTCGATGGAAGTGCCGAATTTGTAGGTGGCGGTGACCCGTGCCGAAGCATCGGTGAGCGAGGCGTTCAACTGCGCATTCAAAGTGATGCTGATGGTCAGGTAGCAGACCAGCCCGACGATGAAGCAGATCGCGGTCAGCAAGGACAACGTGGCCAGAACCATTTTGGTCCGCAGGTTCCAGTGCGACGGCCTGGCCCAGTCCGGAAGCTCGCGCCGCCACTTGGCGGCCCAGCCGGCAGAGTCGCCGCCCTTCGCCGGGCTGCCGGGGCCTCCGGAAGCACTGCCCGCCAGGTGGTCGGAATCGGCCGGTGTGGAGTTTTGCGGTTCCGGAACCGGCCCGCCGGGTGAAATCTGCTCGGGGGCCGGTTCCGGGCCGACAGCTTTGGGGTCCTGCTCAGAACTCACTGATCAGCCGGTTTGAGGATGTAACCTGCACCGCGGACCGTGTGGATCATCGGCGGGTGATTCGCTTCGATCTTCTTGCGGAGGTAGGAGATGTACAACTCGACGATGTTGACTTGTCCGCCGAAGTCGTAATTCCAGACCCGGTCCAGGATCTGGGTTTTGCTGATGACGCGCTTGGGGTTCTCCATCAGGTAGCGCAACAGTTCGAACTCGGTCGCGGTGAGCGTGACGTCGTCATTGCCCCGGGTGACCTGCCGGGTGTCGTGGTTGAGCACCAGATCGCCCACCCGTACTTCAGCGGAGTCTTCGGCGGTGACGCCGGCGCGCTGCACGATGCGGTGCAGCCGGAGCAAGACTTCCTCCATGCTGAACGGTTTGGTGACGTAGTCGTCGCCGCCCGCGGTGAGTCCGGCCACCCGGTCCTGCACCGCGTCTTTCGCGGTCAGGAAAAGCGCCGGGATATTCGGCGCGAAGACCCGGATTTTGCCGAGCAGTTCGACGCCGTCGAACCCGGGAAGCATGATGTCGAGCACCAAAACATCGGGCCGGTATTCCCGGGCGATCTTCAGTGCCTCATTGCCGTCGTGGGCGACTTGCACGTCCCAGCCGGCCATTTGCAGGCCCATTGACATCAATTCGGCCAAGCTGGGCTCGTCGTCGACCACCAGAGCGCGGATCGGTGAACCATCCGGGTGGTTGAGCCGGGGCAGATTTTCGGTGAATGATCGAGTGGTAGCCATAATTCAACTTTCTGACAGTTTCACATGATTGGTCTTGGAGATGACTGGAGATCTACTGTGCAAGCTGTGAAACAAGTTTAGGCTCGAGCAGACTGGATCCCCTGCCAGCCGGTGCTATGAGCACTCCAACGATTTCATGGCCGGTTGAGTGCCCGAGCCGGCCGCAATCGGATTGACCGGCGCTGACGCCCCGGGAAAGCCCCGGTGCTCAAAGAGTGATACGTTGACTGCCCGATCGGGCTTGACGGTTGGTGCCGGAAACGGCGACTTGGCAACCAACAACGTCTGGAGCCAAACTTAATTCACGAAATAAGCCAGCGTGGCTCGCTAACGCATGTGGCTATAGCCAAATGACACGAACAATCGAATAAAGTTCAGAACACCGATCGGCTGTGACTTGCCTCACAAATCGCTGAAATGTCTCAGAATGTGGACGAAATGGGTCATTGTTACTTGCAAGTTCGGATTATTACGTTGCACACTTCATATGTGAAGATCCACTCAAGCGCATCTGCAGCCGCAGCGACTCTGTCTGACGTACCCGTCGATGGAACCATGTGCTGTTGTCGAATGCATGCCTAGCCTCACCATCTGAAGAGTTCCAGGCACACGGCCAATCCGGCCAGCCCAATGACGGGCACCCTTCGCGGTAAACCAAGCGAAGTCAGGCATTCGAGCCGATCACTGAACATCGGCATTTCACAACGAGGTCAGATCATGTCAATTGCACCCGGATACGTGCACATCTCCGTTCGCAACGCCAATAAAGTTTCCCGCACCGGAATTTCGCCCTTCGGACAGAGCGGCCCCGCCGGTCACGGCTATCAGCCGGCCGGGACCCTGCGCTCGGTGCCGCAGACGCAGCCGATGACTGCGCCGACGCCGCTCGTGGCGGGTGCGGATCAGGCTGTTCGCGGGGTTGGCCAAGACAATGTCGCGCACGGTTTCGTGCTCTACCTTGGCATCGACGAGGAAGCGGCCGCGGCCAACGGGACTTCGTTGGCGAAGCTCGCCCAAGACATCCGTGCCTACGCCCAGTCGCTGGTGCCGCAAGCGCAGAGCTACGCGGCGGTGGCGATCGCCCCGGCCGACGCGCCCGGTTCTGCCTTGGACGTGGTGCGGTCCACGTTCGGTGATCCGACCGTCGCCCCCCGGCAGCGCAGCGAGCCGCGCCCGCTGCCGACCCAGGAATCCCGCCCGGCAGGTGTGCTGATCGATCTGGCCCGGCGTGAAGTCCATTTGGACGGCGACACCTTGAATCTGACCTTCAAAGAATTCGAACTGCTCAACTACCTGGTGGAAAACGGCACCCGGACGGTTGGCCGCGACGAATTGCTCGACGGGTTGTGGCGCAATGCCGAAGAGGTGCCGAACGAACGGACCATCGACGTGCACATCCGTAGGCTCCGTTCCAAGCTGGGGCGATTGGCGAATACCGTCCGCACGGTTCGCGGCGAGGGCTACCGCTTCTACGAGCACCCCGAAGTGATTGTCTGGGCCGCGCCGGAGTACTCGATCTAGCCATAGACTGGCTGGATGGTTTCCGGCGCTCATCAGCTCAAACGGTTGGTCTTGATGCGCCATGCCAAAGCGGATTATCCGCGGGGCGTGGCCGATCATGAAAGGCCGTTGGCCGCCCGCGGCCACCGCGAGGCGCCCTTGGCCGGCCGCTGGTTGCTGCAGCACGGGGTGGTCCCGGATTTCATCCTCTGTTCTTCGGCATTGCGCACCCGGCAGACCTGCACCTGGGTCTGCCAGGAACTCGGCGACTTGGCTCCCACGCCGAAGCTCGAAGACGATTTGTACGACGGCGGTGCGGCACGGATGCTCGCGATGATCAACCACGTCCCGGAAACCGTGACTTCGCTGCTGCTGATTTCGCATTTCCCGACGGTGCAGGATGTGGCATTGCGCCTGGCCTCCCGGGATTCGGACCAGGATGCCTACCTGGACTTGGCGGAGCGGTTCCCGACGGCGGCCTTCGCGGTCCTGGAGCATTCGTCGACCTGGGCGGAGCTGGACGGCCAAGACGCCAGGTTGGCCGACTTCGTCGTTCCGCGCTAGCCCCTCCCAGGCCCGTCCAATTGCGTGTTTCAGTGGGCAGGGACGTCCTAGCCCACCGAAGCTTCGGATTGGACGGGCCTGGGGGCGGGGCTGCGGCGTGTGCCTAGATCTGCTCGGCGGCGTGGTGCAGCAGTTCCACCACGTGCCGGATCGCCGGGCTGGCGGCCATGGTCTTGCGGTAGACGATTTGCACTTGGCGCTGGTTGCACATGTCCGAGATTGAAATCGGGATCACGTTCTCCGGCAGTGGCGGCCGGCCGAGCTGCGGCACCAGGGCTATCGCCACGCCGAGCGAGACGTATTCAAGATGGGTGGAGAAATCCGGGTCGTAGGCCCGGACGTTGGGCACCCGCCCCAGGTCTGCGAAAACCTGCATCAATGCTTCGCTGCAGATGGCGCCGGCAGGTGTGCTGATCCAGGCTTCCTCGAGCAGATCGCGCCGGAAGACCTCGGCGGCGCCGGCCAGCCGATGCCCCGAGTTGACCAGGACGTCGGCGTCGTCCAGGCAGAGATTTTCGACTTCCAGGTGGTCCGGAATGGCCAGCGGCACGGATTGCCAGTCGTGCACGACGGCAAGATCAGCCTGCCCGGTGGCAACCCGGTCCACGGCTTCGCGGGGATCTTCGCCGATGATCGAGAGCCGTACGCCGCTGCCGTCCAATTTTTTCAGGATCGGCGCCACCAGGCCGCGGCTGGCGGTGGAAAACGTGGCGACCCGTAAAGTGCCCTCCGGCTTCTCCGGATCGGCCAAGAGCGTGGATTCGAGGAGTTCGACGTCGTCGAGGATCTGCCGGCCGCGTTCGGCCAAGGTCTTGCCGCGTTCGGTCAGCAGCACTCCGCGACCGTAACGTTCCAGGAGTGCGACGCCGGACTGCTTTTCCAACTTTTTGATCTGCTGCGAAATCGCAGAAGGGCTGTAACCCATGGATTCGGCCGCTTTGACCACCGAGCCGCTTTGTTCGACGGCCACCAGGGCGCGGACTGCCATGACATCAATCATGAAGCAATGGTACATCGTCAAGCGCCGAAAGATTTTCTTTTACTTAAACGACTTTGCTGCCACAGTGGAATCATGAAGCCGAAGCATGCCCTCCTCGCCGTACTTGTCGCCCTGATCTGGGGCGTCAATTTCCTGGCGATCAATGCCACCTTGCAGTCCATCCCGCCGATGCTTTCCGTGGCCTTGCGCTTCCTCCTGGTGATTTTCCCGTTGATCTTCTTCGTCAAACCGCCCAAAGTGGGTTGGCGGGTGGTCGTGGCCTTGGGGGTGGCGGTCAACGCCGGGCAATTCGGCCTGATGTATTTGGCCATGCATTTGGGCCTGCCCACGGGATTGGCGCCCTTGGTGCTGCAAGCCCAAGTACTGCTGACCGTGCTCATCGCGATGCTCTTCGTGAAGGAGCGGCCCAATCTGGGCCAATCGATCGGCATCGGTCTGGGCATCGTCGGCCTGGTGGTGGTCGGCGTCGGCAGGGCCCAGGTGGCCCCGATCCTGCCGTTCATCCTGGGCCTGGCTGCGGCGTTGTCCTGGTCGATCGGCAATGTCATCTCTCGGCAGGTGCTGAGAGATTCCAAGGTCGGGGCCTCGGGGTTGAGCTTGGTGGTCTGGACTGCGGCGGTGGTGCCGGTGCCGATGTTCGCGCTCTCGTTCTTCCTCGAAGGTCCCGAACGGATCGGCTTCGCCTTGAGCCACATCGCACTGCCGGCGGTGCTCGGGGCGCTCTACACCGCATTCATTTCCACGATTGTCGGTTATGGCATCTGGAACTACCTGCTCGGCAAGTACTCGTCCGCGGTGGTCGGACCGTTCACCCTGCTCATTCCGGTGATCGGCATCGCTTCGGCCTGGCTGGTGCTCAATGAAGCACCGACCGTTCCGGAACTCGTCGGCGGCGGCCTGCTGCTCGCCGGAGTGGCGACGGCGGTGATCCGCTTCGGCCGCAAGCCCCGGGCGATCCCACCGACTGCAGCGGAGCCGGTTTCGGCCGAACCGGCAGTGCCCGTCGGCAGCCGTTAGCAGCCGGCCGGTGCGGTTGGCGTGCACGGGGCGCCGGACTTCAGGCCGAAGGCGCTTTGAGGTAACCGTGCATCACGGTCATCAGGGCGCGAACCCCATCCTCCCGGTGACGGTTCGGGTGGAAGACCTGGCGGTCCAAACCGATCACCAGGGCGGCGGCCAGGGTCATGCCGACGATGATTTCCGGGTCGACGTCGTCGCGCACCTCGTGTTCCGCGGTGACCCGAGCCAAGGTCAGGCCGGCCAGGCTGAACAGCCGTTCGCGCAACAAACTGAGCGTGTCCCGCCATTCGCTGGGCGTGCGCCACATCTCGGAGACCAGCAACTGGGTGAATGACGGGTACTCCGAGAAGAAGTCCAGGGTTTTGCCCAGTACCGATTCCAGCGCCTGCAGCGAGGGCAACGACTCGTCGGGAGCCAGCCGTTCCTCGAGCAACTGCACGCCGTATTCGAGCAGCTGGGCGATCAACTCCGACTTGGAGCCGAAGTTGTAGTACACGGTTCCTTTGGACACCCCGGCTGCGGCCGCGATTTCGTCGACGGTGACTTCGGCGGGGCCGCGCTCGCCGATCAGCTGCATCGAAGCCTCGAACAGCTTTTGCCGGGTGATCATGGTCCGTTCCGGGCGCTTCATGGTGTTGGCCTCCCCGCTCATACCGCGATCTCCGGCTGCAGGGTCTTCAGGGTCCAGAACTTGTGTTTCCGTGCCGCCAGGTAGGAGAGCAGCAAGCCGAACAGGGTGTAGCCCACCAGGCCCAGGATGATCGGCGCGATCCGGCTCAGATCCGCACCGTAGATCAGGATCCGCATGCCGTCGACGACGTGCCCCATGGGCAGGATCTGATGCAGCGCGTGCAGCGGTTCCGGCGTGGTCTGCCAGGGGAATGTGCCTCCTGAAGCGACCAGTTGCAGCACCAGCAGGATCAGCACCACGAACTTGCCGGAGGAGCCGAGCAGCGCCACGATGCCCTGGATCAGGGCGGTGAATGCCATCGATGCCAGCAGCAACAGCACCAGGGTCCAGCCCGGGTAGCTGGGTTCCAGGCCCAGGCCGAAGTGGACGACCGAATAGAGCACGACCGCTTGCACCACCGAGACGGTCAGGAACGGCAACCAGCCGCCGATCGCGATCTTCCAGGCCGGCGCGTTCGAGGCCAGCGCCCGCTGGGTCAATGGCCGCATGGTCTGCATCAAGATGAAGGCGCCCACCCACAGTGCCAGGACCAGGAAGAACGGGGCCAGGCCGGCGCCGTAGTTGGCCGCCTTGGTCTGCGCGAGCGAATCGATCGCGATCGGATCGCCGATCACCTTCGAGGCATTGGCTTTTGCGGCCTCGTCCGGATTCGGAATCTGGTTGACCCCAGCGGACAGCTGGGTGGACAGGGTGTTCGCGCCGTCGGCCAGGGCATTCGCGCCGTCGGCGAGTTTCGCGGAGCCGTCGTCGAGCTTGGCGGCGCCATCGTCCAGGGACCTGGCCCCTGCAGCGAGCTTGTTGGCGCCGGCCACCGCTTGCTGCTGCGAACTGGCCAGGGTGCCGGCTCCCGCACCCAGCCGGGCTGCGCCGTCGTTCGCCTGGCCGATCGCGCCGGACAGCGCCGGAGTTGCCGCGGCCAGGGTGGCCGCGCCGTTGGCTACCGCTTGCGAGCCGTCCGCAAGCCGCTGCACGTCCGCGGCATCGGTGGTGATTTTGGTTTTGGCGTCCTTGATCGCGGTGTTCAGCGCGGAGCTCTGCAGGGCGTCGGTGATCTGCTGGCGTTGGTCGGCGTTGATGACGCCATTCTTTTCCAGGATGCCGAGTTGGTCCTGGATTGCTTGTGCCGCGCCCTGGTCCAGCTGCGCGAGACTGCCGACGGCGGCCTGCACTTTGCTGTTGAGCTGGGCATTGCCGGCGGCTACTTGGGCCGCGCCGTCGGAGAGTTGTTGCGTGGCGGCGGGCAGCCCGGAGGTTTTGTTTTTGAGTTCGGCCAGTCCGCTGGTGAGCTGGTTGGCGCCGCCGCTGAGTTGCTCGGCTCCGGCCGCGAGCTTGCCCTGCCCCTCGGCGAGCTGACCGGCTCCGTTGGCGAGCTCGGTGCTCCCGGCATGCAGTTGGACGACGCCGTCGCGCAGCTGCGCAATGCCGTCGCGCAGGGAGTTGGCGCCGCCGGAGAGCTGTTGCGCGCCGTCGGCCGCTTTGCTGATCTGCGCATGAATCGTGCCATAGCCGGTGAGCAGCTGGTTGGCAGTGGTTTCGCCGACCTGTTTGGCCACCGAGGCGTGCACCTGGGTGGTCACTTTGTCCACGATGGTGGAGAGCAGGTAGTTGTTGGCGTCGTTCGTGGTGACCTTGAGGATGGCCTGCTTGGCCGAATCGAAGTTCGACGGCGAGGCCAGGTTCGCGGAGAAGTCCTGCGGGATTTTCAGCGCGAAGGAATAGCTGCCGTCGGCCACGCCGGCATCGGCATTCTGATCCGAATCGACGACCACCCAATTGAACTTCTTGCCGTCGACCAAGTTCTGCGCGACCTGCTCGCCGACCTTGAGCTCCTTGCCGTCCGAGGTGGTGGTGCCGCGGTCGTCGACCACGATCGCCGCGGTGACCTGGTTCAGGTTTCCGTAGGGATCCCAGTTCGCATACAGGTAGACCGCGCCGTAGAGCAGCGGGACCAGGGTCATCGCCAGGATGGTGAGTTTCGGCAGCCGCCCGCCGGTCATCCTTTTGAGCTCGGAGAGGGCCAAGCGGAAAACGGTCATGAGTTGTCCTGCGATTCTTCGACTTCTAAGGCTCGGGTTTCTGGCTCCGCGGCGGCGTCCGGCCCGGTTGCCGGCTCCGCAGCGGGCAGCGTCGGATTGGCCAAGCGGACGACTGCTCCGGTCCACTGTTCCGGGACTGCGGTGACCGTTGCCACGATGCACAACGGCCGGCCCGGATCTTGGGCGAGCGCTTCCAGCTGCGGCAACCAGTCGGCGGGGTCGGAACAGTGCCGGTCCGGCGAATCGACCAGCAGCAGATCGACTTCCGGATTGGCCAGGGCCAAAGCGCAGAGCAGTCCGAGCCGGCGCGCCGCCGGGACTTCATCCACCCAGACGTCGGCGATGTCTTCAAAGGCGTTCACCTTGATCCAGTCGGCACCGCGCCGGATCCCGCGGTAGCGTCGCGGCAGCAGGGCCAGGTCTTCGGTGACCAGGTCTTTGACGCTCAGATGCTGCTCCGGCTCATTGACGCCGGGGGAGTCGATCAACGCGCTGCGCCTGCGCAAATGGCCCAGATTGGAGCTCCGGTCCCAGCTGATCTTGCCATCGCTGGGTTTCATCCGGGCGCTGAGTGTCAGGGCGAGTGCGGTGCGCTGCGGCTGCAATTCCCCGGCGACGAGGAGCAAGGAGCCGCTCGACGCCTGCAGCGAGGTCGGCGGCACGAGGTCGTAATGCCGGCCTTTGACTCTGAGTTGCTGCGCTATCAGCACGGTGGGGGCCTTCCAGTGGAACAATGTCTTGCTCAACTCTAACTGAACTGACCAGTCAGTTCAAATAGAAATATGCAGACATCCGCGACGGACTCGGGCGCCGCTTCGGCGGTTCAGGCCGGCAATCCGGCAGCCGAGTCCGCCCGGGATGCCCGTGCCAACCGCCACCGGCGCATCGTACTATGGCAATATGCCCGTGATCAGACCAGCAAAGCATGCCGATTTCGCCGAGTTGACGGCGATCTGGCGGGCTGCCGTGGAGCGCACCCACGATTTCGTCAGCGCTGAGCAGATCGATGCCTGGGAGCCGAAGGTCCGCAACGAATACCTGCCGGGCTTGCAGGTCTGGGCAGTTGAATCGGACGGCGGCGCCCTGATCGGCTTCGCCGGCCTGGACGGAACGAAAATGGAAATGCTGTTCGTCAGCCCGCAAGCCCACGGACAGGGGATCGGCCGTTCCCTGGTCGAGTTCCTGGCGGAACGGCTTGGCCCGCTGGCGGTCGACGTCAACGAGCAGAACCCTGGCGCATGCACCTTTTACCGCAGGGTGGGCTTCCGGCAGACCGGCCGTTCGGAGACTGATCCGGACGGCAATCCGTTCCCGATCCTGCATTTGGCGCAGGAGGGATTTTCCGCCTAGAGGCCCAGCTTCTCCAGCAGCCGCAACCAGACTTCGCTGATCGTCGGATAGGCCGGCACAGCATGCCAAAGCCGATGCAGCGGCACCTCGCCGACGATCGCGACGGTCGCCGAATGGAGCAATTCGGCGACGTCCGGGCCGACGAACGTCGCCCCCACGAGGACCTGCTGGTCGCGGTCGATCAGCAGCTGCGCCCAGCCCCGGTAACCGTCCGCGTAAAGGCTGGACCCGGCTACCGCAATCGGCAACGAGACTTCATCGACCACGACGCCGTCGGCTTCGGCCTGAACCGCGCTCCGGCCGACGGTGGCCACCTCGGGATCGGTGAAGATCACGCTGGGCACGGCGTATTGGTCGGCGGTCTGGGCGAACTTGCTCCACGGTTCGGCGGCTCCGCCGAAGCCGCCCTTGGCTGCCGCGGCAATCGCATCGCCGGTGATCCGGGCTTCATACTTTCCCTGATGGGTCAGCAGGACTTTGCCCGCAGCGTCGCCGACCGCGTACAGCCAATCGGTACCGGCAACCCGGCCGCTCTGGTCGGTGATCAGCTTGCCCCGGTCCGAGAACAGGCCGTCCGCGCCGAGCTCGGCCAGTCCCACATCCCCGGTCGCCGGGGTCCGGCCGGTGGCGACCAGCAGCTGGTCCGCCACGACGGTCTCGCCGTCGAGCTCGAGGTGGAATCCGGCGGAGTCCCGGCGGATGCGTTGCGGGCTGGTGTGCTCCCGCAGTTGGACGCCGTCCGCGCGCAGTGCATCGCGGACCAATTCGCGGGCCGGAGCGGGAAGGTTCGAAAGCAACTCGCCGCGCACCAACTGGCTGACTCGGGCGCCCAACCGGCTGTAGATCTGGGCCAACTCGGTGCCGGCGACGCCGCCGCCGAGTACCGCGAGGCTTTTCGGGATCGACGCAGCGCTGGTGGCCTCCCGGGTGCCCCAGAAGTCCAGGCCGGCCAAACCGTCGATGGGCGGCAGATTCGGCACCGAGCCGGTGGCCAGCACGACCGCGTGCCGGGCTTGGGCCAGATGGGTGCCGGAATCCGGTGCGGAGATTTCGACGCTGAGCCGTCCGGTCAGCCAGGCTCTTCCGCGCATCAAGGCAATGCCCGCGGCGCTGACCCAGTCGGCTTGGCCCTGGTCTTCCCAGTTCGCGGCGAAGGAATTCCGCCGCTGCAGCACTGCGGCAACATCCAGCTCGCCGCTGATCGCCTCGCGGGAGCCCGCGAGGTCACGGGCGGCCCGCAACGCCGTCGCCGGGCGGATCAACGCCTTCGACGGCATGCAGGCCCAGTAGGAGCATTCGCCGCCCACCAACTCGGACTCGATCAGCAATGCGGACAATCCGCCTTTGACCATCCGGTCGGCCACATTTTCACCGACCGGACCGGCGCCGATCACGATCACGTCGAAGGTTTCTGCGGAACGAACTTCAGTCATGCATCGAGCCTAGTCCACGGCCGAATCGGCATTCCGGGAGAACGGACGGAAAGGAAAAGTTCCGACAAAGCTTGCTTAAGGCATCTTGATCACTCATGATCTTAATCACACATAATGAATCATTTTGTATCATATTCTGTTGAGTACTGTTCGGCGTTGTGTGGTTTGCCGCCGCGAGAGGGGATTCAATGAAGATCCACAAAGCACGCTCGGTGTTGGCCGGCATAGCGGCGGCGTGCCTGGGCGTGGCGCTGTTGCCAGCGCAAGCCCAAGCTGCCGACAGCTACACGATCACCAGTGGGCCGACCAAGTCCTATGCTTATCCGACCGACACCCCGGCCAATCCGTTCATCGACAAGGACGGGACGTTCTACTTCCAGCAGTCGGCGGCGCTCTACGGGGCCGACCTCAGCTCGAACCCGCGCCAATGGGAGTTCTACACCGGGACCAATTTCGACAATGCGAAGAAATCGCCGATCAGCAACGCGGTCAATCCGGCGAACGTGCAGGACAAGAACAACGACACCACCTGGCGCTGCAACAACAGCCCGACCGGACTCACCTCGACCTATGCCCCGAACAATGCAAGTTACTCGCAGCGCAACTACTGCGACCTCTCCAGCGTCTGGGTGGATCCGGATTCCGGCGATTGGTACGGCCTGGTGCACAACGAATTCACGCCTTCGCCCTTCGGCGACGGCTTGCATTACGACGCCATCGATTACGCGGTTTCTTCGGATCAGGGCAAGACCTGGACGATCAAGGACAAAGTGATCACGTCGCCGTACAGCACCACTCGGGGCGACACCGCGGCATTCCCGAACCAGACCTACTACTACGGCGATGGCGACCAGCGCCTGCTGGTGGATACCGCCTCGGGCTATTTCTACGTCTACTACGGCTCGCGCGTGGTGAACAAGACCGGAGGCTGGGGCGGCTTCATGGAGCATGTGGCCCGGGCGCCGATTTCGCAGAAGATGGCACCGGGCTCCTGGCAGAAGTACTTCGAGGGCCAGTGGCAGACCCCCGGTCTGGGTGGAAAAGAAAGCAACATCGTCTCGGTGTCCAGCAGTTATCCGGACGGCTACGTGCCGACCGCGCAGGACTACGATCCGGCCAACACCGGGACCATCAACCAGCAGGTGGCCGCGGGCAAACTCTTGAAGAGCACGGATCTGTTCGTGATGAACGTTTCCTACAATGCCTACTTGGGCATGTACATCGGCACGCCGGAGACCGACGGCATCAAGCCGTTGCGCTTCTACGGCACCAAAGACCTGGCCACCCAGCAATGGGTTGATCTGGGCAGCACGCCCAACTATTCGACGTCGTCCTGGTACCGCTGGATGGTCGATTCGGCCACTGGTACCACCGGGAACATCCTCGGCAAGACCTTCCGTTCGTACTGCTCGATCAGCTGTTCCAAGAACGCCAACGGAAATCAGGCCGGTGGCGAATACCTCGATGTGACGATCGGCTCGAACGCACCGGCGGCCCCGGTGGTGGATCCGGCCAAGGCGTACCTGATCAGCTCGGCTTCCGGGAAGCTGCTCAGCCAAAGCGGCACGGGTTCGACGGCGGTCGTCCCGACAGCCAGCGGGGCGGCGTCGGAGGCATGGAAGTTCAAAGGCAATGGCGACGGCTCCTATACGATCACGAACGCCGGCTCCGGCCTGGCGCTCGGCGTACCGGCGACGCCGGCCAATCGGGCCTGGGGCAGCACTCCGGTGGTCAGCACCGTCACCGCAGGGAACGTCGGCCAGCAGTGGTTCGTCCAAGCCGGAACCGGGCAGAGCAACAGCTACCGGATCATCAACCGCTACAGCGGCTTGGTGATCAGCCTCGGCGAGGTCAAAGCGCAGACCAGCCCCTACCGGAACTGGACCAAGACCGCAGGCATTACGCCGGATACCAGCACCCCGCAGAGCCAGACGATCAGTCTCCAGGAAACCAGTGTCGCGAACTCTGGTTCCAGCTTGACCGGAGTCGCCTCGGGCCGCTGCCTCGATGTCGCCGGGCAGAGCGCGAAAAACGGGGCGGCGGCGAACATCGGTGACTGCATCGGAGCGGCCAGCCAGTTGTGGAATCCCTCCAGCGCCGGCGAGTTAACGGATTTCAACGGCGGAAAGTGCCTGGATCTCTTCGACAACAAGACGGCACCGGGTTCCCCGGTGGGCATCTGGAGTTGCAACGGCGGTGCGAACCAGAAATGGACGCTCAAGAGCGACGGCACAATCGTCTCGGTCTCCTCCGGGCTCTGCTTGGACGTGATGGACAACGCGACCGTAGTCGGTTCCGCGGTGAAAGTCTGGACCTGTTCCGGCGCCGCCAACCAGCAATGGCGCTAATCCGCGGAGGAGAGGTACCGCCGCCGAGCCGGATTGCGCGCTATTGCGGCGTGTTCACGCAGAGCGTGATCTGTTCAGTTATGCCGGAATAGCGGGTAGGGTCAGAGACCACGGCCCGAACGGCCGGAGGGCCCATCAGGGCCACGTTCTAATGCGAGAGGAAAGACACCATGGGTATTTTCGACAAGGCAGAGAACAAGGCACAAGACCTCGCTGGCCAGGCCAAGGAAAAAATCGGCGAGGCCACGGACAACAAGGATTTGCAGGCCGAGGGCGTCGCCGATCAGGGCGAGGCCGGGCTGAAGGACGTCGGCGAGAAGATCAAGGACGTCGCTTCGGACGTCGGAGACAAAATCAAGGACGTCTTCAAAAAAGACTGAGCCTGCTCGAAAACAATGGCCCCCGCCGGAAGGCGGGGGCCATTGTTTTGCCGGTCAGCTCCACTGGCCCTGACCGGCCATTGCAATCAGACGGCCAGTGCGGTCTGACGGCCGGTCCAATCAGACCGACCAGCGCGGTCAGGCGGAATGCAACTCCAAGTCACGGCCCGGGATCGCGGCCAGCAACTTCTCGGTGTATTCGGTCTGCGGATTGTCGAACACGGAGTTCGTGGTTCCGGTTTCCACCAGCTTGCCGCTTTCCATCACGCAGACGTTGTCCGCGATCTGGCGCACCACCGCGAGGTCGTGCGTGATGAACAAGTAGGTCAGGCCGAGTTCCGATTGCAGATTCGCCAACAGGTTCAGCACCTGCGCCTGGACCAACACGTCCAGTGCGGACACCGCTTCGTCGCAGATCACCACTTCCGGGTCCAGGGCCAAGGCCCGGGCGATGGCTACGCGTTGCCGCTGCCCTCCGGAGAGTTCGTTCGGGAACCGGCGCATCATCGAAGCCGGCAGCGAGACTGCGTCGAGCAGCTCACGGACCTTCTTTTCCCGGCTCTTCTTGTCACCGATCCGGTGCACCCGGAGTGGCTCCTCGATGGTCCGGTAGATGTTGAACATCGGGTCGAGCGAACCGTAGGGATCTTGGAAGATCGGTTGCACGCGTCGCCGGAATTTGAACCAGTCCGAGCCCTTGAGCCCGGCCGAGTCGACATTGTCGAACAGGATCGAGCCGCTGGTCGGCTTCTCCAGGCCCAGGATCATCTTGGCCACCGTGGACTTGCCGGAACCGGATTCGCCCACGACCGCCGTCGTGGTGCCTTTGGCAATCGAGAAGCTGACCTGGTCCACCGCGGTGAAATCGACCGACCGGCCCAGCCCGCCGGAGCGGAGCTTGTACACCTTGGTGAGGTCGCGGACCTGCAACAAATCCGGCGCTTGGGGATCGACGTCGGCCGCCAGGACCTCTTTCGCTTCGATCCCGGCTTCGTGCGCCACCTGGATCCGTCGCGAAGCCAGAGACGGCGCCGATTCCACCAACCGTTTGGTGTACGGGTGCTGCGGATTCCGCAACAGCTCGAGGGCCGGCCCGGATTCCACGACTTGGCCGCGGTACATCACGACGACCTTCTCCGCACGCTCTGCGGCCAGGCCCAGGTCGTGCGTGATCAGGAGCACCGCGGTGTTGAGTTCCTGGGTCATCTTCTCCAGATGGTCCAGGATCTGCCGCTGCACCGTGACGTCGAGGGCCGACGTCGGCTCATCCGCGATCAGCAGCCGGGGCTGGCAGGACAGCCCGATCGCGATCAGCGCGCGCTGCCGCATGCCGCCGGAGAACTCGTGCGGATACTGCTTGGCGCGCCGTGCGGCGTCCGGCAGGCCGGCTTGGGTGAGCACCCGGGTGACGTCCGCGTCGGTGGCCGGAAGCCCATTGGCTTTCAAGGTCTCCTTGACCTGGAAACCGATCTTCCACACCGGGTTGAGGTTGGACATCGGATCCTGCGGGACCATGCCGATCGAGTTGCCACGGAGCTGGGTGATCCGCTTCTCGTTCGCCTCGGTGATGTCCTCGCCATCAAAAATGATCTTTCCGCCGGTGACCGAGCCGTTGTTGGCCAGCAGTCCGATCGCCGCCAAAGCGGTGGTGGACTTGCCGGAACCCGATTCGCCGACGATCGCCACGGTCTGGCCCGGCATCACGGTGAGGCTGGCATTCCGGACGCCTTTGGACTTGCCGGTGGCGGTGTTGAAGGTGATCTCCAAGTCCCGGATCTCCAGCAAGGGCTTGTCCTCGGCTCCGGGCTCGGTGATCTGTACGTCATCGAGCCGGGGATTGCTGATGTTCTCTGAGCTTTCTGGGTTGCTGCTCATCGTTTCCTCGCCTTCGGGTCCAGTGCATCGCGGACCGCGTCGCCGAGCATGATGAAGCTCAGCACGGTGATCGAGAGCGCGACGGCCGGGTAGATCAGGATTTCCGGATTGGTCCGGATCGATGCTTGGGCCGTGGAGATGTCATTGCCCCAGGACATGACCGAGGTCGGCAGCCCGATGCCCAGGAAGGACAGCGTCGCCTCGGCCACGATGAACGTGCCCAGGGAGACCGTGGCGATCACGATCACCGGGGCGATCGCATTCGGCACCACGTGCCGGATCAAGGCGCCGAACGGCGAAACCCCGAGCGAGCGGGCCGCTACCACGAAGTCCGCATTCCGGATTTCCAGGGTTGCCGCCCGGGTGATCCGGGCTATCGACGGCCAGCCGAAGACCGCCAGGATCATGGCCACGGTCCAGACCGTCCGGTTATCCCGGAACAGCGGCGACTGCATCACCACGAGCGCGCCGAGCACCAGCGGCAAGGCGAAGACGATGTCGACCAGACGGGCGATCACCGAGTCCAGGAACCCGCCGTAGTAGCCGGCCAGGGCACCGAGCGTGCCGCCGATCAAGACCACGCCCAAGGTGGCCAGGATGCCGACCGAGACCGAGGCTTGGGCTCCGTAGATCATCCGCGAGTAGATATCGCAGCCCTGGAAGTTGTAGCCCAGGGGATGCCCGTCACCCGGGCCGACGAGCGAATTGCTCAGTGAGCAGGAAGCCGGATCCACCTGGGAAAACCATTGCGGGAAGAGCGAGACTGCCAAAACCAGCAGGATCAGGAGTGCCGAGACGATGAAGAGCGGACGCCGGCGCAGATTCCGCCAGGCATCGGCCCAGAGGCTGGCCGGAGCAGCGTCGGAAACCGCGGAGTCGGTGGCGACGAGCGGGGTTTCCTCCACGTCGGCCACGAAGTGTTCAATGCGGCGATTACTTTTCATAACGAATCCTCGGGTCAAGCCAAGCGTAGAGCAGATCGACTAGCAAGTTCGCCAGCACGAAGACCAGCACCAGGGCACTGACGATGGCCACGATCGTGGGCCCCTCGCCGCGCAAGATCGAATCGAAAAGTTTCTTGCCGACGCCTGGGATGTTGAAAATCGCTTCGGTGACAATCGCACCGCCCATCAGGTTGCCCAAGTCGGCGCCCAGGAAGGTGACCACCGGGATCATCGAATTGCGCAGGATGTGCACGTTGATCACCCGGCGCCGGCTCAGACCCTTGGCCGTGGCGGTGCGGACGTAGTCGGCATTGGCGTTCTCCGCGACCGTGGTCCGGGTGAGCCGGACGATGTAGGCGAAGGAGATCAAGCCGAGCACGATGGCCGGCAAGAGCAGCGAGAAGAAGGTCGGGTTGGGTCCGACGGTCGGCGGCACCCAGGCCAGTCGGAGTCCGAAGACCAGCTGCAGCACGAAGCCGGTGACAAAGGTCGGGATCGCGATGACCACCAGGGAAGTCAGGAGCACCGTCGCGTCGAAGAGCTTACCCTTGCGCAGGCCGGCGACCAAGCCGAAGACAATTCCGAAAACCGCTTCGAAGACCAGCGCCATAACCGCCAGCATCGCGGTGACCGGGAAGACCCGGGCCAGGATCTCGGAGATTGCCTGGCCGGTGAAATCGGTGCCGAGATTGAAGGAGACCAGGTTCTTCAGGAACAGGAAGTACTGGACGAAGAACGGCTGGTCCAGATTGTATTGGGCGCGCAAAGCATTGATGACGGCCTCACTGGGCTGCCGTTCGCCGAAGAGCGCGCGAATCGGATCGCCCGGTACTGCGAAGACCATCGCATAGACCAGGAGCGTCGCCCCGATGAAGACCGGGATGACTTGCAGGATGCGCCGGAGCAGGAAGCGGAGCATTACTGTTCCCTCCCGGCGGCGCAGCGGATGATATGAGTTTTCACGTGTTCGTTTCTGTTGGTCGTTTCCACGACCAAAGGGGTCCGGCGGTAGCCGGACCCCTTTGGAGGCGGATCAGAATCTCAAGAGTCCTAGAGATCTATTTTTTGACGATGTCGTAGTAACGGACCACGCCGCGCCAGTCAAGATCGACGTTGCTGACCTTGGTGCTCCAGGCGACCTGGGTTGCGGTGTTCCACAGCGGAACGTTCGGCATGTCCTTGAACAGTACGGTCTGCGCCTCGTTGTACTTCTTCGCGGCGTCATCCTGGTTGGCGGCGTTGAGGCCGTCGGCGAGCAGCTTGTCGAACTCCGGGTTGGAGTACTTCTCGTAGTTCGAGCTGCCGTTGGTGCCCAGGACCGGAGCCAGGAAGTTGTACATCGACGGGTAGTCGGCCTGCCAGCCGGCACGGACCAGGCCGGTCAGCGTGCGGTTCAGGCGGTCGTCCAGCATCGTGGCGAACTTCGGGTACGGCTTGCCTTCGGCTTTGATGCCAAGGTTGTTGACCAGCTGGTTGGAGACTGCGTCGACCCATTCCTTGTTCCCGCCGTCGGTGTTGTAACCGATGGTCAGTGCCTTGGAGTTGTCCCAAGCCTGGATCTTGTCGGCCTGGGCCCAGAGGTCCTTGGCCTTGGCGGCATCGAACTTGAGCACATCGGAACCTTCGACGTTCTCGCTGTAACCCGGCAGGCCGGAAGGCGTGAAGCCCTTGGCCGGGGTGCGGGTGCCGTTGAAGATCACCTTGATGATTTCGTCCCGGTTGATCGCCATCGAGATGGCTTCGCGGCGCAGCTGGCCGGCCTGGCCCTGGAACTCCGGCAGGTAGCCCGGGATGTTCAGGGTCGCGTTGGCCGCGGAGGCCTTGTTCAGCGCGCGGTCCGGCAGATCGGTCTGGTAGGTGCGCAGTGCGTTCGAGGGGATCACGTCGAGCACGTCGAGGGTATCGCCCTGGACGTTGGTGTACGCCGGGCCGGGATCGGTGAAGAAGGTGAAGTTGATGCCGCCGTTCTTGGCCTTGCGGGGTCCGTCGTAATCCGGGTTCTTGACCAGGTTGACGCCCTTGTCATGCTGCCAGGCATCTGCCGAAGCCAGCTTGTACGGGCCATTGCCGACCGGGCTGTTGCCGTAGGTCTTCGGATCCGCGATCGCCTTCGAAGGCATCGGGTAGTACGCCGAGTAACCCAAGCGCAGCGGCCACTCGGGGTCCGGGGAGGAGAGCTTGACGGTCAAGGTGCTGTCATCGGTCGCGGTCAGGCCGGACATGGTCTGCGCCTTCGGTGCGGGCTTGGCGTCCTTGCCAGTCCCTTCGGTGGCGCTGACGTCGTCGAAGCCTTCGATCGAGGAGAAGAAGTCCGCGTTGCTCATCGCGTTGGTGCTCAGCGAAGCGAAGTTCCAGGTGTCCACGAAGGTCTTGGCGGTGATTGCTTCACCATCGGTAAACTTGGTGCCGCTCTTGATCTTGATCGTGTAGGTCTGCTTGTCCGTGGTGTCGATGCTCTGCGCCAGTTCGTTGACCGGCTTGCCGTCTTTGTCGTAGCTGCGCAGGCCCTGAAACAGCATGTCCACGATGCGTCCGCCGAAGACTTCGTTGGTGTTGGCCGGGATCAGCGACTTCTGCGGCTCGTTGCCGTAGGCCGAGATGATCGCGTTGGCATCGCCGCTGGCATCGGAATTGGTGCTACCGCCACCGCTGCCGCCGCAAGCGGTCAAAGCGAGTGCTGCAACCGCAGCGATGCCAATTGCTTTGGATAGATGCGTAAACCGCATTCTGCCTCCTAAATTTTGGATACGAGGTTGGTCATCGGCACCCCCTCCAATGACCGCTCCTGGGCGCAGATGTGACCTGTGCTACAAGAACATATGGACCAAACTATAGCGCCAAGCGGCCGAGCAGGGTAATTAATGCGTCGATCGTTAGCGAAAAGTTAGCGAAGTCTGTGTTTTGGCTGTTGCGAAACTGGGTGAGCGTCCGGAGCCCACGTTCGCGGCCGAAAGCTGGGCCGGTGCGCTGTGGCCCAATTTCCAAAGGCGGAAGTGGAGCTGCTGTGCTTGTCACAGTGCCGGGCGACTTCACGCATAAGATGATGCATCAGTGCACCAACGGGACCCCTAGCTGAGATGGCGCGATGATGGAGCAAGAAAAGCCTCGACTGAAGCAGGCCGCAGTCGTGATCAACCCTAGTAAGAGTTCGGCGGAGTCATTTACCGCGGAGTTCAACGCTTTATGCGAATCGGAAGGCTGGGCGCCGCCGCTTTGGCTGGAGACCACGGTCGATGATCCAGGCGTGGGGCAGGCCCGTGACGCGCTTGCCTCAGGGGTTGACCTGGTGGTCGCCGCCGGTGGAGACGGCACTGCCCGTGCGGTGGCCGAGGTGCTCTCCGGAAGCGAAACCCCGTTGGGAATCGCCCCGCTTGGTACCGGTAACCTGCTGGCGCGCAACTTGGCGATCGACGTGAACAGTCCGACCTCCGCGGCTGGCTGGTTGCTCAACGGCGAGCTCAAAAAGATCGATATCGTCAAGGTGCGGTTGGACCACGCGGCAGATGAGAAGACCTTCCTGGTCATGGCCGGGGTCGGATACGACGCGATCATCATGTCGGATACCGACGACGAGCTCAAAGACCGGGTCGGCTGGCTCGCCTACGTTGAAGCCGGAATCCGTCATTTGCCCGGCCGACCGGTCAAGGCAACGCTGACCATTGACGGGAAAGTCGTCATGAAGCGCCGGGTCAGAAGCATCATGATCGGCAACTGCGGGAAAATCATGGGCGGGATAGAAATCTTCCCGGGTGCGAAGATCGACGACGGGGTTTTCGACGTGGTGGTCTTGGCCCCGACCGGCAGATTCGGTTGGTTGAATGTCCTCGGTGCAATATTCAGCCGGCGGAACGCCAATCAATCAGTGGGCCAGTTCACCGGAAAATCGGCGGAAATCCAGTTGGAGCGGGCGCAGGAATGCCAGCTCGACGGGGACGCTTGCGGTGAAACCCGGCAGCTAGAAGTGCGGATTGAACCACTGGCCTTGAACGTGAAAATTCCTGGCTGAAGTCCGGCCCCGCTTTCCCGGGTGGAAAGTGGGCTGCAGCATCGCAGCTCACTTTCCACCCTTGGAAGTGGAGCTGCGGCGAGAAGTATCGAAACGCAAGAAGCCCCTCACCGTGAAGTGAGAGGCTTCAAATCGTGCGGGCGAAGGGATTCGAACCCCCAACCTTCTGATCCGTAGTCAGATGCTCTATCCGTTGAGCTACGCCCGCAACTTACTGGCCAAAAGGCCGAAGACAACTGTAGCGCGAAAAGGCACCAGTCTTCAAATCCTCGGGTTCGGGCGGAACCGCGGCCAAGGAGGTGTTGCGGCTCAGCCGCCCGCGGTCACCACCTGCGCGCTGGTCCCGCCGCGGCGCTCCGTTTCCCCGACCGCGGTGATTTCGGCTGCAGCCCCGGCGCCCGGAGGGCTGAATTCCAGGGCTGCGACCACTCCGATGGTCGGCGGGGTCACGCTTGCCGGGTTCTGGTCGGGGGTCGGGGCCACCACGAATTTGTAGCCGGCGGCTTTGGCCTGGTCTGCTTCCGGCAGTTTCTCGAACGCCGGTTCGATCAAAGTGGTGGCGCCGTTGCGCTGGGATGCGCGTGGTGCGGCGACCGCATCTTGCAGCGACATGCCGAGGTCGATCCGGTTCATCAAGACCTGCAGCACCGTGGTGATGATGGTCGAGCCGCCGGGGGAGCCCAACGCGAGGTAGGGCTTCCCGGCTTGGAGCACGATCGTCGGGGACATCGAGGAGCGGGGCCGTTTGCCCGGTGCCGGCAGATTCGGATCGTCGGCACCCGGTGCCGAGGCGGCGAAATCGAAGTCCGTGAGTTCGTTGTTGAGCAGGAATCCGCGTCCTGGAACCAGAATTCCGCTGCCGCCGTAGAAGTTGATGGTGTTCGTGTAGGACGCGACATTCCCCTCGGCATCTGAGACCACGAAATGATTGGTCTGTTGGCCTTCGGCGGTTTCGACGCCGCTGGCCACCGGAACGGAACAATCCGTAGCGGTCAACGACCCGGCCGGCTGCGGTGCGGGCAGCGCTTTCGCCGGGTCGATCAAACAGGCCCGGGACTTCGCGAAGCCTTCGGAGAGCAGCACGTCGTCGGGAACTTTGACCGAAGCCCGGTCGCCCACGTAGGCGTTGCGGTCGGCGAAGGCCAGTTTGCTGGCTTCCAGGAAGCGCATCGTGGCGACCGCCTTGCTTTCGTCCTTGAGCGGGAACTGCTCCAGGATCTTCAGTGCCTCGCCCACGGTCACCCCGCCGGATGACGAGGAACCCATGCCATAGACGTCCAAGCCCCGGTAGCTGCTGCGAATCGGATCCGCGTCCAGTGCCTGGTACGAGGCGAGATCAGCCATGGTCATGTTCCCGATGGAAGCGGATTTGCCCTCGGCCACCGGTGGTTTGGTCACCGCATCGACCACTGCCTGGCCGATTTCGCCTTTGTAGAAGGCGTCGGTGCCCTGATCTGCAATGGTCTGGTAGGTCCGCGCGAGGTCGGGGTTCTTCAGCAGCTGCCCGGCGGCCAGGGGCTTGCCTCCGGGCAGGTAGGTGTCCGCGGTGTTTCGGAAGGTGCCGAAGGTTTTCTGCGAGTCCGCGATCTGGTTCTGCAATGCGGTGGTCACCGGGAAACCCTGGTCCGCTACCGCGATCGCCGGCTTCAGCGCGGAGCCGAGATCCTGCTTGCCCCAGCGCTCGATGGCCCGCTGCCACAAGGCGAGTTGGCCGGGAACGCCGACCGCGATGCCGCCGACGTTAGCCTGTTCCGTGCTGAGCGGTTTTCCGCTGCCGGGGTCCAGGAAAAGCGATGAAGTATCCGCTGCGCGGGCGGTTTCGCGTCCGTCGATGGTGCTGACTTGCCCGGTTTTGGCATCGTAGTAGACCAGGTACCCGCCACCGCCCAGCCCGGCCACGAACGGATCGGTGACGCCCAGCATCGCCGCTACCGCGACCGCGGCGTCGGCGGCATTTCCGCCGGATTTCAGTACGTCGATGCCGGCGCGGGTGGATTGCTGGGTATCTGAAACCACCGCGCCGCCGGTGCCCTGGGCGAAGGCCGAAAGCAGCTGCGCGGTCTCGATCGGCGCGGTCGCCGACGGGGCCGGGGCGGAACAGGCGACCAGGCCGGCGGCCAATGCGGCAGTCAGCACCGATGCTGAGGCGAGGGTCAGGGGTGAGCGTTTCATGGTCCTCCTCGACGAGTGTCCCGCAAGTAAAGCAGAGTGTGCCGACAGTTTGCCGAATGGGTCATCGCAAATTCTGAAAATGACCTTTGATCTAGACCGGTCTATGTGACCTTAATCACACAAGCTTGATCGAAAAGTGTCTCAATTCCTTGGAAACTCAAGGATCCGGCGCACTTTGGAAACGCCGAATCTGCAATCGCGGTGGGGGATCTGATCAATTTCCACGCCGCTGCGCCCTACTCTGAATGGCATTACCTGACCCAATGAAGGGAAGATCATGGGCCTCTCTGCAGAAACAGTTCTGGATACCGCACCCACGACCAATCGGCGTTTGCTCGATTGGGTGGCGGAGGTCGCCGAGCTCACCGAGCCCGATTCGATCTATTGGGTCGACGGCTCCGAGGCCGAAAACACCCGGTTGACCGAGGAACTGGTTGCCGCAGGGACGCTCACCAAGCTGAACCCGGAGCTCTTCCCGAATTCCTTCGCGGCGTTCTCCGACCCGAAGGACGTGGCCCGGGTCGAGGAGCAGACCTTCATCTGCTCGGTCAAGGAACATGACGCCGGCTTCACCAACAACTGGATGGAGCCCGCAGAAATGCGGACCAAGCTGAACAGCCTGTTCAAAGGTTCGATGCGCGGTCGCACGATGTACGTGATCCCGTTCGTCATGGGCCACTTGGACGCCAAGCGCCCCAAATTCGGCGTCGAAATCACGGATTCGGCCTATGTGGTCGCCTCGATGCGGATCATGGCGCGGATCGGCACCGAGGTGCTGCGCAAGATCGAAGAGCTGGATGCCTTCTTCGTGCCGGCAGTCCACTCGCTCGGTGCCCCGTTGGAACCCGGGCAGGCGGACGTGCCGTGGCCCTGCAACGATGAGAAATGGATTGTGCATTTCCCGGAAAGCCGGGAAATCTGGTCCTATGGCTCCGGCTACGGTGGCAACGCTTTGCTGGGCAAGAAATGCTACGCCCTGCGCATCGCCTCGGTAATGGCGCACGACGAGGGCTGGTTGGCCGAGCACATGCTCATTCTCAAGCTCACTTCGCCGGAACAGAAAACCTACTATTTGGCGGCGGCCTTCCCCTCCGCTTGCGGCAAGACCAACCTTGCGCTGCTCGATCCGACGATCAAGGGCTGGAAAGTCGAGACACTCGGTGACGACATCACCTGGATGAATTTCGACGACGAAGGCGCACTCCGCGCGGTCAACCCGGAAGCTGGCTTGTTCGGCGTCGCGCCGGGCACCGGTTGGGACACCAACCCGAACGCGATGCGCGCGATCGCCAAGGGCAACTCGATCTTCACCAACGTCGCTTTGACCGACGACGGCGGAGTCTGGTGGGAGGGCATGACCACCGAAACGCCGGCGCACTTGACCGACTGGCGGGGAAACTCCTGGACGCCGGACTCCAGCGAGCCCGCGGCGCACCCGAATTCGCGGTTCTGCACTCCGATCGATCAGATCGACATGCTGGCGCCGGAATACAACGAACCGGACGGCGTGCCGCTCTCCGCAATCTTGTTCGGCGGCCGTCGCAAGACCACGATCCCCTTGGTGACCCAGTCGCGGGATTGGACCAACGGCATCTTCATGGGCTCCACGCTCTCCTCGGAGACCACCGCCGCCGCGGCCGGTGCCGTAGGCGTGGTCCGGCGCGATCCGATGGCGATGCTGCCGTTCATCGGCTACGACGCCGGTGATTACCTCAAGCACTGGGTGGAACTGTCCAAGCAGGGCGATCCGGAGAAGCTGCCGAAAATCTTTTTGGTGAACTGGTTCCGTCGCACGGCCGACGGCGGCTTCGCCTGGCCCGGCTTCGGCGACAACTCGCGCGTGGTCAAGTGGGCGATCGAGCGGATCGAGGGCAAGGCCGACGCGGTGGAGACCCCGATCGGTTTCGTGCCGACGAAAGAATCGCTGGACCTGGAAGGGCTGGAGATCTCGGACGAGCAGCTTTCTGACGCGTTGCGTGTGGACGCGCTGGAGTGGGCCGCCGAGTCGGAGAGCATCGAGGAATGGTACCGGCGTTTCGGCGGCTCGCTGCCGGAAGAATTGCTCGGCGAACTCGAGGGTCTGAAGCAGCGCTTGGGTTAAGTGCACTCGGTTTCAGATAGCCGCCCGCCTTTCGGTGAGCCCTTTGCGCGTCAAAACGCTAACCGAAAGCCGGGCGGCTATCTGGTTTCGGCTGGAGAGTTACGCCGAGGCGAGCCAGAGGTCTGGTCCGAACACTTCGTAGTGGATGTGCTCCGGCTCGATGCCGAGATCGATGGCCTCCTGCCGAATCGCCCGCATGAAGCCCAGCGGACCGCAGAGGTGCAGGACGGCACGCGGCGGCAAGGCGACGTCCTTGAGCGACATCCGGCCGTGGTGGGCGCCCTCGGCGGGCTCTTCGAACCAAAGCTGCAGCTGACCATCGGGCAGCGCCGCGACATCCTGGCGCATCTGGTCCGCCAGGGCCCAGTGCTCCGCGCGCCGCTCCGTGTGCAGAGCCAGGACTTTCCGCGGGCTCTGCTGATCGGAAAGCGAGCGGAGCGTGGCGGCCATCGGAGTGCAGCCGATGCCCGCCGAGGCCAGGACCACGGGGCGGTCCGAATCGCCCAGGGCCACGTCCCCGGCCGGCGCGGAGAGTTCGATGACGTCCCCGACGTGGACGTCGTCGTGCAGGGCTCGGGAGACTTCCCCGTCGTATTTCACGGTGAAAGTCCGTTGCCGGCTGGATTCGGCGTCGGCGGAGAGCGAGTACTGGCGAGTCTGGTGAATGCCGTCGGCCATCCGGACTTTCACGCTGATGTATTGCCCGGGCCGGCCCGGTCGGGCGGCGGTGGCGTCGACCGGGTCGACGACGAAGCTCATCGCGTGCGTTCCGGCCGGGGTCTTGCGCACCACCCGCCAGGGCGACCAGACCGCGGCATTCCCATTGGCGGCATACAGCTGGGCTTCCCGGCCGGAGAGTTCTTCCGCCATGAGCCAGTACACCTCGGTCCAGGCTGCGGCGATCTCCGGGGTGAGCACATCGGCCAACTCAATCGCGATGGCGCCGAACAGGTAGTCGTACACCAGCTGGTACTGCTCCGGAGTGATGCCCAAGGAGACGTGCTTGTGCGCGATCCGCTCGACGAGTTGCTGCCCGCTGCGCTTCACAGGATCCATGGGCGCAGGATCCTTGAGCAGGTGCACGGCGTAGCCGGCGATCGCCCCGGCCAGCGCCTGGCGCTGCTCACCCGAACGCTGGTTGGCCCGGTTGAAGAGCCCGTCCAGGAGTTCGGGGTGTTCGCCGAGCATGGTGTCGTAGAAACGCGCGGTAATCGCGTCGAGCCGCGCGCCGACCAGGGGCAGCGTGGCTTGGATGATCGGACGTGAGGCCGGAGTCAGCATGGGGTTCTTTCCGTCGTGGTAGAAGACTAGCTTTAAATAAGCATTCAAAATACTTATTTAAAACTAGTCTTCTACCAGTCGTAGAATTAATCAAATCCGGCTATCGGATGCCGGGCAGACCCAGCAGCACCGGGCGCATCTGCGCCGGATGCGGCAGCTCGGCGATGACCACCTGGTCCAAGCTCCGATAAAACGCCTCTTTGGCCCGGTCGAGTGCCGATTGCAGGGTGCATTGGTGGTTCAACGGGCAATCGCCCTGGGCGCTCCGGCAGGCAGCGGGGAACTCGTCCTTGTCCAAGGAACGCAGCAGCCCGCCGACGCTGGCGGTCAAGCCGGAAGCGCTGATCCGGACCCCGCCGCCGCGGCCGCGGCTGGAATCCAACAAGCCGAGTTCGGCCAGTTTGAGCACGGCTTTGCTCACATGGTTGTAGGGCACGCCGACTGCTTCGGCGATACTCCGGGACGTCAGTTGGCGATCCGGGGTTGCGGCCAGAAGCATCAGGATCCGAAGGCTAGCGTCTTCGAAAACGCTGATCCGCATGGGCGGGCGAGCCTAGACGCGGACCAGCGTGAGCACCGCGTCGCGCAGTTCCTCCAGGGTCGGGCGGTCCTTGGCCTCGCCGTTGAAACGCAGGTAAGGCTCGGTGTTCGACGGCCGCAGGTTGAACCACCAGTCACCGGAATCCGCGGAGAAGGTCACGCCGTCCAATTCATCGACCGTGACGCCCTCGCGTTCGTACACTTCGCGGACTCTGCCGACCGCCGCCGATTTGTCGTCGATCTTGGAGTTGATCTCGCCGGAGGAAACGTAGGGTTCGTATTCGGCGCCGAGCTCGGAGAGCGGCAACGGCTGCTCGCCCAAAGCGGCCAGCACGTGCATCGCGGCGAGCATCCCGGTGTCCGCGTTGTAGAAATCGCGGAAATAGTAGTGCGCCGAGTGCTCGCCGCCGAATACCGCGCCTTCAGCTGCCATGACTGCTTTGATGAAGGAATGCCCCACCCGGGTGCGCACCGGCCGGCCGCCGTCGGCCAACACCAGCTCCGGCACCGCACGCGAGGTGATCAGGTTGTGGATGATCGTCGGAGTTTCTTCGCCGGCTGCACGGGCCCGGGCGATTTCCCGGCGGGCGACCAAGGCGGTGACCGCCGAGGGGGAGACCGGATCGCCCTTTTCGTCGATCACGAAGCAACGGTCCGCGTCGCCGTCGAAAGCCAGGCCGATATCTGCCCCGTGCGCGACGACGGCGGCCTGCAAATCGACCAGATTGGCCGGTTCCAGCGGATTGGCTTCGTGGTTCGGGAACGTGCCGTCCAATTCGAAGTACATCGGGATGATTTCCAGCGGCAATGCGGGCAGCAATTGGTTGCCCAGCACCGCGGGCGTGGTGAGCCCGGCCATCCCGTTGCCGGCGTCCACGACCACTTTGAGCGGACGGGAGCCGCTGAGGTCGACGAGCGAACGCAGGTAACGGGCGTAATCCTTGAGCACGTCGCGGACGCCCATCTGGCCCGGGTTTTCCACCGCGGGTATGCCGGACGCCAGGTATTGCGCGGTGAGATCCCGGATTTCGTTGAGCCCGGATTCCGAAGACAGCGGCACGGCGCCGGCCCGGGTCATTTTGATCCCGTTGTATTCGGCCGGGTTGTGGCTCGCGGTGAACATCGCCCCGGCCGCGTCGAAGTGCCCCGAGGCGAAGTAGAGTTCGTCGGTGGAAATCAGGTCGAGCAACTTGACGTCCGCACCGCGGAGATTCGCCCCGTGCGCGAAGGCCTTGCAGAATTCCGGTGACGACGGCCGCATGTCCCCGCCGACCAGGACGGTTTTCCCGGCGAGGTCCAAGGTGTCCACGAAGGCCGCTCCGATCGCCTCGACCATGGGCGCAGTGATGCTTTCGCCGACGATGCCGCGCACGTCGTAGGCCTTGAAAGACGCGGTCAGATCCAGGGTGTTCTCATTGCTCGTCACGGTACGAGCTTACCGGGTGGAGTTGTTGCTTTCATTCTTGTCGGCGTCGGCTGGAATACTTCAGAGCATGAATCCGCAGACCCGAACCGATGCCCGCGAACTCCTGGCGGCGCTGGTCGGCCGGCCGGATGCCGAATTCCACGACGGCCAGTTCGAAGCGATCGAGGCCCTGGTCGACGGCGGTCGGCGGGCCTTGGTGGTGCAGCGAACCGGCTGGGGGAAGTCCGCGGTCTATTTCGTGGCATCCCTTTTGCTGCGCCGCCGCGGCTCCGGGCCCACGCTGATCGTCTCGCCGCTCCTGGCCCTGATGCGGGACCAGGTCGCAGCGGCTGCCCGGGCCGGCGTGCGGGCGGTGGCGATCAACTCCGCGAACGCCACCGAATGGGATGCGGTGCGTGAAGCCTTGGCTGCGGATGAAGTCGATGTGCTGTTGGTGTCGCCGGAAAGGCTGAACAATCCGCGGTTCCGGGACGAACAGCTGCCGGATCTGATTCGCCGGACCGGTTTGCTGGTGATCGACGAGGCGCACTGCATTTCGGACTGGGGGCACGACTTCCGGCCGGACTACCGGCGGATTGCGGAACTGATCGGTCAATTGCCGAGCACGGTTCCGGTCCTGGCCACGACCGCGACGGCGAATTCCCGGGTGGTTGCGGACATCGAAGAGCAGTTGGCCGGAGGTCCGCGCGCAGACGGTGGCGTGCGCAGCGACGGCGGAGTGCTGACGATCCGCGGCCCCTTGGCGCGCAAGTCCTTGCGACTGGGCGTGCTCCGGATGCAGAACTCGCGGGACCGGCTGGGCTGGTTGTTGAGCCATTTGGCCGAGCTGCCGGGCAGCGGGATCATCTATACGCTGACCGTTTCGGCGGCCGAGGACACCGCCCGGTTGCTCGCCGAACGGGGCCACCAGGTTTTGGCCTACACCGGCCGCACGGACACCGCGGAGCGCGAATCGGCAGAGCAGCAGCTCAAGGACAACCAGATCAAGGCACTGGTGGCCACGAGTGCCTTGGGGATGGGCTTCGACAAACCCGATTTGGGTTTCGTGGTCCACCTGGGCGCGCCCGCTTCGCCGGTGGCCTACTACCAGCAGATCGGCCGCGCCGGCCGCAGCACCGAGAATGCCGACGTGGTGCTCTTGCCCGGCTCGGAAGACCAGGACATCTGGAAGTACTTCGCGACCGCGTCGATGCCGTCACAAGCCAACGCGGATGCGGTGCTGCAGGCCCTGGCCGAGGCGCCCGGGGCGATGTCCGTCGCCGCGCTCGAAGTACGGGTCGACGTGCGTCGGACTCCGTTGGAATTGCTGCTCAAGGTGTTGGCCGTGGACGGAGCCGTGGAGCGGGTTGCCGGCGGCTGGCGCTCGACTGGCCAGCCCTGGGTCTATGACGCCGAGCGTTACCGCAGGATCGCGCAGGCCCGTTTGGACGAACAAGACTCAATGCTGGTTTACGAGCAGACCGCGGGCTGCCGGATGGAATATTTGGCCGCGGCTTTGGACGATCCCACCGCTGCGCCATGCGGGCGCTGCGACAACTGCGCCGGGCGATGGTTTTCCGATGGGGTCGAACGCGAACAGCTCGACGCCGCCGCGCAGACCTTGCGCCGGGCCGGAGTGGTGGTCGAGCCGAGGGCGCAGTGGCCGTCTGGAATGGACCGGTTGGGAGTGCCGGTGAAGGGCAAGATCCCGGCCGAGCAGTCCTGCGCCGAGGGCCGGGCGTTGGCCCGGCTGACCGATTTGGGCTGGGGCGGTGCGCTGCGCGAGATCTTCGCGGAAGGTGCCGCTGATGCGCCGATTTCCGCGGAGCTGCTGCAGGCCTGCGTCGGGGTGCTGAAGGACTGGGCCGGGGAAGGGTGGTCCGGGCAGGATCTTTCCGCAGCCGGCGGCTCAGGCGGCAACCGGCCGGTTGCCGTGGTGTCGATTCCGGCCCGGGCCCGGCCGCTGCTGACCCGGTCCTTTGCGCAAGGTATCGCCGATATCGGCCGGTTGCCCTATTTGGGCGAGCTGAGCTTGGCACACGGCGGGCCGCGCGGCTCCCGGGGTGGCAACAGCGCCTATCGCCTCGCCGGAGTCTGGGACCGGCTGGTGGTCGGTCCCGAGCTGGCCGCATCCTTGGCCGAGCAGGGGGTCGTGGGCGGTACGGTATTGCTCGTCGACGATCTGGTGGACAGCCGCTGGACCATGACCCTGGCGGCCCGGGCGCTCCGCCAGGCCGGCGTCGGCGCCGTGCTCCCGTTGCTGTTGGCGCAGGCCGGCTGACGATTCCGACCCTTTGGAATTCAACCGGTGGATGCGCACTTGAGCACCCGTGCTTCGCGACGCGCCTCGGCTTGGAATGTCGGTTTGTCCGCGATCAGATAGACATCGACCGCAGAGATGGGTCCGCTGCGGAGCAGCACCAACGATTCGGGAAAGAAGCCTTGCAACGTGGCCGCAGTTTTCAGCGCATTCCCGGATATTGCGATGACCACCTGCGGAGCTTTGCCGCCACCGGTCTTCGTGAGCTGCTGCTGATCGATGCCGCTGGGCGCGGCCTTATCTCCGACCTTGAACACGGTCATCCCGGCGTTTTTCAACTGCTGCGAGGTGCTTGCGGCCAATCCGCTGACCGACGTCGAATTGTAAACCGTCAACTTGACCTCGGCCGGCGCCACCGGATCTTGGGCATCTGTGGGGCAACTCAGGGCCGTCGCTTTTGCTGCGGGAAGCATTTTTCCGAGTCCCAGCCCGAGGCCTGCCGACAGCAACGCGCCGATCAGGGCTGCCCCTGAGAGGAACAGGAGGAATTGCCGGGCTGCAACGGCGCCGTCATGTTTTTCCTCCAGCTCCGCAGTGCTTTCCGTCGGGCTCATCGCCGTACCGCCGGCCCGGTCTGAGCCATTCCCGGCTGGTCCGGGGCGGACCCATCGCGAATCGAGCCGAGCAGTTTCCGAGCCTGCTCGATGGCATCCCGGGCACGCTCGCCGGCTCCCTGGACCGCGCCGACCAAGACCGTCGGCCGGCCGTCCACGGTAGCCTTTGCGGCGAACAGGAACACCCCGCGGGCCTGATTGCTGGTTCCGGTCTTCAGCCCGATCACGCCGTTGCTGCCGAGCAACGAGTTGGTGTTCTGCACCGGTCCGTAGCCTTCGATGTCGAAACTGGTCCGGGCCACCAGATCCGCGATCACCGGAGAGTCCATGGCGGCGGATGCCAGCAGGGCCAAGTCGTGCGCGGTGCTGGTGGTCGAAGGATCGAAGCCGCTGGCGTCGAGGCCGACCGTGGTCGATCCAAGGTTCAACTCGGTGACTCTTTGCTGCGCCACAGCGCGGTATTTCGCCAGACTGCCGAAGGCCCAGACGGCCAGCGTGTCCGCGATGTTGTTGGCCGAAGGCAGGAGCATTGCCGCCAAAGCCTCGCGCAGCGTCAATCGCATGCCCGAGTAGACCGGAAGGACTGAACCGTCGATTTGCCGGTACGCCTCGTACCGTTTCACATCGGAGGAATCCAGGTCGATCGACGGACCGGGTTCCCCCGAGCCGATCGGATGCTCCGCCAGCAGGGTCAGCGCGGTGATGATTTTGGCGGCGCTGGCGATCGGTGCCGGCCTTTGGCCGCTCTGGTTGAGCAGCGGAGCGTCGCCGCCCTGTTGCATGATGCTTGCGGCGGCAGTCGGCCAGTCGAGCATGCGACCCCACGATTGGCCCGAAGCTGCCGGGCCTGCGCCGACCGCCGCAGCATTCGGGCCATCGCCGCTCGCGGCCGGGCCCGGAGCGCAGGCCGCGAGTGCGGCGATGAGTACGCCGGCCAGCAGGCTCTGGAGTGGAATCCGGATTTTCATGCTTCCACGCTATGGAGCGGATTTCCGAGTTGTGCTTCAGCCGGGTAACCGTTGTGAAACAGCTGGTGCCGGCTACTCTTCGGCGTCTCCGGCAAAAGGCAGTTCCACCGTGAAGACGGTCCGTCCCGGGCTGCTCTGCACCTGGACTGAACCGCCCAGGAGCGCGGTGTTCTCCGCGACCAGGGCCAGGCCCAGGCCGGTACCGCCGCGGCTGCGCGACTGATCGGATTTGAAGAACCGGTCGAAGAGCAAGGGAAGGTCATCGGCGGCGATGCCGGTGCCGTGGTCGATGACCTCGAGCCGCAACCGGCTTTCCGTGGCGTCGAGCACGACGTCGACCGGGGCGCCGCCATGGCTCAGCGCGTTGCCGATCAGGTTCGCCGCGATCACGTCGAAGCGCCGGGCATCCAGGCGGACCCGCAGTTCTTCGGCCGCCGAGATGGAAACCTGCGGCCAACCGCGTTCGGCGATCAACAGGCCGAGCCGTTCGACGGCGTCGAACCCAACCGGCTGCAAGGCGATCTGACCGGCGTCGAAGCGCGAAATCTCCAGCAGGTCCTCGGTGAGTTTCGCGAGCCGCCGGGCCGCCGAGGCGGTGACCCGGCCGGCTTGGGCCAGCTGCTCCGGGGCCGTTGCGGGATTGTCCAAGGTGTCCGCAGCGGCGACCATGGCGGCGGTCGGCGTGCGCAGTTCGTGCGATACGTCGGCGACGAAGCGGCGGGCCCGTTTTTCGGATTCGGTGAGCTCGGCGACGGTCCGGTGCAGCTGGCCGGAGGTGTGGTTGAAGCTGTCGATCAAGCCGCCGAGTTCGCGGACTCCGCTGGCCCTGAGCCGGACCGGGGTCGGCGACCGGCCGAACCGGTCCACGGCGCGGCGCAGCGCGGTGATCGGCCGGAGCACCTGCCGGCAGAGCAGCACGCCGACGAAGGCCGCTGCGACGCCGACCGAAAGCGTCAGCAGCGCGGTCTGCGTGGTGAGCCCGTTGATCTGTTGTTCTTGTTTGTTCAACGGGTAGCTCGCGTAGACCAGCACCGGATAGCTCGCCACGGTGCCGGCCCCGGTGTAGAACTGAATTTCTTTGGCCTGGGCGACGCTGAACGCGGCGGAACCGCCGTCCCGGGTCCGAAGGTACAGTGGTTGGTTGCCCGGAACCGACGCCGCACGGATGCTCTCCGGAACCGCGTCGGGGCTGAGATTGCCGACGAATTGGCTGGTTCCCGGGATTTCCGCGCCCATCGGCCCGCGGAGTTGGTTTCGAATCCCGTCCAAGATGAATTGGGCCCGGTTCGGCGTGTCGTTCAGGTAGGGGTCGCCGATTTCGTTCGGCAACTCGGCGAACATCCGGTTGAAATCACCAATCAGGCGGTTTTGTTCCGCCTCGAGGATGTTGTCGCGCGCGGACCAGGTGGTGACCGCGCCGGTGGCTCCGGCCGAGATCGCTGCGATCAGCGCGAAGCCCAGCGCCAGGCGGAAGCCCAGGCTGCTGAGCAATCTGCGCAGAAAAGTCATTTTTTCGTGTCGAAGCGGTATCCGAAACCGCGGACCGTGACGATGATTTCCGGGCGGGAAGGTTGGTCTTCGATCTTGCTGCGCAGGCGTTGCACCGAGGCGTCGACCATCCGGGATTCCAAAAGGTATTCCGTGCCCCAGACGCTGCGCAGCAATTGTTCCCGGCTCTGCACCTGGCCCGGGTGTTTGGAGAGCTCGAGCAACAGCCGGATTTCGGTCGGCGAGAGCTGCAGCGGTTCGCCGTTCTTGCTCACTTGCAGGGCGTCCCGATCGATCCGCAAGCTGCCGAATTTCTCGATCGCCGGCTGTTCCGGAACGGGTTCCACGGTTCCGCGCCGCAGCACTGCCCGGATCCGGGCGTCCAGGATCGCCGGTTCCACGGGCTTGACCACATAGTCGTCGGCTCCGGCCTCCAGGCCAAGCACCACATCCGTGTCATCGCCGCGCGCGGTCATCATGATGATCGGGACGGTGCTGTATTGCCGGATCATCCGGCAGATCTGCACGCCGTCCAAGTCCGGCAGCATCAAGTCGAGGATCAGCAGGTCCGGCGGGTTGTCGCTGCGTGCGGCAGCCTCGCCTTCGGCGCCCAGGAAGCAGCCGTCCACGCTGTGCCCGCGCTGGCTCAAGGCCAGCCGGAAGGCCGCATTGATGTCAGGATCGTCTTCCACGATCAGGATCTTGGCCACGGTGATGTCTCCTTGCCGGCGCGTCGGAGGGCAGCGAACCCCTTGGCATAAACGGTAACCCAAGGTGCGTCGTCGACTTATCGCGATTGCCGGAGATATCCGCCAAAAACCAGGCGAACCCGGCAACAGCCGGCGCAGACTGTGACCGGTTTAAAGCATTCGCAGCCGTGCGGACCGCAGCCATCGCCCGGAAACCGGCGGTTACTCCGCTGCGCCCGGCTCCCGCTTCGCCGATCTGATCTGTTCGACCTTTGCGGTCCGGGAACGGATCAATTCGCCGCGCGGACCACCTCCGGAACCGTAGTCAGGCGGACCGAAGAAGCCCAATGCGGTGTACTGCAATCGCCAGAAGAACCGGTAGCCGAAGCTCAGTCCGTCCTTCTGCTTGAGTAGTTCTTTGACGGTCTCGTCCATTGCGGTGGCCTTTCCCCCGGGGCGCGAACCTCCATTGTCCCAGGCGGCTCCGGGAAACGCCTACCGAAGCTGGGTCAGGAACCCGCCGGCCGTAAGCGCAGCCCCTGCATGCCGCCGTCGACGGCGAGTGAGGTTCCGCTGGTTGAGCCGGAGCGCGGGCTGGCCAGGTAAGCGACGGCTCCAGCGACCTCTTCCGCGGTGACCAGCCTGCCGGAGGGTTGCCGGGCGTTCAACGCGGCCCGCTCGGCCTCCGGGTCGTCGGCTTTGCTGAGCAGGTTCCCGATCCACGGCGTGTCCGCGGTGCCCGGATTGACGCAGTTGACTCGGATGCCTTCACGCAGATGGTCCGCGGCCATGGCCAGGGTCAGCGACAGCACGGCGCCCTTGGACGCGCTGTAGAGCGCCCGCTGCGGCAATCCAGCGGTGGCTGCGATGGAGCAGGTGTTCACGATCGCGGCCGACGGCGACTTCCGCAGCCAGGGCAGCGCGGCGCGGCTGAGCCGGACCATGCCGAGCACGTTGATGTCCCAGACCCGGTGCCATTCGTCGTCGGGGTTGTCTTCGACCGTGCCCTGGGCGCCGATGCCGGCATTGTTGGCCAGAATATCCAGCCGGCCGAAGCGTTCGGTGACTGCGGCGACCGCGGCCCGGACCGAAGCATCGTCGGAGACGTCGCAGCGCACGCCGAACTGGCCTTCCGGCAGGTCGGCGGCGCGCAAATCCAGCACTACGACCTGCGCACCCAGGGATTGCAGGCGGGCGGCAATCGCGGCGCCAATTCCGGAAGCGCCGCCGCTGACAGCGGCTACCAATCCCTGCATTTCGCCGGGTGCATTTCCAGCGCTGGCCGGATCGATGGTTACGGTACTCATTTCTGCTCCTTGCCTAGGCTTCCGACGACGTCCGTGGCGATCCGGCCCGGTAGAACTCCTGCCGCATCCGGCCGAGACCTTCGATTTCCATTTCCACCACATCGCCGGTTTGCAGGTACGGGAAACGCCCGGAGAGGGCCACGCCTTCCGGCGTGCCGGTCAAGACCACATCGCCGGGTTCCAGCGACATGTACTGGCTCGCGTGGTGCACCAGGGTGGGCACGTCGAAAATCATGTCCGCAGTGTTGGAATCCTGCCTCGGCTCGCCGTTGACCCAACTGCGCAGGCGCAGATTGCCGACGTCGAGCTCATCCGCCGGGACGAACCATGGGCCCAGCGGGGTCGAGGCCGGCAGGGATTTCCCTTTGGTCCACTGACCGGCTTCGCCGGGGATCTGGTACTCCCGTTCGGAAAGGTCATTGGCCACCAAGTACCCGGCGACGGCGGCCATCGCCTCGTCGGTCGAGGCGGCATAGCTGAGCGGCGAACCGATCACCACGCCCAGTTCCACCTCCCAGTCGTACTTCTGCGCCAGAGGCGGGATCGGTGCGGCATCGAAAGGACCGGCCGCAGTATTCGCCGGCTTGAGGAAAAGCACGGGGATCTGCGGCGGCCGGGCTCCGGATTCGGCAGCGTGCGCCACGTAGTTCATGCCGACGCAGACGATGCTGCCCGGCCGGGGGATCGGACTGCCGAGCCGGACCGCAGCGGGGTCCGAAGCCGATTGCGGCAGGGTTCCGTCGGCCAGGGCGGCCCGGATCCGGGCCAGGGCCGCAGGCGTGAAGGCTGGTTCGCCGTCGGCCAGAACCGTGCTCGCCGCCCAGAGCCGTTCGGCGCCGGAGCGGTCCGGGGCCAGCACCGCCCAAGACTCGTCGCCGGGGGGACCAATCCGCAGAAGTTTCATCGCTGCTTTCTTGACGTTTCGTAAGGTCGGAAGTTTTCCGTGCTTTTGAGCACGATACTACCCGTCTACCCATGATTGACAAGCTATACATCGGATGTTTAGTGTGAGTGGAATCACAACCACCCCGGGAGCCCAGTTTTGAGCCGAATCATTGCCCTCGACATATCCGACGTCCGATTTCCCACGTCCAGAGATCTGGACGGTTCCGATGCCATGAACGCCGACCCCGACTATTCGGCGGCCTATCTGCGGATCCGCACCGATGCCGCGGACGGGCTCGAGGGGCACGGCTTCGTGTTCACGATCGGCCGGGGCAACGAAGTCGAAGCGGCGGCCATCGCCGCGCTTTCACCGATGCTGCTGGAGCGCGAAGTCGAGCCGATGCTCGATGACATGGGCGCCGTCTGGCGCGAATTCGTGCATGATTCGCAGCTGCGTTGGCTGGGCCCGGAAAAGGGCGTGATGCACATGGCGATTGGTGCGGTGGTCAATGCCTTGTGGGACTTGAAGGCCAAGCGTGCCGGCCTGCCGTTGTGGCAGTTGCTGTCCAGGATGAGCCCCGAAGAACTCGTGGGGCTGGTCGATTTCCGCTATCTCAGCGATGCGCTCACCCCGGAAGAAGCGCTGCAGATCCTGCGGGCCGCCGAACCCGGGCGGGCGGAACGGGAGCAGCGGTTGGTCGCCGAGGGCTATCCGGGCTACACCACGACGCCGGGTTGGCTGGGCTACTCCGATGAGAAACTGGTCCGGCTGGCCCGCGAGGCAGTTGCCGACGGCTATGCGCAGATCAAGCTCAAGGTCGGCGCCGATGTCGACGACGACGTCCGCCGGCTCCGGCTCGCCCGGGAAACGGTCGGACCGGACATCCGGATCGCGGTGGACGCGAACCAGCGCTGGGACGTCGCCGAAGCGATCGAATGGGTGAAACGGCTGGCCCCCTTCGACATCGCCTGGGTCGAGGAGCCGACCAGCCCCGACGACATCTTGGGCCATGCCGCGATTGCGCGGGGGATCGCGCCGATCCCGGTGGCCACCGGAGAACACGTGCAGAACCGCATCGTGTTCAAGCAGATGCTGCAGGCGCAGTCGCTGCAGATCTTGCAAATCGATGCGACCCGGGTGGCCGGGGTCAACGAAAACATCGCGATTCTGCTGCTTGCCGCCAAGTTCCAGGTCCCGGTCTGCCCGCACGCCGGAGGCGTCGGCCTCTGCGAAGCGGTGCAGCACCTGTCGATGTTCGATTTCGTCGCGGTGTCCGGCAGCAAAACTGATCGGATGATCGAGGCGGTGACCCACCTGCACGAGCATTTCGTGACCCCGATCGAGCTCCGGGCCGGCAACTACTGGCCGCCGCAGGCACCCGGTGCCGGAACCGAGATGAAGCGCGACTCGCTCGAACAGTTCAGCTATCCGGATGGTCCAGTGTGGCGTGAGGCCGTGTTCCAGAACGTCTGGTCATGACTGAGAAGCTGCTGCGGATCAGCGGGGTCAGCAAGAGCTTCCCGGGCGTCCGGGCGTTGTCCAAGATGCATTTGGACCTCAACGGCGGCGAGGTATTGGCCCTGGTCGGCGAAAACGGCGCGGGCAAGTCGACCCTGATGAAGCTGCTCTCCGGAATCTACACTCCGGACGAAGGCGGCTTCGAGATCTCCGGCCGTGCCGAGCTGATTTCGGATACCAAACGGGCGAAGGAACTGGGCATCGGGATCATCCACCAGGAATTCAATCTGATGCCGGATCTGACCGTGGCACAGAACATCTTCATCGGAACCGAGCCCCGGCGGGCCGGCTTGTTCCTGAGCGAACGGGCCTTGAACCGACAGGCCCAGGAGCTGTTCGACCGGATCAAGATCGACCTGGATCCGCGCCAACCGGTGCGCGAGCTCACGGTTGCCAAGCAGCAGATGGTGGAAATCGCCAAGGCGCTGGCCGGGGAATCCAAAATCCTGATCATGGACGAGCCCACGGCGGCGCTCAACGATGCCGAGGTGGCAGTCCTGCACGGACTGATCCGCGACTTCGTGCAGCCGGGAACCGGAGTGATCTACATTTCGCACCGGATGGAGGAGCTCAAAGCGATTTCCGACCGGATCACGGTGATCCGGGACGGCGAATACATCGACACCCTGAACACCGCGCAGACCTCCGTGCCCGAGGTGATCGCCCTGATGGTCGGGCGGCAGATCGCGGTCGAGCAGCGGCCGCAGACGACGCCGGTCGCTGCGGAGACGGTGCTGAAAGTCTCCGGGCTGTGCACCCGGGCCCGGGGCAGCGCCGGCCAAGGCTCGAAGAACTTTCTGCAGGATGTGGACTTCGAACTGCACCGGGGCGAAATCCTGGGTTTCGCGGGCCTGATGGGGGCCGGGCGCACGGAGGTGGCCCGGGCCATCGTGGGCGCGGACAAAATGGCTGCCGGGACCATCGAGCTGCACGGCCGTCCGGTGAGCATCGCGAATCCGGCCGCCGCCGCCGCTCTGGGCATTGGGTACCTTTCCGAAGACCGCAAGCATTTGGGCCTGATGCTCGAGCGTGATGTCAAAGACAACATCGTGCTCAGCTCGCTCAAGAAATTCAGCCGTGCCGGCTTCCTGGGCAATGGGGGCATGAAGCAGGCGAGCGAGTCGTATGTGCAGAAGCTGCGGATCAAAACGCCGTCCATCGACCAGGCGGTGAAGAACCTCTCCGGCGGCAACCAGCAGAAGGTCGTGATCGCCAAATGGCTGGTCCGGGATTGCGAGATCCTGATCTTCGACGAACCCACCCGGGGCATCGACGTGGGCGCCAAAGAGGAGATCTATGCGCTGCTCAACCAACTCGCCGCGGACGGCAAGTCGATCATCATGATTTCGTCCGAACTGCCGGAGGTTTTGCGGCTGAGCCATCGGATCGCAGTCATGGCCGAGGGGCGGATCGCGGGATTTTTGGACAATGAACAGGCGAACCAGGAAAACATCATGGAGTTGGCCACACGGACACTCGAGCCGCAGGGTTCGGCGAAGGGAACACGATGACGCTTTTGCAACAGAACCGCGCGGCCGATGCGGTGCGCGAGGTCAAGCGCAGTGCCCGGGCGGCCAAGTTGCGGGCCAGCCTCCAGCAGCTTCTGGCGTTCGCCAGCCTGTTGGCCTTGGTGATCTTTTTCGCCGTGGCCAGCGACAAGTTCTACCAGTCGGCGAACTTGTCCAACATCCTGCTCTCCACCGTGGTGACCGGAATCCTGGCTTTGGGCACCACCTTCGTGATCATCACCGGCGGCATCGACTTGTCCATCGGCACCGGGATGACCTTGTGCGCCGTGATGACCGCGGTCTTCATGACGAACCTGGGCCTGCCGATGATCCTGGGCGTTCTGGGCGGGATCCTCTTCGGCGCCCTGATCGGCTGCGTGAACGGGTTGTTCGTCGCGCTGCTGAAGATCCCGCCGTTCATCGCCACGTTGGCGATGATGATGGTGGCCGCCGGCCTGGCTTTGGTGATTTCCGGGACCAAACCGATTTACACCAGCGGAGTCGAGGGGTTCCAAACGATCTTCGCGTTGGGCAAATCGATTCCGGGGCTGATCATCCCGAATGCGGTGTTCATCCTGTTCGCAGCCGCGATCGTGGCCGGCCTGCTGCTGGGCAAGACGGTCCTGGGCCGTTACACCTACTCGATCGGCAGCAACGAGGAAGCAACCCGGCTCTCCGGAGTGAACGTCACCAAATGGAAGATCATCATCTATACCGTGGCCGGTTGCTTCACCGGCCTGGCCGGGGTGGTTGCCGCCGCCCGGTTGAACTCGGCACAGCCCGCCGGAGGCATGGGCTTGGAACTGCAGGCGATTGCCGCCGTCGTGATCGGGGGCACGTCACTGCAAGGCGGCAAGGGCTCGATCCTGGGCACCGTGATCGGCGCGCTGATCATGTCGGTGCTCACCAACGGCTTGAGCATCATGTCGATTCCGCAGGAATGGCAGAACGTCGCGGTGGGGGTCGTGATTCTGCTTGCCGTCTACTTGGACATCCTGCGCCGGAAACAAACCGGCAGGGCCACTTGAGGCTGCTGCCCGCACTCGCACCGAATCCGCACCTTATGAGAACGCGTCATCTGAGAACAAGGGAGTTTTAACGATGGAAAGACGACAATTCATGGCCTTCGGTTTGGCCGCCGTCGCCGCAGTGTCCCTGGCCGCCTGCGATACCGCGCAGCCCAGTGGCGGCGCATCGTCCGGGGGCAAGGCCTATATCGCGATCGTCTCGAAGGGCTTCCAGCACCAATTCTGGCAGTCGGTCAAGCAGGGGGCGGAAAAGGCCGCCGCCGAGTTCGACGTGGACATCTCGTTCGAGGGTCCGGACAAAGAGACCAACGTCCAGCAACAGATGGACCAACTGGGCAATGCGATGGCGAAGAACCCGCAGGCGTTGGCACTGGCGGCGTTGGACAGCAAGGCCGCCGAGGGCGTGCTGCAGGATGCCAAAAACCGCAAGATTCCGGTGATCGCCTTCGACTCGGGCGTGGATTCGAGCATCCCGGTGGCCACCGCGTCCACGGACAACAAGGCAGCGGCCGCGGAGGCAGCCACGAACCTGGCCCGGCTGATCGGCAACTCGGGCAAGATCGCGATCATCGGGCACTCGCAGACCGCGACCTCGGGCACCGACCGGCGGGATGGATTCGTCGACTGGCTCAAGGCCAACGCGCCGGGGATCAGCATTGCGGACATCCAGTACGCCGACGGCGACCAGCTCAAATCCACGGATGCCGCGAAGAACATCCTGTCCGCGAATCCGGACCTCAAAGGGATGTACGGGACGAATGAAGGCGCCGCGATCGGGGTGGTCAACGCGGTGCAGGAACTCAGCCTTTCCGGAAAAATCACCGTGGTGGGCTTCGACTCCGGCAAAGCGCAGATCGACGCGATCAGGTCCGGATTGATGGCCGGCGCGGTGACCCAGAACCCGGTGGGCATCGGTTATGAGACGGTCAAGGCCGCGGTGGCGGCGATCAAGGGCGAAACCGTGCAAAAGGTGATCGACACCGGATTCTACTGGTACGACAAAACGAACATCGACGACCCCAAGATCGCCGCGAACCTTTACCAGTAGGCTCGGGAAAGCAGCCCGGACACCAGCAGAAGGAAGATCATGATCGAGCACGCCCCTTGGTTCACCGAAGCACGGTTCGGCATGTTCGTGCACTGGGGGCTGTACGCGCTGCCGGCCCGGCATGAATGGGTGATGACCCGGGAACAGACGTCAACCGAGGAGTACCAAAAGTACCAGCGCCACTTCGACCCGGACCTTTACGACCCGCGTGAATGGGCGCAGGCCGCCAAGCGGGCCGGAATGAAATACGTGGTGCTGACCACCAAGCACCACGAAGGGTTCTGCCTCTGGGACTCGGCCCTGACCGACTACCAGGCGGCCAAGACGCCGGCCGGCCGGGACCTGCTGGCCGAATACGTCGACGCGGTTCGGGCCGCCGGACTGAAGGTCGGTTTCTACCATTCGCTGATCGACTGGCATCACCTGGACTTCCCGATCGACGGGCATCACCCGTTGCGCAACCACCTGGATGCCGCTGCGCTCAACGCCTCCCGGGAAATCAGCCGCTACCGGGACTATTTGCACGGCCAAGTCCGGGAATTGCTGAGCAACTACGGTCGGATCGACTATCTGTTCTTCGACTTCTCCTACGGTTTGGCCTCCTACCCCGAGGGGCACCCGGACCATGTCTGGGGCGGCAAGGGCAGCGACGCTTGGGGATCGACGGAGCTCCTGGCTCTGGTCCGCGAGCTCCAGCCGGAGATCGTGGTCAATGACCGGCTGGAAATCCCGGGAGACTTCGTGACCCCGGAACAGTACCAGCCGGCTGGCCCGATGGTCGACGACGAGGGCCGGCCTCTGGTCTGGGAAGCCTGCCAGACGCTCAATGGGAGCTGGGGCTACGACCGGGACAACGACGACTACAAGAGCGTGCCGATGCTGATCCGGATGCTCGTCGACGGAGTGGCCAAAGGCGGGAACATGCTGCTCAATGTCGGTCCGACCGGGCGAGGCAATCTGGATCCTCGGGCGATCGGCTCGTTGCAGGGCATCGGGGACTGGATGGCTTTGCACGCCCGCTCGATCTACGGAGCGGGCCCGTCGGAATTCCGCCCGCCGGCAGACGCCCGGTACACCCAGCGCGGGGACCGGCTGTACCTGCACTTGTTCGCCTGGCCCTTCGAACATGTGCACCTTCCGGGGCTGGACGGCAAAGTCGACTATGCGCAACTGCTCCACGACGCCTCCGAGGTCGCGATGCACGGCGTGGTCGAAGGAATCGGTGCGCAGAACACCATGCCGGGTTCGCAACCGGCCGGCACCCTGACCCTTCGGTTGCCGGTGAAGCAGCCGGGCGTGGCGGTTCCGGTGATTGAGATTTTCCTCAAGGAGGGCCAGTGAGGCCGGGCGGAACCGTGGACCTCGCGGCTGCCCGCTGGGGCACCTTGGGTTTCGGCGCGGCCGGAATCGGGAATCTCTACCGGGCGATGGACGACGCCGTCGCCGCGGCGACGGTGGAGGCCGCCTGGCAGGGCGGAGTGCGGTATTTCGACACCGCGCCGCACTACGGACTCGGGCTTTCGGAACTGAGGCTGGGCGCAGCCTTGGCCGGGAAGCCGCGCGAGGCGTTCCTGCTGTCGAGCAAAGTGGGGCGGCTCCTGGTGCCCCATCCCGCACCGACCCCGGATGATCTGGCGGATGGGTTCGATGTCCCCGGAGATCTGGCCCGGCAGTGGGACCCGACCGAGTCCGGGGTGCGGCGAAGCATCGAGGGGTCATTGCAGCGATTGGGTGTGGACCGGATCGACATCGCCTACCTGCACGACCCGGACGAATACGACCTCGAAGCCGGGATCACCGAAGCTTTGCCGGCATTGGCCAGGCTCCGCGACGAGGGCGTGGTGCGGGCGATCGGGGTGGGCACCAACTCGGCCGAGGCCGCTGCCGAATGCGTCCGCCGCGGGGATCTGGACCTGGTCATGCTGGCCGGCCGCTACACCCTGTTGGAGCAGCCAGCGCTCACCGAGCTATTGCCGCTCTGCCTGGAGCGCGGCGTCGGAGTGGTCAACGTCGGAGTGTACAACTCGGGCCTGCTGGCCCGGAACACGGTACCCGATGATGCGCATTACAACTACGCCCAGGCACCGCCGGAAGTGGTCGCAAGGGCCCGGCAGATCGCCGCGGTCTGCAACGAGTTCGACGTCGCCCTGCCGGCGGCCGCGCTCGCCTTCAGCCTGCGGCACCCGGCGGTGCAGGCCGTCGTCGTCGGCGCTTCGAGTCCGGAGCAGATGCAGCAGAACCTGGACCGGGCCGCGGACGCGATCCCGGAGGAACTGTGGTCGGCTTTGGCCGAACGCGGGCTGATTCCCGGGTAGCGCCGAGTCCGTCGGTTCGGCCCGGGTTCAGGCTTGCGGTTCTTCGATGGCCTTGCGCAGCCAGGTCTCGACGCCGCTGATGTGCGCGGTGACCAGTGCTTTGGCGAGTTCGGCGTCGCCGCGCTCCAGAGCGTCGGCGATGGAGGCGTGTTCGCTGAGCGTGCGGGCGGCCGCACCTTCCTGGGTCAAGCCGCGCCAGATCCTGGCCCGGATGGTGCTGCTGGACATGCTCTCCAACAAGCTCATCAGATAGTTGTTGCCGCTGGCCCGGTTGACCAGCTGGTGGAATTTCAGATCGTGCTCCACCAGGTCTTCGACCGAGGTTTCGCCGGCCGTCACCGAGGCGATATTCGCCCGGAGCTCGGCAATGCCCTCCGCGGTCATGTTCCCGGCGGCCAGACCGGCGGCGGCCGGCTCGAGCATCCTGCGCACCGCGAAGATCTCCAAGACGGTGCTGTCCCGGTGCAGGTCGACCACGAAGGAAATCGCCTCGTTGAGCAGTTGCGGTTCCAAGCTGGTGACGTAAGTCCCGTCGCCTCTCCGCACGTCCAGAACCCGGACGATCTCCAGTGCCTTGACTGCTTCCCGGAGTGAGCTGCGGGAAAGGCCCAGTTTTTCGCTCAGCTCCTTCTCCGGCGGCAGGCGGTCCCCGGCGGAGAGCTCGCCGGCCAGGATCATGTCTTTGATTTTGTTCATCGCTTCATCGGTCAGGGCCATGTGCAAATTCTATTCATCAGATCAATCCACAGCTGACGCTGCGGGGCGCGTCTGCAAAATCTCCCCTGCGGTGGGGCAGAATGGCAAGGTCAGCGGTTTGGAAGAACGGAATCGGCATGAGCAGCGGCGAACAAGCAGCAGAGTCCCGCGACGGACGTCCCGAGGGTGGATCCGGGCCGGAGCCCGCGAAGCCGGGCAAAGGCAGATCGTGGCGCTGGTTGAAAGAGATCGCGATCGTCGTGGTGATCGCTGTGGCGCTTTCCTTCGTGGTCAAGACCTTCCTGTTCCGGCCGTTTTTCATCCCGTCCCCGTCCATGGAGCAAACCCTGCTGGTCGGGGATCGGATCTTTGCCAACCAGATCGGCCCGAACTTCACCGGTTATCAGCGCGGCGACATTGTGGTGTTCAAGGACACCCAAGGCTGGCTGCCGCAAGAAACGGAGCCGGCGCCGAACATCGTCGAAAGCGCGTTGGTGTTCATCGGCCTGGCGCCTGACCCGTCCAACGACTACTTGATCAAGCGGATCATCGGGGTGCCCGGTGACCGGGTGAGCTGCTGCGATGCGCAGGGCCGGATTTCGATCAATGGAAAAGCCGTGGACGAGAGCTATGCGGTGCCGACACCGCCCGAGGCTTTGGTGCCGTTCGACGTGCAGGTACCGGCCGACGAGTACTGGGTGATGGGCGACAACCGCCCGGATTCCGCGGATTCCCGATTCCACCCGGATGCGCCTTTGAAGGGATTCATCGCGCGCAAAGACATCGTGGGCACCGCTTCGGTGATCGCTTGGCCGCTCAATCGGATCCGGGTGCTGGGAACCGACAAAGCCGACTACTGAGTTCGGTCCCGGAACCGGCCGGTTCTTCGGCGAGTCCGTGCCCCGAGTCCGCCCACCGTGCTCGGCCAGAACCAGGCCGGCGAATGGAATCTCTCCACGATCTCGAAAGTGGGCTGGTACGAATACATCGCCCAGTACACCTTCGGTTCCGACGGCAGCATCAAACCGTTGCTCGGGGCTACCGGGGACCTCTCGCCGGTAGATTACACCGATGCGAAGCACGGTTCGGCGATCGGCAAAGGCGAGTCCGACCATGCTGCAAGCCATTCGCACAATGTGGTCTGGAGCGTGCATTGGGGCCTCGGCAACGGGACGCAGAAAGTGGAACAGTACGACGCTGCGCCCACCGGGCAGAACGGATCCAAATCTCCGATTGTGGAGGGTAAGTTCACGCCGATCGATACCGCGGCGACGGCGAAGAAGGCGGATCGGCGCTGGTGGGGCGTCATCGCACCGGATTCGCTCAACGACGACGGCCGGCCGATTTCCTATGAGATCAAACTGGCGGCGAGCGACTCCTTCACTTTTGTGCAGGACCAGCACGAACATGGCGGAGACACCGGCTACGACGTCGCTTTCACCAACTCGAAGGACTGCCAAGTCTTCGCCACCGGCAATCGCGGCAGCTGCGGTGACGGGGTCCTCGATTACGTGGCTCACGCGAAAGGCGAGGCTTTGAGCGATGTAGTCTCCTGGGTCGCCGTCGGATTCCACCATGTGCCGCGCGACGAAGACCAGTCGCCGATGGAACTGCATTGGCAGGGTTTCTACCTGGGGCCGCGCGGACTGCTGGCCCAGCGGCCCGATATCCCGGAGGAGCGAAAAGACCTCAACGGGAAGCCCACCCATTGGGAGGGCGAAGACGTCGGCTCCCTGGTGGAACCCGGAGGCCAGTAAGCCGAGAGGAGCAACGCGCCGTCGGCCTCGGCTGAGCCCAGGTCCGATGACGATGCTGCCACTCGGGTGCAGTTGAGCAGGGTGTTCGGGTTCGATACCCCGCTCAACTGCACCCGAGTGGCGACCAGTTGCGTTTATTGCAGGAACCCGCGCAGCAGGGCTTCGGTGCCGGCCAGGTGTTCCGCCATCGCGGCTTTGGCGCGAGCGGCGTCGCCGCCTAGGATCGCGGCAAGAATCACCCGGTGCTGTTCGTTCGAGTGGTTGAGGTTGGCCGGCAGGAACGGGATCCGTTCCAACAGTTTGTTGGTCTGTGCCCTGGACTCGGCGACGGCGGCCGCCAGGCTGGGGCTGCCGGAGAGTTCCGCGATGATCAGATGAAACCGTGAATCCAGCAGGCGGTACTCATCGGCGCCGGCTTGCAGCAACTTTTCATGCGCGGTCTGCAGGCTCTGCCGCTCCCGGGCGCTCAAATCCGCCCGGGCGGTCAGTTCGGCGGCTCCGGGTTCGACGACGGAGCGGAAGCGGACCGCGTCCAGGAGCTCCGCGTTGCTGGTGGGCTGTTCGCTGGCCGCTTTCGGTGGATTCCCGGTGACTACTGCGCCCCCGTAGCGTCCGCGCCGGATGACCAGGTGGCCGGATTCCTGCAGGGCAGAAAGTGCATCGCGCAGGGTCGATCGGGAGACGCCCAGGCGTTCGGCCAGGTCGCGTTCCGAAGGCAGCCGGGAGCCCGGTGGAAAGACGCCCAGGCGGATTGCGTGCAGCAGTGATGCCAGGGTTTCCTCGAAGGCATTCCCGGTTCGCGCCGGGCGCAGCAAGCTGATCCCGACGAGTTCGCCATTGGTATCAAAATGGCCCATGTCTTCCTGGTCCGCGCTCATCAGCCCAGTTTAGGCCAGTTCTCCCGAGCAGCCGCGGAATCTGGTTTTCCGGCGCGATTGGCTGCCCGAAAGGTCAAGGAAGGCCGAGTCTTTCCGGAATCGGATGGCCGGCATCCCTTGACGCTGCGGGAAAAATCAAACACACTAACGTATGGACTGATAACAGACCATTGGCTGATGCGGTTGGGGGAAACCGACGGGCCAGGCTCGCAAAATTCCGAAAAGCACGCGGCGTCGCCCGTGCCGAGGTGAGATGAGGGGCTCGATGGCCAAGCAGCACATCGCTTACAACCGGCTGGGCGAGGACTATCTGCAGCAACGGCAGCTCAAAAAGGGCGCGGCAGGCTGGCTGCTCCTGGTGGGCTTGGGGGTCGCCTATGTCATTTCCGGTGACTTCTCCGGCTGGAACTACGGCCTGGCCCAGGGCGGCTGGGGTGGCTTGCTGATCGCCTTCGTGCTGATGGGCATCATGTACACCTGCATGGTGCTGGGCCTGGCCGAAATGGCTTCGGCGATCCCGACCACGGGAGCCGGCTATGGCTTCGCGCGGCGCGCGCTCGGCCCGCTCGGCGGCTTTGCCACCGGGATGGCGGTGCTGATCGAATACGCGGTGGCGCCGGCGGCGATCGCCACCTTCATTGGGGGTTATATCGAGGCGCTCGGTCTGTTCGGCATCACCAATTCCTGGCCGGTGTATCTGGTGGCTTATCTGGTGTTCATCGGGATCCACCTGCGTGGCGTGGGCGAGGCGCTCAAGCTCATTTTCGGCATCACCGTCGTGGCGGTGATCGCGTTGCTGGCCACCGTCGTCGGGCTGTTCCCGTACTTCTCCTTCGACAAGCTCTTCGACCTCGTTCCGGACAGCGCCGTAGGCACTGCGAGCGCTTTTTTGCCGATGGGGATTTCCGGCGCCGTGGCGGCCCTGGTGTACGGAATCTGGTTCTTCCTGGCGGTCGAAGGCGTGCCGCTCGCCGCCGAAGAGTCGGCGAATCCCAAGCGGGATCTGCCCCGCGGCATCATCGGAGCCATGCTGTTGCTCCTGGTGTTCGGTGCGTTGATGCTGTTCCTGGTGCCCGGAGCCGCCGGATCCGCGGCGATCAGCACCTCGGACAATCCATTGCCGGAGGCGTTGCGGATCGCCGCGGGCGGAAACAGCTGGCTGGCCGACTTCGTCAACTACGCCGGCCTGGCGGGCCTGGTGGCCAGCTTTTTCTCCATCGTCTACGCCTACTCGCGGCAGTTGTTCGCTTTGTCGCGCGCCGGCTATCTGCCGCGATGGCTCTCGCTGACCGGGAAACGACGGACGCCCTGGGTCGCGTTGCTGGTGCCCGGGACCATCGGCTTCATTCTGGCCGCAACGACCCAGAACGGCGCCTTGTTGATCAATATCGCCGTATTCGGGGCCACGGTTTCCTATGTGCTGTTGAATCTGAGCCACATCGTGCTGCGACGCAGGGAGCCGGACCTGGAACGCGGTTACCGCACTCCGGGCGGGGTGCTGACCACCGGCGTCGCCTTGGTCCTGGCCTTCGTGGCGATGATCGCGACGTTCTTCGTCGACATCCTGGCCGCTTCGATCACCGCCGCGGTGTTCCTGGTGGCCATCGGCTACTTCTGGTTCTACTCCCGGCACCGCTTGGTGTCCAACGCGCCGGAGGAGGAATTCGCAGCAATCGAGCAGGCGGAATCGGAACTGAACTGAACCGGCGACGAAGCCGAATCCACGACCACAAGCCAGAACAGGGGAACCATGCCTAAAAATCCACGCATGCTCAGCATCGACCGGCTCCGCGAGCTGATCGCCGAAGGCAGCATCGACACCGTGGTGCTCGCCTTCACCGATATGCAGGGCCGGCTGCAGGGGAAATACATTCACGGCGAGTTCTTCGTCCAGGACGTGCTCAGCCATGGCGCCGAAGGATGTAATTACCTGCTCGCGGTGGACACCGAGATGAACACGGTGGACGGTTATGCGATGACTAGCTGGGAATCCGGCTACGGGGACATGGTTTTCGACCTCGACCTGGAGACCATCCGACGGCTCCCGCATGTGCCCGGCACCGCGATGATCCAATGCGACCTGAAACTGGTGGACGGCTCGCCGCTCCAGGTTTCGCCGCGGACCATTTTGAAACAGCAGGCGGATCGGGCCGCGCGGCTCGGCTGGCAGGCCCTGTCCGGAACCGAGCTGGAATTCGTGGTCTACAACAACAGCTACGAAGAAGCCTGGACCGCCCGCTACCTCGATTTGGTGCCGGCCAATCAATACAACGTCGACTATTCGATTCTCGGCTCGGCGCGGGTGGAGCCATTGTTGCGGGAGATCCGCAATGCCACCTACGCCGCAGGGCTCACCCCGGAGTCCGCCAAGGGCGAATGCAACCTGGGGCAACACGAGATCGCGTTCAAGTACGACGACGTGCTCAGCACCGCGGACAACCATTCGGTCTACAAGACCATAGCCAAGGAGATCGCGGCGCAGCAGCACAAAGCGATCACCTTCATGGCCAAGCCGAATGAGCGGGAGGGCAATTCCTGCCACATCCACCTTTCGCTGCGCGGGGCCGACGGCGAACTCGTGTTCTGGGATGAACAGACCGGTCAACGCACGGCGCTCTACGACCATTTCATCGCCGGGATCTTGACCACGATGCGCGAATTCACCCTGTTCTACGCGCCCAACATCAACTCCTACAAGCGGTTCCAAAAGGGTTCGTTCGCGCCCACTGCGGTGGCCTGGGGGATTGACAACCGGACCTGCTCGATCCGGCTGGTCGGCCAAGGGCAATCGGCCCGGTTGGAGAACCGGCTGCCGGGCGGGGACGCGAATCCCTACCTGGCGATTGCCGCGATGCTGGCCGGCGGGCTGTACGGCATCGAACACGAACTGGAATTGGAGCCGATGATGTTGGGCAATGCTTACGCCTCCGGGGCGCCGACGGTGCCGGGCACGTTGCAGGAAGCCCGGGACCTGTTCGCCGCTTCGGCGATCGCCCGCGAGGTGTTCGGCGACGACGTGGTGGCGCATTACACCAACTACGCGGACGTCGAACTGGCCGCGTTCAATGCCGCGATCACGGATTGGGAGTTGCGTCGTGGCTTCGAACGGCATTAGTTTCCAGCCGGACCAGCGATCCGGCTACCGGCCACGGATCGGGCTGACCACCTATTTGCAGCGTGGTGCTTGGGGCGTGTGGGACGAAGTCGCTGCGATCCTGCCGGCCGCCTACACCTCCTCGGTGCTTGCCGCCGGTGGCACGTCACTGCTGTTGCCGCCGGTTTTCGGCGACGATGGGCCGGATACCTCGGTCTTGGACGTGCTCGACGGTTTGATCGTCTCCGGCGGGGTGGATGTGGATCCGGCGCATTACGGGGCGCCACCGCATCCGAAGACGTCGTCGCAGACCGAACGCGACGTCTTCGACCTGGCGCTCACCGATGCGGCCTTGGCGGCCGGGCTGCCGCTATTGGCCATTTGCCGTGGCGCGCAGATCCTCAACGTCGCCCGCGGTGGAACCCTGCACCAGCACCTTCCGGACCTGCTGCCAGACGCCGATTACCAACCGGCGCCGGGGGTTTTCGGCAGCGTTGCTTTCGAGACCGAACCCGGCACGGTCAGCCGGCAGTTGCTCGGCGAGCGGGCCACGGCTCCGGTGTACCACCATCAGGCGATCGACGTCGTCGGGCGCGGTCTGAAGGTGACCGCCCGGGCGGCCGATGGAACCGTCGAGGCGATCGAAGCCGATGGCCGGGGTTGGAACCTCGGCGTGCAATTCCACCCGGAACAGAATTCCGCGGATTCCCGACTTTTCCTGGGGCTGGTCGACGAAGCGCGGAAATACGCGCAGGCCCGCCCCGGGGCCCGATACCAAGAAGAGGTGAGCGATTGAATACCACCGCGGTGCTGAACCCGGCGACTGAAGAAACCATCGCCCAGGTTTCCCTGGCTTCGCTGGAAGAGACCGATGCCGTGATCGAACGGGCCGCCCGGGCTTACCAAAGCTGGCGGCTGGTCAGTCCTGCGGACCGGGCGCGTCTGCTGCGCCGCTTCGCCGAGTGCGTCGACGCGCATTTGGAAGAGCTTGCCCAGTTGGAGGTCGACAACGCCGGGCACACGCTGGGCAACGCCCGTTGGGAAGCCGGCAACGTGCGCGATGTTTTGCACTATTACGCGGGCGCACCGGAACGCCATCTCGGCCAGCAGATCCCGGTGGCCGGCGGCGTCGCGCTGACCTTCCACGAACCGCTCGGTGTGGTCGGCATCATCGTGCCGTGGAATTTCCCGATGCCGATTGCCGGTTGGGGCTTCGCGCCTGCGCTCGCGGCCGGCAACACGGTAGTGCTCAAACCCGCGGAGCTGACCCCGTTGACCGCGATCCGGCTCGGTGAATTGGCGTTGCAAGCCGGGATCCCGGAAGGGGTGCTCACCGTGCTTCCGGGCAAAGGCTCGGTGGTCGGCGAACGCTTCGTCAGCCACCCGCTGGTGCGCAAGATCGTGTTCACCGGCTCCACTGCGGTGGGGAAACGGATCATGGCCGGTTGTGCCGACCAGGTCAAACGGCTCACCTTGGAGTTGGGTGGCAAAAGCGCCAATATCGTCTTCGCCGACGCGGATCTCGAGGCGGCTGCTGCGGCAGCGCCCGGCGGTGCATTCGACAATGCCGGCCAGGACTGTTGCGCGCGCTCGCGGATCCTGGTGGAAAGGTCGGTTTTCGACCGGTTCTTGGAATTGCTGGAACCAGCGGTTGCGGCGTTTTCGGTGGGGGATCCGCGGGCCGACGGCACCGCGATGGGGCCGTTGATCTCGGCCGCGCAGCGCGACGCGGTGGCCGGGTTCATTGCGCAGGACTCCTCGGTGGCGTTCCGGGGGAACGCTCCGGAAGGCAAGGGTTTCTGGTTCCCGCCGACCGTGCTGGCGCATCCGAGCCTGCCGAGTGCGGCGTCGTCGGACGGGCGGGCCTTCCGCGAGGAGATCTTCGGCCCGGTGCTCTCCGTGGTGGCGTTTTCCGATGAAGCCGAGGCGGTCCGGATCGCGAACGACGGCGAATACGGGCTGTCCGGATCGATCTTCACCCGCGACGTCGGCCGTGCGCTACGGGTGGCCCGCGGTGTGGAAACCGGGAATCTGAGCGTGAATTCGCATTCTTCGGTGCGCTATTCGACGCCGTTCGGCGGCTTCAAGCAGTCCGGTCTGGGCCGCGAGCTCGGCCCGGATGCGCTCAACGCTTTCAGCGAAGTCAAAACCGTCTTTCTGTCCCAGGATGCATAGGAGAAATCAGTGAACGTTGTTTCAAATCGGCTGGAAGGCCGTTCCGCCGTCATCACCGGTGGAGCCAGTGGAATCGGGCTGGCGACAGCACGACGCTTGGCCGCCGAAGGCGCCAAGGTGCTGATCGCGGACATTTGCAGTCCTGAAATCGGCGAGGCCGCAGCGGCCGAGGTGGGCGGCATCTTCGTGCGGACCGATGTGACCAGCGAAGAAGACGTGAAGGCGATGTTCGCGGCTTGTGTGGCGGCGTACGGGTCGCTGGACATCTCTTTCCACAATGCCGGGATTTCGCCGCCCGAAGACGCCTCGATTCTGGACACCGGCCTGGAGGCTTGGAAGCGGGTGCAGGAGGTGAACCTGACCAGTGTTTACCTGTGCTGCAAGTACGCGCTGCCGTACATGCTGGAGCAGGGCAAGGGCTCGATCATCAATACCGCTTCCTTCGTCGCGGTGATGGGCGCGGCCACATCGCAGATCTCCTATTCCGCTTCCAAGGGCGGAGTGCTGTCGATGTCGCGCGAACTCGGGGTGGAGTTCGCCCGGTCCGGAGTCCGGGTCAATGCGCTGTGCCCGGGGCCGGTGAACACGCCGCTGCTCAAGGAGCTCTTCGCCAAGGATCCGGAGAAGGCGCAGCGTCGGCTGGTGCACGTGCCGCTGGGCCGCTTCGCGGAGCCTGAGGAAATGGCGGCCGCGGTGGCGTTCCTTGCTTCGGACGATTCGTCGTTCATCACCGCGAGCGAATTCCTGGTCGACGGCGGGATTTCCGGGGCGTATGTGACGCCGGTGTGAGCTTGTGTCCCCGTACCTGTTTCCGTGGGCGGTTGGCAGGTCCAAACGGTGTAAACAGGTTCACATGTGAACCTGTTTAGCGATTTTGCACCTGCCAACGGGTATATCCGGCATGATGCTGGGCGTTTCTGGCGGAGTCTAGGGGATGGCTTTCGAACCCCTCAGCAGACCCGGCTGCCAGTCATTGCCAAAGGGCGCATTTCGATGCATTCTAAGCAATGACCAGCGGCCAAAGCACCTTGACGTCGCTAGGTTTTCATCACAATGCGTGTTCCGTCACTGATGCGTGTTGCGTACTCCGTCAATTCCGGGTCAGAGATGCTTCCGCCGAGTCGCCTCCAGTGTCCGCGAAGCACAGGTTTGATCACTGAAACAGGTTGACCGGCGTACTCACGACTCAAGGAGTCAAACATGCGTTGGTATTTCGTTGCGGTGTCGTTTATTGCGCCTTGCGCCAGCTTCATTAGATCTCGTTCGAAGTTGGGGTTCAGCTTGACCTTGACGCCTGCCACGTCACACCTCCTGACGGATCGTTGTGGCTGGACTCCGTTTAGCCGTCGATTCCTTGACGAAACGTCCAGTCCCCGCGGAACGAAAGACAGGTGTCCCGTTGCTCGTTCCGCTTCCAACTCGTTCAGTCGTTGTTGTTTTAGGACTACGGGCTGCTGTTGCCTTTGACACGAACTGGCCTGTACGGGCACTCCTACTTACAGAGCGAGGCATGCCGCACTCCTTTCTTGACTCGATAGCGAGTCGTTGTGGAGCACTCAGCCAGTTGGCTTAGACTGAAGGCCTACCTCCTACAGTAGACACTTCAGACCCCAGCAACCGGCCCCCGGCTTGTGCTGGGGTTTGGTGCTTCTGTGATCTATTTTACTTCCGGGGTATGACAACGATGTAATTCGGTTCACGGCGCGGCGCGTGACGTGCCCGAAGCACCATGGATAACCACACGCTGACACTCAAATGTGCGTGATTTGAAAAACATCTAGCGGCTCGTGAAGTATGTGTCGGCTCGAACACGATATTCGGGCCATCGCGCTCCGCCACCAAATAATTTTCGGCATGCCGAACAGTGCCAGCAATTATTTCAGCGTCGCCTATCCTGCCTTCCCACTTACTGAGCCGCCCCGGTACCATCCTGCTTCCACGTAAGCACCTGGGCGAACATGGGCAAGAGGGAAGTCAAATGCCAGATTCCGCAGCGCACGAACCGCCGCAGCAACTCGATGAAGACTCTGAGCAGCCTTCGTGGCAAATGCAGCCGTGCCCGAGCTGGTGCGTTCAACGGCATCAAGAAGACGATTTTCCCGAAGAGCGCAGGCACCAAAGCCCCAGCATTACAGTGCCTGCGCTCTGGCTAAGCCAGGAGGTTTCGGATAGTGCTGGAGATAAATTGGTAGCCGGAGATCTCAACCTGCTGTCCTCGCCGCACATCGATGGCCTTGAAATTATGGTGACTGTCGCAGACGACGACTACGGCCTTTGCCTCGAAGTCACTGTTGAGAGTATGCGTCGGCTGCACCACAGCCTCGGAAGGCTACTGGGCGCTCTTAGCTAAAATCTTTCAAGCCCCTTTAATCTTTCGTCTGTCATTGCCGAGATTTTGCTTGCCAACGTTCGCATGCCTATAGGTTCAGGTCTGGTCCACGGGTTAGGCTGATGTACTATCGACCGATCAGCAGCAACGACGCTACTACATTGGGGGAACCATGAGACTGAAAGTCCTGCAAATATTGCCACGGAAAAGCTTTCAACTTCTCAGTATTGGAATTGCTTCAACAGTACTCATACTCACGTCGACGGCTGGCCCGGTTACTGCAGTCTCAACACCGGCAATTCAAGACGGAATATTCGTCGTTACCTCCGGTGGGGAGCCCCTCGAGAACGGGATAGCGCGTCAAGCCGCAAAAGACCCTGCCTACAAGGAAGCCGCGCTCAAGCTGCTCGATGGTTGGAAATCTGGAACCGCCGCCAGTCGAGATGTCCCGTTGAACACTGTTCCTAGCGAGTCTGTCATTGACAATGCGCTGAGCATGATCGCCTCGCCCGAGACCGTGCCACAAACCTCCCAAAGCCCTTCCACGACAAGAACCGCCAGCACGCCTGGAAATACGGCAACCTATCCGGTACGAGGCGGCCCACTCGGCGACTTCTCCTATTGGGGAGGTAATCCGATGCTTCAGATCGACGGGCAGTTTTGTGGGTCCAGCGGATGTCGAGTTACCGACCGATATGTGGTACGAGCCACGGTTTCCCCAGGAGTACAGTCCTCACGAATCGAACTTCAATCAACTTACTTTCCCAATTCTGGAAATTTTTCCGCGCAGGCCGTGAGTTCGATTGCAATTACACGCGGACGCGACGTGGGGTATGGTCGATCCGTAACCGGCGGCGGCGGACCCAGCGGCCATTACCTAAATAGTTGGGAGAGACTGTCCGGAAAACGCCTCACGGTTGCCTTGGAACTGAACTTGCAAACTCCAAGGGGGCCATATTTTGACGCGGCAAAAACTGCTGACTGCATTGGCCGGACTGGCAGCGATACACGCTGCTTCTACCAGTAATAGCAATGAGTAAGCTGATCGTATGACTACTCACCGTGACCGGCTGCCCATTCCCTACCCGCTCGAGGTACCGGACAGTGTCGTAGCTGACCGGGCCGGATTCGCTCTTGCTATCCGGGGCATGGGTCTGAGCGACGATGGGTTGAGTTTCTCCGTCCACATCTTGACCACGCTGCTTGGTCATCCGCGAAAGGGCCAGGCGATGCTCGACACCGCTTGGCCCTTTTGCGGGGCGCATCGAGAATCTGATCCGGATGGTCTATCGGTGCGTTGCCAGTGGCGATACCCCAATACATCGGAGTGGGACAGCGACGCCATTCTCCTGAAGTCGGCTGAGACCCCCGTTCTTGGTGGCTTCTGGAATTGGAACAGCCCTGAGCTAGCCGAAGGCCACTACAACCTGCGCTACCCGCTGAATGCGGCAACGGCAGAAGAAATCAATATTTCTCTTTCCTGGACCGCGCTCGGATTCGACCCTGAAACCGTACGAATAGACCGAGAAGCTATCGACTCTGCGCTACAACAGAAGCCTCGCTAAAGTCGGTTGAGGGGACTCATCACCATCGGTTTCCCATCGACTGATCGCCCAAGGCATTTGAGGCCGAATAGAGCAGTTCACTCAGGGTGCCCAGCAAGCCGTCAGGTGTCTTGAGGGGCTTGGTGAGCCATCTGCGTGCCGCTGTCGAGACACTGCGCCCGACTGACCAGCAATTGGCATCGAAACTGGACGGCTAAGCCGAGTCACTACGCTAGTGGGAGAAGCCTGAGCATCCAGATGACCTCGACACTTCTCCGGGTCCGGGATTTGGCTATGAAGACGCTGTTGCTTCGATGTTTCGTGATCGTTAGGCTCTGGCCGTCCTAAGTTGGCAGTTGTTGCAGGAAAATCTTGACTTGGTCGCTTAGGACTCCCGCCAGGACCCCTACTCCCACGCTGAGAAGCAGCTCGTTGACCTTGTTGAACACCCGGCGCGCCCGGCTCGGGTCAGGTGTGCCCTCTAGGGCTTTCTCTGCTTCGTCTAGGGAGGACATGAGCGCTTCATTGGCATCCGGGGAAAGTTGAAGCCCTGGGAGCGCCTCTGCGATGGCCTGGGCCAGTTTCCTGCCGTCGTCCACCCATGTTTGGTGGATGGTCTGACTCTGCGAGAAGTGGTTACTGGCGTTTGCGACGTTGGCGTTGCCGTGAATCACGGTGTTGAAGGTGTTCAATGCGGCAGCTTCTTCATCGTTGACTGACCTGTTTTGCTCAACGATGGCCTCACCCCGGGGTGTCATCTGAGGTCTAATCGGTGCCGGGTGACCCCAAGCGCTTTGTCCAGAAATGTACCCGTTTTCCTTGAGCCAGGCGCCAGCCAACTGGATTTCTTGGAGAGAATATTCGTGGCCCAAGATCGAAGGTGCTGAAGCTAGGTAGGCTTCTGGGCCAACAGGGGTGCCAAGGTCTATCCCTGAATACATCCACCGTAGATAGGCATCTCTCAGCAGTCTTTTTCGTGCGACGACTGATGTGCGAGTGGATTCCGCCAAGTCGGCTCTGTCGAAACCTGGCTGCAGAACAATCACCTCGTCAAGATCGCCCAGCGTGTCAAAAAATTCCACTTCACCGCGGACCTTCATGTCGTCGAGGTCGGAGGAAAGCGCAGTGGTCGCGAGCCCTGATTTCTTCATTTCCTCCATGACTAGATCCATGGAGGCCTGCGTGCTAACTGATTTGCGAGCGAGCTCTCCAATAATGTGAATGAGTCGCAATTGGCGCTCTTCAGTGGCGCTCAGCGACAGAATATCAATAGTCATAGTTCGAGCGTAGCGAAGGGTGCCGACATTTTGTCGTGATGCAGAAATTTGATGTCATTTTGAGGATGTCAAAACACTTCACCGCGTCACGCGATGAATCCTGTCGGTGGGGTCAGATAGTCTCAGCGCATCCGAATTCAAGACGACATCGACGAATACATTGGGGTAATCGTGAACAATCTAACTTCTGGAATAAGCCCGCTAATCAGCATCGCTTTTTGGGCACTTGGCGTGGCAGTACTCATTTTTGTGACACTACTGGTGGGCAGCCGTCTCAACCGCAAACGGTTGTTATGCCGGGCCCAAGAGCAGGTGCCCACGGAGACCATCGCAGACCTTCAGGCCGCGCTTTTGGACGAGATCAAGGATGCAAGCGCGAATCGACGAACGCCGGTCGACGTCACACCGTTCTGGAGCAAAAGCAAAATCTCGTATCCGGTTCGGAGTGCGGTTATTCAACCCCTTATCGACGCGAGGATCATTCAGGCTATCACTCCGCCGGCAGAGAACTGGTTTACCGATTTTGCCTCAACCATATGGCGAGACTTCTTCTGCTTGCCACCAACCGTGCTTGTACTTAGCGACCGGGATTGGGAACTCATGGTCGCCAGCAGGATGAGCGGCAAAGGCATCGTTATCGAAAGGCTGACCGTGAAGTATCGGACCCAAGACACGGAAAATAACATCGCCTCTGGCGGGGGCAACGTCTCTGGTGTGGCGCAGGCTGGACGCGATGCAAAAGTCAAAGTTGGGGACGTCAAGCAGAACAATTCTGTCAATGATGAGGCCTTCGTACGGACGGTCGTACAGGCACTCCGCTTTGATGCTGATCTGACCAGTGAAGGCAGCCTGGCTGCCCGGCTTCGTACCAATGCGGATCTTCTGGAGCAAGAACTAGAAGAGCCAGAGTCGGAGGAAGCACGGCAAAGCATCCTGGACCGAATTAGCGGACTAATGACCAGGTACGGCGACGCAATGGCAACCACCATCCGGGTTCTCGGCGGAATGACGCAGAACTAGGACGGTAGCTCGCTGTTCCATTCAGCCGTTGTCGTTGTCATCACGGCAACCTCCCCGCTGGATTCTTCAACTCAGCGAATCAGGCCCGAAACACCGTTAAAGCCACACTCCCTCAACCGGCCAAAAACAAACCGGCTCGGACTCTCGTCCAGACCCGGTCCCAAAATGCTGGCGGAGGTCAGGGGATGGCTTTCGAACCCCGAGTGGGAAGTCGACAGGTTGCTGAAGCTGGAATCGAAGTAGGACTCCCGCTCCCGCAGTCCTGCGCCGCATATCCTGCTTCCACGAGCCTCCAAGCCTGTGCGGGAGAAGGGGAAACGGATATTAGCGAACCCAGAAAGCAAATTGTCACAACTGGGTGAGGCCTCGCCCCAACCTTCCTGGCAAGCCTTATCAGCCAATGTTGCCAGCTATATGGCAGCTTGTTTTTGTCTGCGATAACTGAGATAGCTCAGAATTGCGACGCCCAGTGGCACCAGTGTCACCACGGAGGCGATGATCTGCCCGATTGTTCCCCACAGGCCGCTTGGATCGTTGCCGTCGAGCAACCATTGGCCAATGAGCACGATGACGAACAGCATTACGCCGAGCGCGACGAGCATCCAGGCGAACATCTTTGAAGGAAATTCGGGGGAGCGTGAGGGGATCTGCGCAAGCTCAGCGTCGGAGAGCTGTCGTGCATGGTTTCCGTTTTTGGGCTTTTCCTGCAGTAGCTTGGCGGTCTTGTCGAGCCAACGGATGACGTCCTGGGCGTTGTCTTCGGGGATGGGTTTGGAACCGATGGTTCTTTTGGCATTCAGGTGTGGGGCTAGCTGGTTTAGCCAGTCCAAGCGTCTTTGCTTGGCGCTCCAGGACCCTTCGGGGGCCTGCGGGTATCGTGTGGTCAAGTGAGCTTCGCAGACGTCCAATAGTTCAGGCCGAATACGACCGTATTTGAGAGGTCTATCGTTTCTGAGGTTGGCTCGGAGAGTGAGCCCAACTATCCGTCCTGAGATGAGCATCTTCCAAGTCGTGGGGGCGCGCTTTGTCCACCTTTTGGCATATGTTGCACTGGTCGCCGGGATCGAAGCAGAGCTCAGGAAGAAGGTTCCGATCACCAAGTACGTTGCCAGAAGAATGTGCATACCTCCGTAGGCTTGTAGGAGGCCGGCCACGCCGATGGTCATTCCGATGGTGCTGAGGGTCGCCAGAGTGATGCTGATGGTGTACAGACGGTTGTGCGCCTCGAATGCAGTGGTCAACAGTGGCATTTCAAAGGTTTCGAGTTTTTTCCAATGCCGGTGTGGGTGGAAGTTCCTGCCAGGCATTTTGATTTGCTTCAGGGTTGGCCACTTTTTGCGGCGGCTTAGGAACTTTTCGTACTGGGTGTTGCTCTCGTTCCCGGTTGAGCTGATGCTGCTGAGTATTCCGATGCTGAGAACCCAGAGGAAAATGAGGATGATGCTCATGAAAAGAATGGTGACGAAGTTTTCCCCCATGTGGTGACGATACCAAATTGGCTGTTTTGCCTGGTTTTCAGATCGATTGGGTCTGTAGTGGGGTTGTTTGACACACCCATCAAATCACTCAGCGGACCCTGGTAATAGCCGATGGGCATGCCAAACAAGACGAGCCCTGATTCTCAGGAGTTCGGTCGACTCCGCACTCCTTGACCAGACTTCACCTCGGAGTGGTTTCGAAAAAGAACTGAGCCTTCTGACCATGAACAGAAGCCAGAGGGTCAGCGGAGACGAGGGATGGCTTTCGAACCCCGAGTGGGAGGTCGAGCGGTTGTCGGCCCTGGAATCGAGGAAAGGCTCCTGCTTCGGTAAGTCAGCTTCGCCTGTCCTGCCTTCCCGGGCCGTGAAGCGCTCCGATAGCATCGTGCTTCCACGCAGCATCAAGGCAAGTGTTGGTGAGAGGGAAGATTCGAGATGTCAGAGGCTCCAGAGCACGAATCGTCGCAGCGATCGCGGATGGATTCGCACTGGCCTTCGTGGCAGACAGGGCCTTGTCCGAGTTGGTGCGTACAACAGCATCAAGAAGAGGATTTCCCCGATGACCGTAAACATCAAAGCCAGATCGTTGCCGTGCCTGCTGTTTGGTTGGATCAGAGCACCCTTGATGAACCCGCCGATGAGCTAGTCGCTGGCCATCTTCACCTGGTGGTCTGGCAGCGGATCGGTACTGCTGAGACCATGGTGAGCCTGGCCGATGAGGGCTACAACGGTTGTTTTGAAGTGAGCTTTGAAAGCGCGAATCGGTTGCACCATAAGCTCGGAGAGCTATTGGATCACATCGCGGGAGCATGAGGATTTAGCTCGGTGTAGATGGGGCTCGCAACGTTAGGGCTTCGACCGGGTCGCAGTAAAACCATCCTGTATGGCTATTCGGAATGTCATTGACATCGACATGGAGCGAGTGAAGAGTATGAAGATGGAAACGATCTTTGGCTATTTGGCCCCGGTGGCAGCGATTTTGCCGATTGTTGTGACGCTGTTCTTGCTTTATGCCATCGTTCGCTTGGCTGTCAAACATGCACTTCAAGCACACTTCGGCAAGGGGACAACAATGCCCCTGGTCGACACGCGTCCTGTCGAAAAATAGTCCAGCTTTAAAGCGGCGGCAGATCTCTCGAGGAAGCTGTTGGCAGGTGGAAACGGTATAAACAGGTTCACATGTGCACCTGTTTAGCGCACTTGGACCTGCCAAAGCGTCGCGGTGATGGACGTGGGCAATGAAAAAGCCCCGGAATCACGAGGATCCCGGGGCGCTTCCGGCGGAGACGGGGGGATTTGAACCCCCGGTGGAGTTTTGCCCCACACTTCATTAGCAGTGAAGCCCATTCGGCCGCTCTGGCACGTCTCCAAAGTGCTGGCCCCAGTAGAAGCCTGGAGCCAGCCTCACAAGGTTACCGAACTTGTGACCCAACACGCAAAGTGAACCTGGTGGAGTCTCCGGTTCAGCGGATCATCCGCAGCTCCACCAGGTTTCCCCAGTCCGTGACTACCTCCCGGGCGCCGTCCAGAGCGAAGCCAGCGTGTTCGTGGAAAGCGATCGCGTTGGCGTTCGCAGCCACCCACGACGCGGGCCGGTCGCCCAGCGCAGCGCCTTGCCCAGCCCCTGCTTCTGATGCGACTGCAAGACATACAAGCCCCAGAGCGCGTGCTTCCGGACCGCATCCGCGGCTATCGGCCACCCAGTGCCGGGCCATCGACACTGCGGATCTCGACGGTCACAACGCCGCACTCATAATTGCCCACCGTTCAAGGCCCGCCACATGAATTCCAAGGGCGCGGTCTGCAACCGGGCAGCCTGCTTGTTGTCGGCAGCACCGGAGTGGCCGCCCTCTAACGATTCGTAGTACCACAGCGGCGAAATCCCCATCTTTTCCATCCGGGCAGCCATCTTCCGAGCCTGCACCGGGCCCACCCGGTCATCCGAGGTCGCGGTCCAAATGAAGGTCGGCGGGTAGTCGACCCCCTCGCGGAGCAAGTGGTACGGCGAAAACGTCTTCAAGTACTCCCATTGCTCCGGCACCTCGGGGTCGCCGTATTCGGCGATCCAGGAGAAGCCGGCATTGAGCTTCGTGTACCGCTTCATGTCCAGCAGCGGCACACCGCAGGAGACCGCGCCGAACAACTCCGGATACTGGGTGAGCATATTGCCCACCAGCAAGCCCCCGTTGCTCCGCCCGTCGCAACCGAGCTTCGAGCGCTGGGTCACGCCGCGGGCCATCAGATCGCGGGCCACTGCAGCGAAGTCTTCGTAGGACTTGTGCCGATTCTCCTGCAACGCGGCCCGATGCCACGACGGCCCGTACTCGCCGCCGCCCCGGATGTTCGCCAGCACGTAGACGCCGCCGCGCTCCAGCCAGCCGCGGCCGATGACTCCGCTGTAGGCCGGAGTGCGGGAGACCTCGAATCCGCCGTAACCGGAAAGGTAGACGGAGTTTCCGCCGTCAAGGTGAAGGGATTTCGGCCCCACTTGGAAATACGGGACTTTGGTCCCGTCCGCGGAAACCGCGAAGTGCTGCTCCACGGTGTACTCGGATTCGTTGAAGAACGACGGCGTGGATTTGATCTCGAGGGCCGCGGCGGCCCCCGGCGCCACGGAACCGCGCAACAAGGTGCTGGGTGTGAGGAATCCGGTCACCACGAGCCAGACGTCGTCGCCGATCGCGCCTTCGGGGCCGTCGTCGTCGGCATCGTCGTCCACCGCGGACACGGTGGCCAGGTGCAGCGGCGGGCACGCGTCGAGTTCTTGGCCGATGAAGTTGCGTTCCGGATCGGTGACCATGATTTTGGTCGAAACGTCATGCAGCAGCTCGAGCACCAGATAGTTCTTCGTCCAGGTCCACGATTGCAGAGCGGTCGCGGCATCCGGTTCGAAGACCGTGCTGAAGTCCCGTGATCCGGCCAGGAAGGCTTCCAGATCGATCGCATGCAATGAGCCTGCAGCCATTGCCGCGCCGCCGATTTCGGTGTCCGACTGCGGCCGCAGCAGCATCCACTGCCGATGCAGATCCACGGACACATCGGTGGGCACGTCCAGGGCGAGCCATTCGCCGTCCCGGCGCAGGTAGCTCTGCGAGGCGAAGAAGTCGATCACGTCCACGGCGACGTCCCGTTCGAATCCCGGGGTGCTGTCGTGCTGGACGACCGCCATCATATGTTCGGCCGGGATCTCGAAATCCAGCTCGGCCCCGGCCAGGCTCTGGCCCCGCCGCAGGACCCGCGAAGTCCGCGGGTAAGAGGACGAGGTCAGGGAACCCGGGCCGAAGTCGGTGGCCACGAACAAGGTGTCCGCGTCCTGCCACGTGGCCTGGCCTTTCGCCACCGGGATCACGAAGCCGCCGGCGGCGGGGTCGACGAAAGCCTTGTCGACGACGTCGAACTCGCGGTGCACGTGGGCGTCGCCGCCATCGGGGGAGAGCAGCACCAGACAGCGACGGTGCGCTGCACCGTCCGCCGGACGCAGGAATGTGGCGCCGTGCCAGACCCATTGCGCACCTTCGGCGGCACCGAGCGCATCCACATCGAGCACGGTTTCCCAATCCGGCTCGGCGGTTTGGTACGAAGCCCAACTGGTCCGGCGCCAGAGCCCGCGCGGGTGCTGCTCATCGGTCCAATAGTTGTAATAGTGCTCGCCGCGCTTCAGCACGGCCGGAATGCGGTCCTTGGCATCCAGCACTTCCAGGATGCGGTTTTCCAAGGCGCGGTACTCGGCGTTGACTAGTGCGCCATCGGTGCGGGCATTTCGCTCGCGCACCCAGTCCAATTGTTCGCTGCCGTAGCTGTCTTCCAACCAGAGGTTGTCATCGGTCTGCTCGTCGGCCGACTGTGCTGTCGGCGCTGTGATCTGGCTCTCGTCTGGGGTCATGGTTCCATCCTAGTAAGCTCATTCCATGCCCGAGTCAGCCCTATTGCGTATTGCCGTCATCGGCGCTGGGCCCCGGGGCACCTCGGTAGTGGAGCGGCTCGTGGCACAGCTCCGGCAGCATCCCCGCCCGGTCCGGATCGATCTCGTCGATCCGTTCGAACCCGGTGCCGGCCGCGTCTGGCGGACCGACCAATCTGAGCTCTACCTGATGAACACGCCGTCGTTCTTCCCCACTGTGGTGCCCGACCATGGCGTCGTCGCGGCATCGCCGACCGGGCTCAGCTTCGACGCCTGGCGGCAACGGTTCCGGCCGGAACTGGGCCGCGCCGATTATCCGTCCCGGGCGGGTTACGGCCAGTACCTGCGCTGGACCTTCGATGAGTTGCGCCGCCAGCTGCCGGATGGCGTGGAATTGCGCTGGCATCCGAGCGAGGCGCTCGCGGTGCGTCGGCAACCGGGGGGCCAGGCTCATTCGGTTCATTTGGAATCCGGCGAGCGGCTCGAAGCCGATGCCGTGGTGCTCGCCCTGGGGCACGTGCCCGCGGAGCTGGGCAGCGAGCAATCCGTCTTCGCCGAGGCCGCGGCGCAATGGCGGCTCGAATACTTCCCGCCGGCAATCCCGGCCGACGTCGACTGGGCGGCGGTCGCCGCCGTTGAGCCGGTATTGGTGCGTGGCATGGGATTGAACTTCTTCGACCTGCTCAGCCAGTGGACTGAAGGCCGCGGTGGCCGGTTCGACCGGGTGGACGGCACCTTGGTCTACCGACCCAGTGGCCGGGAGCCGAAGATCTTGGCAGCCTCCCGGCGGGGTGGGCCATACCGGGCGAAAGCGACGCTGGAATCGTATTATCCGGAGCGTATTTCATTGGAATTTCTGCACGCGGCCTTGGATCAGCCGCGGGTAGGCCTGCCGGGTTTCGAACATGACATCTGGCCGGCGCTGAAGAGGGACGTTGTGCGGGCCTATTATTCGACCCGGTCGGCCGCAGATGCGGATCGGTTGACTGCGATTCTGCAATCGGATGACTGGGAGGCCAGGCTCCAGGCTTTCGAATTGCAGCTGCCGGAGCCGGATCGGCTGGACATCGCGGCTTTGGCGAAGCCGTTCCAGGGCCGTCATTTCGCCGATCGTGCAGACTTCGGCCGCGCCGTGCTCGAGTACTTGGACGCCGATGTGGCCGGCTCCGCCGCCGGCGAATCCGACCCGGTGAAAATGGCGATCGGTGCCTTGAACGAAGGCCGCGCGCTGATCAAGGACTTCGTGGCCGACGGCGGAATCACCGAAGAGTCCTGGCTGCGCGAACTGCGCGGCTGGTTCGAATCGCTGGTGGAAGGGCTGGCTTCCGGGCCGCCCGCCTTGCGGATCGAGCAACTGGCCGCCGCGGCTCGCGCCGGGGTGGTCCAGTTCATCGGACCGGATCCGGTGTTTGCGGTTGACCAGGACGGCTTCAGCGCGAGTTCGCCCTGGGTGGCCGGCGAACCGGTCCGCGCCCGGCAACTGGTCGAGGCGATGGCCCCGGCCAACCGGGTGCTGCAGAATGCCTCCGCGCTGCTCAACCAGCTCCTGGACGAAGGCCTGGTCCGGCCGAAAGTCATGCTCGCGGCCACGGACGTTCCGGAGGCGACCAGCGGGCTGGACGTCAGCGCTCCGCCATACCGAGCGGTGGACGCCGACGGCGCGGTTCAGCAAAGCATTTACGTGATCGGTTTGCAGTTGTCCTCGGTACAGTGGGGCAGTGCGATCGCCGCCGAGGCCGGCTCGAAGTACCGCAGCGGTTACCGGACTTTGCTCGACGCCGATGCCATCGCCCAGGACATTCTCAATCAGGACATCCGCACCCGCTGACGGCCCAAAAACCTACCTAGTCGCCCCCGAACGCACACTTGGTGCGGGTGTTTGACGAAAAACACCCGCACCAAGTGTGCGTTCGCGCGGGGAGAAGCGGGGCTAGATCAGCGGATCCACCAGAACAGGCCCTTGAGGATGCTGACGACCACCGGAACAACCACCTTGACGATTCCGACGACGGTCTTGATCACCCAATCGACGATGTTGCCCGGAGGCTCGCTCGTGGTGGGCACCGAAATCGGCAACCGGCTATTGGTCCCGGTATCCGTGGTCAGGGTGAATTTGCCGCCCTTCAGCGCGGCCGGTACTTTGAAGCTGATCTCGGCTTCGCCGGCCGTGACTTTGGCCGTGCCGAGATCACTGGCAGCGCCGCTTTCCGGCTCGTAACGGACCTTGACCGAGCTGCTCGCCGGCGTACCCAGCGAGGTCAGATCGGCCTTGCTGAGCTTCACCGTGACTTGCTGGCCCGCGGTCACCGAGGCCGGAGCCCCGGTGATCAGCACGCCGCGGCGGTTGAAGTCCGGGCTGAGCGGGGAGTTCTTCGTGATGTAGTCGAACCAGCCGTCGCGATCGATCAAACCGGAATCCTTGGTGCCCTTGCCTTCTTTGAAGACGCTGAAATTGTCTCCGCCGGTGGCCAGGAAGCTGAAGGTGCCGATCCGGTAATCCTTCGCTGGATCGATCAATCCGCCGTTGACCACGATCGAGGTGATCCGATCGCCCTTGGCCCGGGTGGGGTCATAGGTGAACGAAACGTTCTTCGAGACGCCGAGCGCGAGGAAGGTCCGGGAGGAACCGTCAGGCTGCCATTGCTGCTCCAGCAACGTCTTGAATTGCGCCCCGGTCAGGGTAGTAGTCCATAGATTGTTCACGAAGGGCAGCACCGCATTGGCGTTGGCCACGTTGACCACGCCGTCGTCGGCATTGGCATTCTTGAACAGCAGGTCGGCGCGCAGGCCGCCTGGATTCACAATGCCGATTTCGGCACCGCCCAGGTTCGCCGGAGCCAAGGTGGCCTTCAGCGAATCGGCGACCAAATTGCCCAACGTGGATTCGTTGGACCGGTCGTCGCGGACCTTGGCGCCGGTCTTCGGATCGGTGGTGTACGCCGTGGTGATGTCCGCTTTGATGCTGCCCAGCGGTTTGCTGCCTTCGGCTTTGGCGTAGGCCAGCGCCTTGTCGGTGATGTCTTTCACCTTCGCGACCGCCGGGTACTTGGCCACCAGGTCGGCGTCGGCCGCGGTGCTGCGCGGGTTGTTCTTGACCGTGTAGCTGGTCACCGACTTGTCGTTCGGGTTGACCATCAACTGCACTTGGCCGACGTTCTCGCCGTAGTTGCCGGTCTGCAGCACCGGACGGGTCTTCCCCGGCTTGCCGGGAATCGGCGCGTCCCAGGCGTATTCCTTGTGCGTGTGGCCGGTGAAGATCACGTTGACCGCTGCCGAGGTCTTGGTCACGATGTCGGCGAAGGCGCCGCCGGCGGCGATTTCCTGCTCGATCGTCGCGCCGTCTTTCGCACCGGATCCGGCACCTTCGTGGAAGTCCGCCACGATGAAGTCCGCGGCCTTGTCCGCCTGGAGCTTCGCGGCTACCCGGTTCACGGCCTCGACCGGGTCGCCGAAGTCCAAGTCCTTGACCCCTTCGGGGCTGACCAGAGTTCCGGTCTCCTGGGTGACGGCACCGATCACCGCGACCTTTTCACCATTCACGGTGAGCAGTTTGTACTCCGGCAGCGCCGGGGTCGTGGTGCCCTTTTTGTAGACGTTCGCACCCAAGTAGGACCATGCCGCGTTGGGGGTGCCGTCTTTTTGCTGGATCCGGTTCACCAGGTCGTTGTAGCCCTTGTCGAACTCATGGTTGCCGACGGCCGATGCCTGCAAGCCGAGCGCATTGAGCACATCGATGGTGGGCTGGTCGCCCTGCACCGAAGAGGCGTACAGCGAAGCGGAAACGTTGTCTCCGGCGGAGAGGAATGCCGTGGCCCCGGCCGGCGAAGCGGCTTTGAGCTGCTCCACGGTTCCGGCGAACTTGACCGTGTTCTGGTCGATCCGGCCATGGAAGTCATTGATGTTCAGGAAGTTCAGTTCCTTGTCCGGCGCCGGTGCGCCGGGGACATTGAGCCCGACGACGACCGGGTCGTGATCGCTGGCCCGGTACGGATCAGCGTTGTAGTAGTTGGTGACGTTGTAGTTCCACCGCGAGTAGTCCAAAGCCACGGACTCCACGGAGTTGATGTTCCAAACATCGGCTCCGGTGACCTGGGCCTTCATCGACGGCGAGGCGAAGACATGGTCCAGGGATCCGATCCGGCCACCGAAGAGGTAGGTCTGCTTGCCGCTGCCGGACTCCAAATCGATGTAGCCGGCATCGGTGAGCTTGTTGAGCGGGTCTTCCTTGCTGTACGAGTTGAAGTCACCGATCAGCAGTACTTTGTCGGTGTTCTTGTCGGTCTTCAGCTGGTCCGCGAAGCCCAGCAGGGCTTGGGCCTGCTTGACCCGGGCCAGGTTCGAGTTGCCCTGTCCCTTATCGGTGTCGTCCGGCGTCGCTGCGGAGCCTTTCGACTTGAAGTGGTTGACGATGGCCAGGAACTGGCTGGAATCGGCCGCGCCCTTGGCTTTGAAGGATTGCGCCAACGGCTGCCGCGCGATGCCGGTGAAGGCTGCATCGTCGAGGATCACCGAATCGCCGACCGGCTCTGCCGCGGCCTGCTTGAAGATGAACGCGGTGCGGATTACGTCTTCTTTGCTGGCGTCCGGCCGGGCCTGCGGGGAACGGACATAGTCCCAGACGGCCGAGCCCGCTGAAGCATTGAGCGCTTCGACCAGAGTGCGCAGGGCCTTGTCCCGGTCATTTGCGGTATCGGCGAACTTCGCTGAATTCTCGATCTCTTCGAGCGAGACGATGTCCGCTCCGGTGCCGGTGATCCCGGCGACGATCTTGTCCTGCTGACGCTGCAGATTCGCTTGATCCCAAGCGCCGCGCTGATTGCAGCCCTTCTGCACCGTGATCGGATTGCCGTCGCGGTCCGTGTAGGCGACGCACTTGGGATCCTGGTCCCCGGTGTGGATGAAGTAGTTCTCCACATTGAAGGAGGAGATCTTCAGATTTCCACCGACCTGGTTCGGAGCGGTGGTCCGGGTGTTCGCGAACCCGGCCGGCTGCACCGTGGCGGCGTTGTCCGGGGTGAGCTGGCTCAGCGGCTGGAACTTGTAGGAGCCGTTGCGCTGGTCCATGATCACGTTGGTCTTGAAGCTGACCGCGGAGCCGACCCGGACCGGATCAGTCTTGGTCAGGTAGGGCAGCGGCAAGCCTTGATTGGCCTTGCTCAGGAAGTTGGTGCTCGCGCCGTCGTCGAGCCCGATCGACTTCGCGGCGTTGTCCGCTGCCAGCTGGGTGTTCTCGGCGGATCCGTAGGGGTACACCGAGTTCGGTTGGGTCAGCGGCGCGGTTCCGGCAGCCAAGCCGACTTCGCCGTAGCTGTTGAGCGAGTAGTTGTCGGCAACCGTGAAGTCGCCGGTCGGCGCCAGCAGCATGCCTTCGAGCGATTCGCGCTGCGCGTCGCTTCCGGGGAGCCCGACGGCGGCCGCCTTGACCGCCGGGGCGGCATCGGTGAGTTTCGCCAGTTTGCCCGCCGGGACCGTGATTTCGGTCAGCGAGGGTCCGGTGGCCGGGAACTCGCTGACGGTTCCGGTGACCTCGACGTAATCGCCGATCCGGACTTGGCCGACGGTGTCCGGGGAATAGACGAAGACCGCGTCCGAGGCCTTGTGCGTGCTGAAGTCGATGTCGCCGCCGGTGCCCGGAGTCTGGATGAAGTAACCGTTGAAGCCGCCGGTCGGGTAGGCGGCGGTGACCAATCCGCGGGTCGTGACGTTTTTGCCGACCAGCGGGCTGCTGTCCGATTCGCCCTGGATCTCCTTGATCGTGGAAATCGTCGGGTTGCCCGGGCCCGGATCGACCGGACCGGTCCCGCCGGAGCCCTGCGGAGTGGGCGCGGCGAGGCTGAAGTCTTTGGAGTTGTCGTCCGAATCCGCGAATCCGGTGCGGTTGAGCGACTTGGAAACGCTCGGCGCGCTCGCCGCTGCGGTTTCGAAGGTATTGGAGCTGCCGTAGCCGAGCAGATCGGCGACGTCGGGGTTGCCGGTGACCGAGCCGGTGGCCAGCGGGTTCAGCGCGCTGGACTTCTTGGCCAGGATCAAGGTCCCGGCGCTGCCGCTGAAACTGAAGTTGGAGGCGTCCGCATCCGCCGCGGGCAGCTCGGCCCCGTTGGCGGCGTTCGAGTTGCCTTTGACCAGGTAATAGCCGCGGGCCGCGATGGAGCCCTTGAGCGGGGCCACCCCGGTCGGTGCTGCGGAACCGGTGGCGCTGCGGTACTGCAGCGACCAGCCGTCCAAGGACACTGCGGCGTCGGAAGCGTTGTACAGCTCCACGAACTTGTTCTTGTAGCTGGCTCCGGAGCTCCCACCGTTGAGGTAGGCCTCATTGATCACTACCGGGGACGCGGAAATCGCGCTTTCTGCCGGAGTGGGGTTTTCGTTGGCGGCCAGAGCTGGCGAGGCAGCTATCGGTGCGGCGATGAGACCCGCAGCCAAGAGCGTGCCCAGCGCGGCGCGCATGGACTTCACTGTCATTTTTCCCCGATTCTTCATACTCTTCGTTGAGCCACAACCCGGCGCAGGAGGCCGCAGTGGCGAGCGTCATCGGTCCCTGAACCGAAACAGGGGGTGCGAGTGAACGATGACGGGACTCTGCGTGCCAGCCAACCAGAAAGTGGTTAACTCCAGGTTGCGCAATGGAGATAAGTTACCAAACATAGGCTGCGACAGTCGCGCACCTGGGAGGCATCCGGTCGCAATTGCCGTGGTCCGAACCGGGAAAGCTATTTGTTCGAAGCTTTGAGCGTGCCGGTGGTCTTGGTTTTTTCCTGCCCGACCAGGCAGACGATTTCCCGGTCGCCGCCGCTCCAGCTTTCCGAAGTGGGCGTGAACGGGACGCTGCTCAGGCTCGAGTCGTTGTAGGCGATGCCCACGAATTCCAGGAATTTCGGATCGCAGAATTCATCCACTTTGTCGCCGATCGCGGACCTGCCGGGAAAATCGCCGTCGGGCAGTTTCGTCGATGCATAGGCTTCGAGGTCATGGGGCTGGTCGCAGGGGATCGCCACGATTTCGCTGAAGGTGGTGCCTTCGGGTTCATTCACGCAATCGCCGACCTTGATCGTGAATGCGTCGGCGGTGGACGAAGCGGTAACCGTGCCGGAAGGGTCGCGCTGGGCGTCGTTGCCGCCGATCAGGCCGCATCCGCTGAGCAGGAGTCCGAGCAGCAACGCGCCGGCTGCGGGTACTGAAGTCCGGAAGGTGGCGGGCGTCGATCGGTATGACATCGTGAACTCCTCAGCATGGTCTGGCAGTCCGGGCAGCGCCCGAGAGGTACGGCGAGAGCCCGCCCCAAATCAGGACACTACAGCAGAAACACAGCAAATATACAGGCTTTTTGCTGATTCCGACCGGAATTGCGATCATGAGTCGCAATTTCAGCCCGAGCTGCGGATGGGTTATCGCCTTTAGGCGACTTAGTTGCCCAAAATAACGGAATTCTACTTTTAACGGACAACTTTCAGCAAACTTATGTCGTTTTTCGACAGTTCTAATGCTAAACATTGGTCATGGATATTTCCGACTGTCCTGGAATAGACCAGGGCGGACGGGTCCAATGCACCTTTTCTGCTCATCGCCTGGGGTCTCGGCCGACGGTTTTCCATCGATAGCCGAGCTCCTTCCTGACCCAGCAAGGAAGCATCATGACATCAATTTCACGGCGGGCAATTCTGCTCGCTTTGCCCGTAGCGACGATCGCCGCAGCGATTGGCCCCAATGCAGTAGCCAACGCCGCCGCCCCGGCAAAGCTGACCTTCACGATCAGCAACAATTCCGGATTGGACCAGCAGCTCTTTTTGTATGTCCTCGGAACCGACCTGACTACCGGCAGGCTCGGCTACGTCAATCAGTCCGGCAACTTCACGCCCTGGCCGCGTGGCGCCAATCCGCCCACTCCGGCACCGGATGTTTCGATGGCCGGTGCCGGCAAGGGCGGCTCGTCTTCGCTCCAGGTCCCCAAGGGCTTTTCCGGGCGGATCTACCTGGCTTTCGGCAGCAAGCTCGACTTCCGACTGACTCCGGACGGGTTGGTCCAACCAGCCGAATCCAACCCCAGCGACCCGAACTACAACATCCTGTTCGACTTCAGTGAGTTCACCTACAACGATGCCGGAATCTGGCTGAATTCCTCGCAAGTGGACATGTTCGCGGTGCCGCATACGGTATCGGTCACCGGGCAGAACGGAGTGACCAAAAAGGCCGGCGCGCTGGTGCCGCAAGGGCGGAAGAACATCATTTCGCAGATCCGGGCGCTGCCGGATTGGCAGCGTTCGGTGATCCAGCGCAGCGACGGCACCGTGGTCCGGATCCTTTCCGCCGGAAAAGCCACCGGCGTCGGTTTGCTGGACAGCAAATACCTCGACGCGGAAATCGCCCGGGCCTGGAGCACTTATGCCAACAAACCGCTCACCGTGGTGCCGTTCGGCGATCGCCCTGCGGTCAAGTTCATCGGCCGGACGCAAGGCGACACCATGGTTTTCACGGACACCTCGGGCAATCGGGTCGCCAGCTTCAACAAGCCCAGCAGTGCGAATGTCTGGAACTGCGACGGCAATCTGCAGGCCCCCAACGACCAAGTGGTCGGCCCGATCGCGCGCACCCTCGGGGCGGCGCTGAACCGGTCCACGCTGGCGGATTACGACCAGCAGCCCACACTGAATCCTTCGACCTTCTACACCAAAGACCGCACCAATCACTACGCCCGGGTGGTGCACGCGAACATGGCGGACAAAAAGGCCTACGCCTTCCCGTTCGATGACGTCGGAGCCCAGGAATCGCTGGTCCAGGACGGCAACCCGCAGTCCGCAGGCATCGAGATCACCTCGTTCAACTGAGTTGGACACCACTGAAACACCACTGAAACATCACTGAAAGGAGCTTGACTATGGCAAAGTACCGAACAATGACAGCGTTGACGTTGGCGATGCTGCTGACCGCGGCCGGAATGGGCATGGCGGAGGCGGCGCCGTCCGGACCGCTTGCGCTGGAAGGCAACGCAAGCACGACGTCGGCAATTCCCACTTCGGATCCGATTCCGGCCGCACAATCGAAGGCGATGCAGCGCGACCTCGGGCTCAGTGCCGATGGGGTGCAATCGCAACTCGCTGCGGATGCCGACGCCGGACGGGTCGAGAGTAAACTCAGCGTTTCGCTCGGCAAGGCTTACGCAGGCACCTGGTTGTCGAAGGGTTCGATGACGCCTTCCGTGGGCACCACGGATCCGGCGCAGTCCGCGCTGATTTCCGCCAGCGGCGCGAATCCGGTGCTGGTCAGCCGGAGTCTCGATGAGTTGGACCAGGTGAAGGCGACGCTCGATGCCAAGACTGCGGAAGCTGCGAGCTCAGTACGTTCTTGGTATGTGGATCCGACCAGCAATACTGTGGTGGTGGAGTCCCAGGACGCGGCAGCAGCGGATGCCTTGATCCAAAAGTCCGGCGCCGACGTTTCGGCGGTTAGGACTCTTTCGGTCAACGCCGGCTACGAACCCAAAGACGTCACCCGCGGTGGCGATGAGTTCCGCCGGAATGTCTCGGGCGGGTACATCCTGTGTTCCATTGGTTTCGCGGTCGATGGTGGATTCGTCACCGCCGGCCACTGCGGCGCCAACGGCCAGAATGTCCAGGGCTTCAACGGCGGGGAGATGGGCACCTACCGTGGTTCCAGTTTCCCGGGCAACGATTACGCCTGGGTCCAGACCAACGGCAATTGGGACGTCCAGGCCAACGTGAACAACTACAACGGCGGGGCGGTTGCCGTCAACGGTTCGGATGAGGCTGCAGTGGGCGCCTCGATCTGCCGTTCCGGACGCACCACTGGCTGGCGCTGCGGCAACATCCGCGCCAAGAACGTCACGGTCAACTATTCCGAGGGTGCGGTGTACGGAATGACCACGACGAGCGCTTGCGTCGAAGGCGGGGACTCCGGTGGATCCTTCATCTCCGGCAACCAGGCACAGGGCGTCACCTCGGGCGGTTCCGGCAACTGCTCCAGCGGGGGAGATTCGATCTTCCAGCCGCTGCAGCCGATCCTGCAGAAATACGGGCTGCGGCTCAAGCTGCAGGGCGGCGGAGGCGGTGGCCGGTCGATCATCGGCCTGGCCAACAAATGCATCGACGTGCCGAACTCGGACTTCGCCGACGGCAAGCGGCTGCAGCTTTGGGATTGCAACGGCAGCGGCGCGCAGAAATGGGACTTCGCCGGCGACGGCACGGTTCGCGCTGGTGGCAAGTGCATGGACGTTGCGTGGGCCAATACGGCGAACGGCACCGCGATCCAGTTGGCGAATTGCAGTGGGAACAAGGCGCAGCAGTTCACGCTGAGCGGGGCCGGGGATTTGGTCTCGATTCTGGCGAACAAGTGCGTGGACGTGACCGGCAACAACAGCGCCAGCGGAACGCCTCTGCAGTTGTGGGAGTGTTCCGGAAACCCGAACCAGAAGTGGCGGCTGGGTTGAGCCGCTGAAGGACTATGACGCGGTGTTGGCCCGGGCGATCGCCCGGGCCAACACCGCGTTTCTGGAGTTTTCCGCGGCCGCTCAGCGCTTCAAGACGAGCTCGACGACCTGGTAGGCCGGGTGCTCCGGCATCAGGTTGTGCATCGTGATCCGCGGCCCGTCACCGGTTCCCGGATCGATGCGGATCTGCCAGCCCCAATCCGGCCCGGGCGGTGCCGGGTAGCTGGCTTCGAGGACCAGCTGGCCGTCTGCGAGGCCGCCGCGGAACTCCATCCAGCTCTCGGACGAGTGCCAGGAATCCGCCCAAACCGCCTTCGCTGCTGCAGGTTCCGGGGCGTCGCTGATCAGCAGTAGGCCGTCTTGGGCCTGGCCCTCGGTGGACCAGGTGTAGTCGATCGCAATGAAGTTCCGGGCGGCGATCTGCACTTCGGCGCTCGCCTCGGAGCGTTCGTAGTCGTCGGTGGGGCGCAGCCGCATGCCGTTGCTGCCCTGCCAGCTGCCCAGGGCCGGGGTCAGGTAGTCGATGATCGTCATGCTGAGAGTCTAAGTCCGGGATGACCGCCCAGTCCCGGAGCGGCTGTTTTCAGACCGCGACGACCGGCAGATCATGCGTGGCGCAGTGGATGCCGCCGCCACCGGAGGCGATGGTGTCGATGTCCAGCGCGATCACCTTGCGTCCCGGGAAGTGGTCCTGCAGGATTCCCTGCGCTCGCTGGTCGGCCTTCTTATCGCCGAATTGCGGCAGGAGGACGGCTCCGTTGGCTACGTAGAAGTTCACATAGGAGGCCAGGAAGTCGTCGTCCTGGCCGCGGATCTTACTGAAATCGGGTTGCGGCAGGTCGATGATCTCGAAGGCCCGGCCGTTCGCGTCCCGGGAGTCCTGGAGCAGGGATCGGGCTTGCTCCGAGGACCTCGACCAGTCGTCGACCGGGGCGCCCTCACCGGGGACATCGAGCAGCACTTTGCCCGGCGCGGTGAAGCGGGCCAGCGAGTCGACGTGCGCGTCGGTGATGTCCTGGCCGTAGACGCCGTCGAACCAGATGACCTTGCTGACGCCGAGCAGGTCCTTGAGCCCGGCGTCCAGTTGTTCCAGGGACATGCCGGGGTTCCGGTTGTCATTGAGCATGGAGCTTTTGGTGACCAGCAGGGTGCCCTGTCCGTCGGTTTCCAGCGAGCCGGCTTCGGCTACGATCGGCGTTTGGATCCGTGGCATGCCGAGTGCTGCCAGCAGCGCCTTGGCGACGCCGCCGTCGTTTCCGTGCTGTTGCTTGTTGCCCCAGCCGTTGAAGTTGAAATCGACGCCGCGCAGGCCGCCGGCGCCATTGACGAACACCGGAACCGTGTCCCGGGACCACAGGTCGTCCACGCCGAGGGTCAGCACGGTCACGCCGGAACCGCATTGGTAGCGGGCTTCGGCCTCTTCGCCGGGGCTGGCCAGCATCACGACTTCTTCGAACTGTGTGATCGCCCGGGCGACTTTGGCGATGTCATCCCTGACGTAGGCCAGGTCTTTGCCCCAGATCTGCCGATTGGGCCAGGACATGAACGTCTTCTGGTGGGTTTCCCATTCTGCGTTGAAAATCCGGTCCGGGTTCAATTTCACGGGCTTGTCCGTCTCGTTGGTGGAGCCGGCCGGGCCGGCTTGGCCGGTGGCGGGAGTGCTGCCGGTCGGGGCGCAGCCGAGCAGGCCGAGGCCGAGCAGTGGCGCCGCGGCGGTCAACATGCGTCGGCGGGAGATCATGGCCGGTCCTCGATGTCTGTGTCGTCTGGCGGGATAAAACTTTGGTTGTCATCCAATTTTGGATGACAACCAAAGTTTATGCAAATCCGTGGCTTACCCGGTGCCCGGTGCCAGCAGTGCCGAGCAAAGCGTTGTGGCCAGTCGGCGCAGTTCGGCCGGGCTGAAACCCGGTGTGCCGACGGTCAGCTGGGTGGAGAGCCCGTCGAGCGAGGTGGAAATCAACATCGCGGCATCGGCGACCGGCGATCGCCGGAAGGCGCCGTCCGCCATGCCCGCTTCCAGGACCTGGCTGAGCAGCTCGCGCCAGCGGCCGTCGAGCTCATGATGGATCGCGGCGATCTCCGGGTGGTCCAGGGATTCGGCCCAGATCTCCAGCCACAGGGCCCAGTCCGGGTCGTGCACTTCGCGTGCGACTGAAAGCTCGATCAGGCGTTCCAGGCGTTGCCATGAATCCGTCATTCCGGCAATCGAGGTGGCCGCCTCGTCGATCAGTTCCGCTTCGGTGGCACGGATCGCCAGCATCAGGAGTTCGGACTTGACCGGAAAGTAGTAGCTGATGTGGCCGGCGGTCATTCCGGCGCGTTCTGCGATGTCGGTGACCCGGACCGCGGAAAAGCCCATCTCGGCGATGGCTGCCGAAGTCGCCTGGATGATGAGTGCTTCGCGTTCGGCGCGGTTTTGGTCCCTGGTTCCCATTGCAGAGAGTCTATCGAGTCAGCGCGGGCGCTTCCGGAGCAAAGGGCGAGCTGCGGAGCGGGCGTGAAGCGGGCGTGAAAATGCCCCGGGATCGCCAGGATTCCGGGGCATTCCCTCGTGCACGCGGAAGGTATGGGATTTGAACCCATGAGACGGGGTTACCGCCCACTGGTTTTCAAGACCAGCTCCATCGGCCGCTCGGACAACCTTCCAGGTTCCCTAGTGTTTCACGTACCGGGGGCAACTATCAAAGCGTTTGGCCGGTGCCGGGCCGCGGCTGTATCCCACCCAGCCGGCGAACTCCTTGGGACCGAATGGTTTATCCCAACGAGTTGGTTGACCCGATGGGACAAACTCGCCCCGACAAAACGCGGATCAAGGCTGCGTTGGGAATTTTTGCCCGATCGGGCGTGGTTCACTGCTAAAGACGGAGCCCGTTGTGCGGCTGCGCCCGGGATGTCTGAATCCGCAAACGGCAGAATGAGGAACCATGAAAGCCATCACGATCACCGAGCCCGGCGGCCCCGAAGCGTTGGAGCTGTCCGAGGTGCCGGAACCGGTGCCCGCGGAAGGCGAAGTCCTCGTCGACGTCGCTGCTGCTGGGCTCAACCGGGCCGATGTGATGCAGCGTCGTGGCTTCTATCCGCCGCCGCCCGGCGCGTCGGAGTATCTCGGCCTGGAGGTCTCGGGGCGGATCGCCGAGGCGGGGCACGGTTTTCGCAAGGGCCAAGAAGTGGTGGCGCTGCTGGCCGGTGGGGGCTATGCCGAGCGCGTGGCGGTGCCTGCCGGGCAAGTGATCCCGGTGCCCGAGGGAGTTGACCTGGTTTCGGCCGCCGGCTTGCCCGAAGTGGCGGCCACGGTCTATTCGAATGTCTTCATGATCGCCGGCCTCAAAGCGGGTGAGACATTGTTGGTGCATGGCGGGGCCGGTGGCATCGGGGCGATGGCGATCCAGCTGGCCAAGGCCTTGGGCGCACGGGTCATCGCCACGGCGGGCAGCGCCGCGAAGTGCGAAAAGATCCTCGAGCTCGGCGCCGATGAAGCGGTCAACTACCGGGAACAGGATTTTGTCGGCGCAGCCCAACGGTTCGGCGGCGCAGACGTGATCCTCGACGTCATGGGCGGATCCTATCTGGCGCGGAACCTCGAAGCGCTGGCTCTGGGCGGGCGTCTGGTCGTGATCGGTTTGCAGGGCGGCAGCTCCGCGGAATTGGATCTGGCGGCGCTGATGGGCAAGCGTGCCTCGGTGATCGGGACCACGCTGCGTTCCCGGCCGGTCGACGAGAAGGCCGCGGTAATGGAGCAGGTGCGCCGGGTGGTTTGGCCGCTGATTGCACAAGGCACGATCAAGCCGAGCATCGGTGCGACGTTCCCGCTCGACCAGGCCCGCCAGGCGCATGACTATTTCGACTCCGGGGAGCACCAGGGCAAGGTCCTGCTGACTATCTGAGCCGCGGTGCTTGCCATTGCAGCGCGGGATGGCTAGATTGGCCATACGCAGTATGCAATCGAAGGAGACCAGATGTCGATCCGACACTCGCTGCTCGCACTGCTCCAAGAACGGCCCCGTTACGGCTACGAATTGCGGCTCGAGTTCGAGGAGCGCACGGGTGCCACCTGGCCGTTGAACATCGGTCAGGTCTACACCACCCTGGACCGTCTGGAACGGGATTCGCTGATCGTCAAGGACGGCGACGACGGCGAAGGCCACGTGATCTACAGCATCAGCGACACCGGCCGCGCCGAGGTCCAGGACTGGTTCAGCCAACCTGTGGAGCGCAGCAATCCACCGCGCAATGAACTCGCGATCAAGTTGGCCCTAGCGGTGACTCTTCCCGGGGTCGACGTAGCCGGGATCATCCAAGGGCAACGGACGGCGTCCATGCGGGCGCTCCAGGATTACACCAAAGCGCGCCGGGATTCGGCCGCGGATGCCGCCGAGACGGATGTCGCCTGGCTGCTGGTCCTGGACTCGTTGATCTTTTCCACTGAAGCCGAGGTCCGCTGGTTGGACCATTGCGAATCCCGAGTCGTGCGCAGCGCGTCGGCCCGGAAATCGGCTCCGGAACGGCGGAAAGCCGCCATGCCGGAGGAGCTGCAACGAGAGGCGATCCGTTGAGCAACCAAGTCCTGCAGTTGACCGGAGTCAGCAAGACCTTCGGCAGCGGAGCAACCGCGATCGCCGCCCTGCGGAACCTCAGTCTGACCGTGCACGCCACCGAATTCGTCGCGGTGATGGGCCCTTCCGGCTCCGGAAAATCGTCGCTGCTCACCGTGGCCGGAGGCCTGGACCAACCCACATCCGGTGAGGTTTTCGTGGAGAACACTCCGTTGAACGGATTGGGCCTGAACGAATTGGCCCGGCTGCGCCGGCGCGCCGTGGGCTATGTCTTCCAGGACTTCAACCTGGTGCCCACCTTGACCGGATTGGAAAACGTGGCTTTGCCCCGGGAACTCGATGGCGTGGCCTCGGCCAAGGCGCAGGATGAGGCGATGGACGCCCTGCGCCAGGTCGGCATCCCGGAAGTCGCGCACCGCTTCATGGATGAGATGTCCGGTGGCCAGCAGCAACGGGTTGCCATTGCTCGGGCGATTGTGGGCGAGCGCCGGCTGATCCTCGCCGATGAACCGACTGGAGCCTTGGATTCGGCCACCGGGGACGGCATCCTCGAAGTCTTGCGTGCCCGGGCCGATTCCGGAGCCGCGGTGGTTCTGGTGACCCATGAAGCCAGGCATGCGGCCTGGGCGGACCGAGTAGTCTTTCTGCGTGATGGCAGGGTCGTGGACGAATCGGTGTCGCAGAACGACCCGTCGATGCTGCTCGCCGCTGCCTTTCACGGTGACTGAGCCGAGCTGCGCGGAGGGTGGCCGCGGTGCCTGCTGATTCCGCGCCGCTCGAGTTGTCGCCGTTGCCCGGTGGGCGTTGGCGGCGCTATCGGCTGGCACTGAAAATGGCTTGGCGGGACATCCGCAAACACCGCGGGCGATCGATCCTGATCATGCTGCTGATCATGCTGCCGGTATTCGGACTGAGCGCCGCCGCGACCTTCGGCGAATCAGCCGTGCCCACCCAAGCCGAGGCGGTCTCGATGCTGCTCGGTAAGGCGCAGGCCAAATTCACGAAAACCTCGATGAAGCCCCCGTACCAGCAACAGAGCCCGTTGGACGACCGAGAGTTCAGCATGCCGAGTTCCATCCGAAATAATGCCAACCCGGTAGACGTACGCGGCGCGATCCCCTCCGGTTACCGCGCGGTCAGCTGGCGCGAAAGGTTCCTGGATGTCGCCGGACTCGCGCCGGACAAGCAAACCAGGGTGATCGAGTCCGAGGTGCTCGACCCGGTGTTCGAGGGGAAATACACGCTCGGCTCAGGACGACCGCCCGAAGCGCCGGCGGAGGTCTTGGCTTCGCCCGGGCTGCTGCAGGCGGCCAAGGTGCAATTGGGCGGGGTGATTTCCACTGAAATCGGGCAGTTCATCGTGGTGGGAACGATACTGGACAGCAATGTCGAGACCCGGGAGTTCGCCCTGTACCTGCGTCCGGGTGAATTACCGCCGTTGTTGCCCGGGGTGTCCGCAGCGGACGAAGCCGCCTACTTCGTGGACGGCGACCAGCCGGTCACCTGGGCGCAGATCAAAGAACTCAACCGCAGCGGTGTCGTGGTGCTCTCCAGAGCGGTTCTGGAAAACCCGCCGGACGGCGAGCGCTGGAGCTACTTCGGCGGCTCGAACCAGGAGGGCGCCTATTATCTCGGTGGCCTGATCGGCACGCTGGCCCTGCTCGAAGTCGGTTTACTGGCGGGTGCCGCGTTTGCCGTGGGCGCGAAGGGGCGCCAGCGCGAGTTGGCGCTCCTGGCCGCCACCGGCGCCGAAATCCAGACGCTCCGCTCCATGGTCACCGCGGGCGCGGTGTGGTTGGGCCTGGCCGCCGGGGTCCTCGGCGCCGGCGGCGGGATGGCGGCGGCGCTCCTGGCGGTCGGTTATTTCCGCAGCATCGGCCGCGGAAGTTTTGCCGGCTTGCATCCCAATTACTGGGTCGCCGGAACGGTGATCGTGGTCGCGGTCCTGGCCGCCTATGCGGCGGCATTGCTGCCTGCCCGGGCGGTGGCCCGGCAAGCGACGATGGCCGCGCTGCGCGGTGGCCGGAGCGTCACCGAGCCCCGGCGCTGGCCGGCCCGGGCCGGCCTGGCGCTTCTGGGCTGCGGCGCCGTCGCCATGCTCACCGGAGTTCCGGTCGGGCTGGCCGAGCGGTCGGGAAGCCCAGGCGAGCCGCCGGTGTACCCGATCCTGCTGATCGGCGGCGCGGTGTTCGCGGTACTGGGCGTGGTGCTCCTTCTGGGCCGGCTGGTTGCCGGAGCCACCCGGAGCGCCGGACGGCTCCCCTTGGTCTGGCGCCTGGCGGCCCGTGATTCGGCCCGGAACCGCGGACGCACGGTTCCGGCGATTGCTGCGGTGCTGGCGGCTGCCACGCTCGCCGCTGCCGCCGTCGTCGTGGTGGCCAGCGTCATGCAGAGCGGCAAGGAGAGCTATTCCTGGTCCGCGAACTTCAACCAGGCAGCACTGAACCTGGCGAATACCGTCTACTCCGGCTCGGGCGACCAGGGTTCCGCCCGGATTGACAGCTTGGCACCGGAAGACCTGGCGCGGGAGATCGCCCGGGGCACTCCGGTCCCATTCCGGTCCTGGACGCTGCGTGGTGAACAGAACGCCTTGTGCTGGCTCGGCAATCCGGACCAAGAGCCGAAGGGAATGGATTCTGCAGGCTGCCTCAAGCACACCTTGGTGGTTCCGCAAAGCAGCAGGTGCCCACTGGACCAATATTCGCGTCCGACGGACCGGCTCGATCCGCGGTGCCGAACCGGCTGGCGCAGCTCATATCCCAGCATCCTGATCGGCGGTCCCGCGGAGCTCGAAGCCTTGTTGGGGCACCAGCCCAGCCCGGATGCGTTGCAGACGCTGGCGGGCGGCGGCGTGGTGGTTTCCGACGAATTGCTTCAGGCCAGCGGTCAGGCGGAAATCGGGGTCGGTGATGTCCGGCAGCAGCCGGCCATGGGGTACGGCGGTTTGCAACGCGATCAGTTCCGCATCAACAGCAGCGTCCGCTTGCCGGCTGTGGTCGGAGCGCCCGATCACGCACTGATGTACAGCGCTTTCATCTCCGAGCAGACGGCTGCCCGGCTGGGTTTGAAGGTCGCGGACAACACGCTCCTGGTGCAATTCGAACGTTCACTCAGCCAGGCGGAGACCGCCGCAGTGCAAGCCCAGATCACCCGGGCCGGGCCGCCCGTGCCCTACTTCGCCGTGGAGACCGGCTTCAAAGATGATTCCGCCCTGCAGCTGTGGCTGGTCCTCGCGCTGGCCGCACTGATCATCCTGAGTGCCGCCGGCATCACTGCCGGACTGGCGCTCGCGGACGGCCGCGCCGACCAGGCCACGCTGGCCGGGATCGGGGCCTCGCCGCGGATCCGGAAATCCTTGGCCGCGGTGCAGATCGCCATGACCGCCTTGATCGGCAGCGTCTTGGGAATCCTGCTCGGGGTGCTGCCCGCCGTCCTGATGATCCTGATGGTCGACCGGTTGACCATTGTGGTGCCGTGGCTGCATTTGCTGGCGCTGGCGGTGCTGGTGCCGATTCTGGGCGCCGGAATCGCCTGGCTGATCACCCGGAGCGCACTCCCCGGGGAACGCCGGCAAACCCTGGTATGAGCTAGCTCGCCCTTGCCGAACCCGGGCCGCCCATTGCCGCCAAGCCCAGGCCCGTCCAATCATGGGTTTCAGTGGGCAGGGACGTCTGAGCCCACTGAAACATCGAATTGGACGGGCCTGGTGAGGGTGTTTAGCTCATCTGGATTGCGGCTAGCGCCTTGTGGATCAGCGCTACGAACTCGTGGGGTCGATGTACGACCTGCGCATAGCCGACTCGGAGTACTGGGAAACTTTCCACGGTGTATCCATTCAACCTTCGCATATCCTCGTTGAACGCGGATTCCGGGAGGTGGAATTCTTTGCCCATCAACTCAAGGGCGAGGCAGCCGTCGACGCATTGGTCCATTCGTCCCACGCCTTTGAGATAAACCTGCGAAGACACGGCAAATCCGGCATTTTCCAGATGGAATCTGGAGGCAACCTCCAAAGCCGACTCGGCATGCGGATCGACCCGATTGAGGATTCCCCGGATTCGACTATCCCGTTTGCGGTGAAACCGCCGTCGAAGACGGGTGATGGAGGTCCTTTTCTGCCGAACGGCTGAGGTGAGTACCACTAGAGCGTCCAATTCATCGGCACAGCGGAGGACCTGCGAGACAACATCCTCATCGCTGAGTGGAAGCACAGCTCGATGTTTCACGACGCCGGGAATGTGCCGACCGTGATTCGCCGCGACATGGGGGAGTGAAGGTCGGCGGAGAACCCAGAATCCGCGCTCCTCGGCGGCGGTAAGACATGCAGAGTCGGCGCCGGCCCGTCGTGCAACAACCCTGTGGGCATTGGTTGTTGGCAGGCAATAGAGTCCACGGGAAACCCTTGTGAGAAGCCGCCTTTCGAGCGCCTTTTTCAGCTGTGTCTGGGAGACCCCGGCCAATGCCAGTGTTTTCCACCTGGCCGTCCCGTTCTGTGCCTTGACGACGTCGACAGGATTCACCATCGCCTCAGTTTGGCGCAGCGAGCTGCGTTCGTCCGATGAAACGAGGAAATGATCGGTTCGTTGTGAGGAGATGTTCCGCCGACCGATGCTGTGGAGGGAAACAACATACCCCCGTACGAACCCAGGCCCGTCTAATCAAGGGTTTCAGTGGGCAGGGACGTCTGAGCCCACTGAAACATCGAATTGGACGGGCCTGGGGTAGCTATGGCGGGGTTGGCGTAACGGAGGGGCACCGCCGGCTAGTCCTGCAGGTGATCCACCAACTCGGCGGCGATGCCGGTGTAGCCGCCCGGGGTGAGCGCCTGCAAACGGGCCTCCGCTTCCGCGGAAAGCCCGAGCCCGGAGATGAACTCCTGCATCCGCCCGGCGTCGACCCGTTGGCCGCGGGTGAGCTCTTTGAGCCGTTCATACGGGTCGTCCATGCCCGGGACGCCGGCGATCGCCTCAGCACGCATCACGGTTTGCACGGCTTCGCCGAGGATTTCCCAGTTGTGGTCCAGGTCGTCCGCGAGCACTGCCTCGGCGGTGTCGAGCCGGCCCAGCCCGCCGAGTACATTGTTGATCGCGAGCACTGAATGCCCGAAGGCCACGCCGATGTTGCGCTGGCCGGAGGAATCGGTCAGATCCCGCTGCCAGCGCGACGTGACCAGGGTCGAGGCGAGGGTGTCCAACAGGGCCGAGGAGATCTCCAGATTGGCCTCGGCGTTCTCGAACCGGATGGGATTCACCTTGTGCGGCATGGTGGAGGAACCAGTGGCTCCGGCCACCGGAATCTGCGCGAAGTAGCCGATCGAAATATAGCTCCAGACATCGGTGCACAGATTGTGCAGGATCCGGTTGAACCGGGCGATGTCCGCGTAGAGCTCGGCCTGCCAGTCGTGCGATTCGATCTGCGTGGTGAGCGGGTTCCAGTCCAGCCCCAAGCCCTCGACGAAGCTGCGCGAAATGGCCTGCCAATCAGCGCCGGGCGCCGCCGCGTAGTGTGCCGCATAAGTCCCGGTCGCACCGTTGATTTTGCCCAGGTATTCGGCCTCCGAGATCCGGCGCAGCTGCCGGTCAAGCCGGTAGGCGAGCACCGCCAGCTCCTTGCCGAGGGTGGTCGGCGTCGCCGGTTGTCCGTGGGTGCGGGAGAGCATCGGGATGGTGCGGTTGGCCGTGGCCATGGCATGCAGTTTCGCGCTGAGTTCGCGGGCGGCGGGCAACCAGACGTTTTCCACTGCGCCCTTGATGCCCAGAGCGTAGGAAAGATTGTTGATGTCTTCACTGGTGCAGGCGAAGTGCACCAGTGGTTTGAGCGACTCGATGCCGATCCCGGCCAGCCGCCGGCCGATGTAGTATTCGACGGCCTTCACGTCGTGCACCGTGGTTTTTTCGATCTCGGCGAGTTCGGCGACCGAGTCGACGTCGAACTCGCCGACGATTGCGCGCAGCTGGTCTTTTTGCGTCTGGCTCAACTCGGCGGTGCCGGGGAGCACGCCCTGATCGGTCAAGTGGATCAGCCATTCGACCTCCACCGCGATCCGGTCCCGGTTCAGTGCCGCTTCGGACAGATAATCGACCAAGGGTGCGACGGCGGCACGGTAGCGGCCATCGAGCGGTCCGAGTGCGATCTGGGTTTCGGCGAGGCGGTAGCGCGGAGAAGAGGCAGCAGGCATGCCCCCATTCTAGCGATCCGTCCGGCAGGCCCGGTTCGGCGGGCCTGGCCGGGCCGGAGGTCGGGACAGGTTCAGCGGGCTGCGGCGCTGTCTTGGCGATTGACACCGGTGACGCCGCTGCCGATCATGGACAGCACGCTGATGATGACCGCAGCCCAGATCGCCGTCCAGAAAAAGGCGTCGATGGTGAAGTGAACCGGTGTGAAGCTGCTCAGCCAAGCGGTCAACCACAGCATCGCGGCATTGATCACCACGGTGAACAGGCCCAAGGTGAGCAAGGTCACCGGCAGCGAAATCAGCTTCACCAAGGGTTTGATCAGGGCATTGACAATGCCGAAGATCAGGCCGATGAAGAGGAAAGCCAAGACTGAGGCGAAGGTGTCATTGCCCTGCGCCACGTTCATGGTGCCTTCGGTGCTGATCCGGACTCCGGGCAGGACCCAACTGGTGACCCAGAGCGCAACGGTGCTGATCACTACTCGGACGAGGAATCTTCCCATCCGACTATGCTGGCACATTCGGCCCCGATTGGGCAGTGCCGGGACGGTTTCCGGGTCGCCGGAGAGCAGTTAGAGTGTGATGGTGAGCACTGAAGCCCCCGATTCCAGCCCTGCAATTCCGCGTCCGGCGCTCCGCCGACTGCCCCGCTACGCCGCGGGAAAACCGCCGGTTCCAGTGGCCGGCGTGGCGAGTTTCAAACTTTCCTCGAATGAGAATCCGCTGCCTCCGTTGCCCGAGGTCCTCGCGGCGATCTCCGATCTCGAGTCGATCAACCGCTATCCGGATCCGACCGCGGCGCCGCTGCGCGCGGTACTGGGCGAATTCCTGGGCGTTCCAGCCGACGACATCGTCACCGGGACCGGTGGCCTGGGGGCGTTCAACCAGATTCTGGCGGCTTTCGCGGGCGCCAATGACGAGGCTGCGCCGGATGAAGTCATTTATCCGTGGCGCTCGTTCGAGGCCTATCCGATTTCGGTCGGCTTGACCGGTGCCGTGAGTGTCCAAGTGCCGCTGGCGGCGGACGGACGGCATGATTTGCCCGCGATGGCCGCAGCGATCACTGAACGGACCAAAGTCATCGTGCTCTGCACGCCGAACAATCCCACCGGCCCGGTGCTGCATACCGCTGAAGTAGTGGAATTCCTGGACCAGGTGCCGCCGCGGATCGTCGTGGTGATCGACGAGGCCTACACCGAGTTCAGCACCGACCCGGAGATGGTCCGAGGCCTGGACATGTATCGGAAGTATCCGAACGTGGTTCTGCTGCGTACATTCTCCAAGGCGTATGGATTGGCCGGCCTGCGGATCGGCTACTCGATCTCGCACCCTGGGATCACCGAGTCGCTGCGGATCGCCGCATCGCCGTTCACTGCTTCAGCAGTGGCGCAGGAAGCGGCCATCGCCTCAATCGAACTGAACGAGAAAATTATCGAAAGGGTACAAAGCCTGATCTTCGAACGGGAGCGGGTGCTGGACGGCCTGCGCGCTCTCGGTTGGCCGGTCCCGGATGCCCAGGGAAATTTCTTCTGGCTCAATTTCGGTGAGGATTCCGCCGACTTTGCGGCCGTGGCGGAAGCCGCGGGGCTTTCCGTCCGGACATTTGCCGGGGAGGGCGTCCGGGTCAGCATCGGGGAAGCAGCCGCCAACACCAGTCTCTTGGAAATCTGTGCGGGTTATACAAAGACGCCGCTTGCTTCCTAACGCTTCACACAGCGCGGCCCGGCTTTCCGGAACGGATAGAGTAGAGGCTGGGTTGGGGAAATATTCCGCGCTAGTTATGTATTCCGCGGAAGGAATATTTCCATCGCGAAGCATGGAATTGAGGTGACGCTGTGGCGGTTGTTGAGATGCCCGGCAATGGAGTGGACGACGCAAGCATGGTGCAATTGCTCGCGCCGGACGGCAGCCGTGGCCAGGATCCCAGATTCGACGCATATGCCCAGGCGCTGAGTCCGGAAACCCTGCGCGGTTTCTACCGGGACATGGCATTGGCCCGCAGATTCGACCAGGAAGCCACCGCCCTGCAGCGGCAAGGCGAGTTGGCCCTCTGGGTGCCGGCGATCGGCCAGGAGGCAGCCCAAGTGGGTTCGGCCCGCGCCGGTGCCAGCCAAGACTACTTCTTCCCGACCTACCGGGAGCACGCGATCGCGATGATCCGCGGGATCGGCCCGGAGAAGCTGCTGAAGCTCTTCCGCGGCGTCTCGCACGGCGGCTGGAACCCGAAGGAACACGGATTCCACCTCTATACCCTGGTGCTCGCGGCGCAGACCCTGCACGCCGTCGGCTATGCGATGGGCATCCAACGCGATCAGGCCAAATCGGCGCAGGCCGGTGCTGATTCCGGCAGCCAGCAGGAGCCGGCCGCGGTGATCGCCTATTTCGGCGACGGGGCGAGCTCCGAAGGCGACGTGCACGAGTCCATGGTGTTCGCGGCCTCGTTCAAAGCGCCGGTGGTGTTCTTCTGCCAGAACAACCAATGGGCGATTTCGGTGCCGTTCGAAGTCCAGTCCAAAGTCCCGCTGGCCAACCGGGCAGCCGGGTACGGGTTCCCCGGGATCCGGGTCGACGGCAATGACGTGCTGGCGGTGCATGCGGTCACCAGTTGGGCGCTCGAACAGGCTCGCGCCGATGCCGGCCCAGTGCTGATCGAAGCCGTGACCTATCGCTTGGGTGCGCACACCACGGCGGATGATCCGACCAAATACCGGGGTAGCGCCGAAGAGCAGCTCTGGGCCGGTCGGGATCCTTTGCCCAGGCTGGAAAAGCTGCTGCGCGCCGAAGGCAGCGCCGATGACGAGTTCTTCGCGCAACTCACGGCCGACGGCGAGGCGTTGGCGACCAGCGTCCGTGCCGCGGTGCTGGCCATGGAAATGCCGGACATCCGCAGCTCGTTCGCGCATGTGTACGCGGAACAGCACCCGCTGGTGGCCGAGGAGCTGGCCTGGTGGGAACAGTACGAGGCCGGATTCGAATCCGAAGGGGTGCAGAAGTGAGCACGCTGACCATCGCGAAGGCAATCAATGAAGGGTTGCGCCGGGTGCTCGAGGACGATCCGGACACCTTGCTCATGGGCGAGGACATCGGCGACCTCGGCGGGGTCTACCGGGTCACCGAGGGGCTCAAAGCCGAGTTCGGCGCAGACCGGGTGGTAGACACCCCCTTGGCCGAGTCCGGCATCGTGGGCACCGCGGTCGGCCTGGCCCTGCGCGGCTACAAACCGGTGTGCGAGATCCAATTCGACGGTTTCGTCTTCCCCGGGTTCAATCAGATCACCACGCAACTGGCCAAAATCCATGCCCGCAGCGAAGGCCAGCTGAGCGCCGGAGTGGTGATCCGGATTCCCTACGGCGGTGGAATCGGGTCGATCGAACACCACTCAGAGTCGCCGGAAGCGTTGTTCGCGCACACCGCCGGTCTGCGCATCATCACGCCGTCGAACCCGCACGACGCGTACTGGATGATCCAGGAAGCGGTCGCCTGCCCGGATCCGGTGATCGTCTTCGAGCCGAAACGCCGCTATTGGCTCAAAGGCGAGGTGGACACCGGAAGCCCGGGGCGCGGCGCTTTCGAAGCCCAGGTATTGCGGGAGGGCAACGATGCCACGCTGGTCGCCTACGGGCCGCTGGTGCCGGTCGCGCTGGCCGCGGCCGAGGCGGCGGCGCAGGACGGCGGCAGCATCGAAGTGATCGACTTGCGATCGCTTTCACCGGTCGATTTCGACACCGTGAATGCATCGGTGCAGAAAACCGGCCGGTTGTTGATCGCCCATGAAGCGCCCACGTTCGGCGGCCTGGGCGGTGAAATCGCGGCCCGGATCAGTGAACGGTCGTTTTATTCGCTGCAATCGCCGGTGATCCGGGTGGGTGGATTCCACCTGCCGTATCCGGTGGCCCGGGTCGAAGAGCATTATCTGCCGGACATCGATCGGGTGTTGGAAGCCTTCGACCGGGCGATGGCCTACTGATGGGGGAACAGGTGCAGACTTTCAATTTGCCGGACGTCGGGGAAGGCCTGACCGAGGCCGAGGTCGTCTCGTGGAAGGTCAAAGTGGGCGACCAGGTTTCGATCAACGACGTCCTGGTCGAGATCGAAACCGCGAAATCGCTGGTTGAGCTGCCCTCGCCCTTCGCCGGCACAGTCAGTGCGCTGCTGGTGGCCGAAGGCCAGACGGTCGACGTCGGCACTCCGATCATCGCGATCGGCGGCGGTGCCGGTGTCCTGCTCAGCCATCCGGAACTGGACATCGCGCCGGAGCTGATGGTTCCGGAGTCCGGGAAAATCACCTTTCCGCATACCGCTTCGGCCAGTCCGACAGCTTCGGCCGAGCCGATCGGCGGCGCGGTCGAAGCCGCACTGCCCGGGCCCCTGGTCGGCACCGGACCCAAAGCCGATGCAGTGCACCGCCGGGCCCGCCGGGGTGCCGATCCGGCCACGCCGACACCCGCTGCGACGGCCGCGCCGGAAGTGGCGGCACGAGTCGGGGCGCTGCCCCCAGCCCGACCGTTGGCAGCGCCGCCGGTGCGGAAAGCCGCGAAGGATTGGGGTCTCGATTTGGCCCTGGTGCCGGCTACCGGGAAAAGCGGCGAAGTCACCCGGAAGGACTTGGTGGATTACCGGGACCGGACCACGGTGTCGAGTGAACCGGTGGGCGCCTGGACCGGAGAAGTGGTCCGGACTCCGGTGAAAGGCGTGCGCAAGGCCACTGCGGAGGCCATGGTGCGCAGTGCCTTCAGCGCGCCGCATGTCAGCATCTTCATCGACGTGGATGCCAGCCGCACCATGGAGTTCGTCAAGCGGCTCAAAACCAGCCGCGACTTCGAGGGGGTCAAAGTATCCCCGCTGCTGATCGTGGCGAAGGCCGTGATCTGGGCTGCCGGGCGCAATCCGAGCGTCAATGCGGCGTGGACGGATCAGGAGATCCTGCTTAAGGGATTCGTGAATCTCGGCATCGCTGCAGCCACGCCGCGTGGTTTGGTGGTGCCGAACATCAAGGATGCACAGCGGCTTTCGCTCAAAGAGCTGGCGGTCGCCCTGAGTTCCTTGGCGGAAACCGCACGGGCGGGCAAGACCCAGCCGGCGCAGATGCAAGACGGAACCATCACGATCACCAATATCGGGGCACTGGGGCTGGATACCGGTACCCCGATCATCAATCCGGGCGAAGTCGGGATCGTGGCTTTCGGCACGGTCAAGCAGAAGCCCTGGGTGGTCGACGGCCAGGTGGTGCCACGTTGGATCACCACCCTCGGCGGGTCTTTCGACCACCGGGTGGTCGACGGCGATGTGGCAGCGAGGTTCTTGGGCGACGTGGCGGCGATCCTGGAGGAGCCGGCGCTGCTGCTGGACTGAATTCGCCGGCCCTGAAATCCGCAACTAGCCGGCTCAGGGCCAAGGCTCCTGGCCGGCCAGGAATTCCACGGTTTCCAGCCAAAAGGTGGTGGCGAACTTGTCATTGAACAAGCTGAAGTGTCCGATTTCGGTTTGCCGGTAACGGGCCGGGGGCAGGAAGCTGCTGGTTTTCACGGCGTTCGGGTAGTAGCCGAGCATTCTTTCGGTGGCCCGCGGGGTGGCGAACGGGTCGTCGGTGGCGGCTACCGCGGCGATTCGTGCCTCCACTGCGGCCAAGTTCCGGCGTAATTCCGGATCGCGCCGGGTGAAGTCGCGCGGACTGTGAGCCCAGTCCAGGGCGACGCCGCGCGGCAGGTCTTCGGCAAGCCCCAGCCGCTTCCCCGGGAAATATCCGTACCGGCGGGTCAGCAGGGGCATCTTCAGGTGCCATCGGTACCAGAACCGGGCCCGGCTGCCATGACGGTAGTCGAGCCAGAAGGCGTGTTGGGCGCCGACCATCAGGATTCGGTGCAGCCCGGCTCCGTGCGGTGCCAGGCCTGCCGCGAAACCACCGAAGCTGTGCCCGACCAGGGAAGCCTTCCCGCGATCGAGGGCGTAGCCCAATGCCGCGTCCAGATCGTAGCGACCCCAATCGCTCCACGGCCCGCGCAGCATCGAAAGGTCTGCCGTCCGGGATTCGCCGATCCCGCGGTAGTCGAAGGTGATCGCCCGGTAGCCGTGCTGGCGGAGGAACTCCGCATAGCGCCGGTAATACCTGGCCAGCACGCCGGTGGCGCAGGCGATCACCACGGTTTCGGTGGCAGCAGCGCTGGGCTCGAAGACTGTGGCGGCCAGGGTTTGACCGTCGTCGGTCCGAAGTCGGAGTGGTTCGCCGGGCATGCGCCTAGCTGATCACGTGTGCCCGGCCAAGACAAGCTTCGATAATCGGACTGCGTGCCGCCGACTCGGGCGCAGTTGGGCCGGGTCGTACCATCTGATACCCGGCTCAACTGCGCCCAAGACCGGATGGCGCCGACGGAGTCGTGGTTGGGGCAGACCATCGGGCCGGCCCGGCCACGCCAGGGCGGCAGCGTGGCCGGACCGGCCCGATGGGATCTGAGTGCTCAGAGCCAGCGCGGCGGATCGCCTGCTCCGGCCAAAGCGCCGGCCCGGCCGCTCATCCATTGCACCTGGTCGGCCAGAGCGCCGTCCGGAATCGCGAAGACCTCGCCCCGGCTTTCCCATAGTGCCGGGATCTCGGCATGCAGGCGGCGCAGGACGGGTTCCGGAAGATCCGCGAACCGACCGCCATTGCCGAGGTCGACCGCGTGGATCCAGACCTCCCGGCAGCGCAGCCAGACGGTTTCCGAGACCGGCAAGGTCCGGCCTTGGATGGTACGGACTTCCTCGCGCCAGCGGTCGTCCGGAAGGTCGCGCCACTCCACGTTCAAGTGGATCGCGGCATGGTCGAAGAGATTGCGCAGCGCGATCGGGCTGAGCGTGGCGCCCAAGGCGATTTCCTCGTTCCGGGCGGAGGCCGAGGGGTACATCGGGTTTTCGACGCCGCTGGCCGCCCACTCCACCAACCGGGCGAGTGCCCGGGCGTTGTAGCCCACGTGGGCCACCAGGTGCTTCCGGGTCCAGCCGGCCAACAGCGAGTCCCTGGCCAGCTCTGCATCGGTGAGTTCATTGAGTTTCCGGGCGAAGTAGGCGGTGCCGCGCCTGGCCTGGAGCAGCCAGGCCAGAACCTCCGGATCGGTGCTCCGGTCAGTTCGCGCCGGCATGGTCCACGACTTTTACCGCACGGTTTTGCAGCTTGCCCAAACCGTCGATCGAGGTGCTGAGTAGATTCCCGTGGGAAAGGTACTCGGCCGGCTTCCGGGCGTGGCCCACGCCGCCCGGAGTGCCGGTGGCGATCACGTCGCCGGGCTGCAAGGTGAAGATCGTCGAGATATAGGCAACCAGCTGGGCCGGCGAGAAGACCAAATCCGACGTCGGGACCTCTTGAACCGTTCGGCCGTCCACCTGGCCACGCAGGATGGCCCCCAACGCAAATTCATCCGGTGTGACCAGGTAGGGGCCGAACGGGGTGGAATTTTCCCAGGTTTTGCCCTGGAACCATTGCGGAGTGCGGTATTGGTAGTCGCGCATGGTGACATCGTTGAGCACCGCGTACCCGGCGATGTGATCGGCGGCTGCGGCTTCGCTGACCCGGCGGGCCGGTTTGCCGATCACCACGGCGAGCTCGGCCTCCCAATCGACCTGATCGGATTCGGCGGGCAGCTCGATGTCGTCCCGCGGGCCGATCAGGGCTTCCGGATATTTCGCGAAGAGGGTGGGGAATTCCGGCAGCTCGCGGCCCATTTCCTTGATGTGGTTCCGGTAATTCAAGCCGACGCAGACGATTTTTCCGGGGTGCGGGACCACCGGGGCCAAATCGGCTGCCGCAGCCTGATGCCGGGCGCCGTCCGCTGCCGTGGCAACCGACTGCCAGTCTGGTGCCGCGAGCAAGGCGCCGACGTCGGGCACTCCGGCGATCTCGATCAGTTCGTCGCCGCGGACGACCGCGGCCGAGGTTCCTGAGACGGTGCGGATGGTGGCCAGTTTCACGGCTGTTCCCCTTCGATGAAAGTCCGGTTGAAATGAAGTTTTTCGATGATCGGCGCGTCGGAGAAGCGGAACAGATCGAGTCCGCTGCGGGCCTGGATCGACCAGGGGACCCAAGAGGGGACCACGAACAGATCTCCGGTGGCGAGTTCCTGTTCCCGGCCGTCCAGGGTGACCGTTCCGCTGCCGTCGAAGACTTGCCAGACTGACGAACCGACCTCGCGCCGGGTCCGTGAATGGGCGCCTTCGCGGAACCGGTGGAATTCCGCGCGGAGCGTGGGCATCACATCGCCACCGGTGGTCGGGTTGCTGTACCGGATGGCAGCGTGCCCGGGCTCGATGGTCGCAGGTTGGCCTTCGTCTTCCAGCAGCAGCTGTTCGGCCAGTGCCCGGTTCGTGTACTCCCAACGGTAGGCCGCGATCGGCGAGTTGGTGCGCTCGCCCAAACCGCTCAGCGGACGCAGCCCGGGGTAGGCCCAGAGCCGTTCGGCCCGGGACGTGGGCGGCGTGGCCTCGTCGGTGACCCGCTCCGAGCCGAACTCGAAGAAGCTGGTGTCCGAGTAGTGCACGAACGGGATGTCCAGGCCATCGATCCAGGCCATCGGGGCGTCGGATTCGTTGTAGTGGCCGTGGAAATTCCAACCCGGAGTGAGCAGGAAATCGCCGCGGCGCATCGCCACCGGATCCCCATTGACCACGGTCCAGACGCCTTCGCCCTCGATGATGAAGCGGAAGGCATTTTGCGAATGCCGGTGTTCCGGCGCGGTTTCGCGTGGCCCCAGATACTGGATCGCAGCCCACAGGGTTGCCGAAACATAGGGTGCGCCGCCCAGCCCGGGATTGGCCAACGCGATCGCGCGCCGTTCCCCGCCGCGGCCCACCGGAACCAGATCTCCGGAACGTTGCGCCAGCGGGTAGAGCGTATTCCAGCGCCACACGTGCGGCACGGCCTTCGGTGCCGGCGACTCCGGCATCAAGTCGGAAAGCTGGGTCCAGAGCGGGTTCAGGTTTTCGGTGGCGAAGTCACGGTAGAGCTGCTCGAGCTCCGGTTCCGGAGGGCCATCGGTGATATCGCTGTGCATGCTCGCTCCTGTCGGATCAGATCAGGTTGCGAGCCTAACCAGGTGGCGCGAGCCGGCACGAGAAAATTCTTCAGAGAAGAATCTAGCTGGTCGGTTGGGCGATGTCCCGATCGATGTCCTGCCGGCAGAGCCGGATCAACTCCAGGCTGCGCTTGTCCAGGAGCGCTGCGAACCGGGTGGTCGGGCTGGCCACCGCGAATGCGGCGACGGCTTCGCCCGAGCAGTTGTGCAGTGCCGTGCCGACGGCGGAGACCCCGGCTTCGGTGCTGTCCCGGTTCAAGGCATAACCGGTGGTCCGGACGGTCGCCAATTCGGCGCGCAGCGAGTTGAAGGATTTCTCATCGAGCAGGTCCCCGGACAGGGCGGCGCTTTTGGAGCGGTAGAGCTGGATCAACGAGACGTCCGGGAGTTCGGCCAGGAGTGCTTTGCCCCCGGAGGTGTCCCGGGCTTCGAAGGCGGTGCCCTGCCGGTCGCCGACCCGCAGGAAAGTATCGGATTCCACGGTCGAAAGGAACCGGACTTTGCTGCCTACTCGGATCATCAGATTCACGGTTTCGCCGAGTCGGCTGGACAGCAGTTCCAGATGCGGTTGGGCCAGGGCTCGCAGGTCTTTGGCCCACTGCATCCCGGCGGGGGCGAGTCCGATGGCGGGCCCGGGCTGGTAGTGGCGGGATTCGTCCTGCACGGCGAATCCGCGATAGACCAGCATGGCCATCAGGCGGTGTGCCGTGGAGGGTGCGATGCCGAGCTCCACCGCGGCGTCCTTGAGCCGGATCTGCCCCACGTCCCGGAGCAATTGCATCAGCCGCAGCGCATTGTCCACGGACTCCAGCGCGTAGCTCGGTTTTCGGGGCAGATTTCCCGGCTGTTTATTCTGCATAGAAGAATTATATTGATCGAAGTCAAGCGGAACAGGAAGTGTCATGGGATTACCCGGACTATGCCGGGTCCCGGTCAGTACGGTCAATGAGGACACGATATGAGCACATCCCAACCCCCATCGAATCCAGCGGCCCCGAAGTCCGAGCCCGCAACGCGGGTCGAACCAACGGACCCGGGACGCCCCGTCCTGGGGAAACGCGCCACGGTGATCGCCGTCGTGGTCTGCTGGCTGCTCGTGGTCTTCGACGGCTACGACCTGATCGTCTACGGCACCGTGCAGACCTCGCTGATCCAGGACACCGACTGGGGGTTGACCCGCAGTACCGCCGGGACGCTCGGCAGCGTGGCCTTCGCCGGAATGCTGGTGGGCGCATTGCTGGCCGGCCGGACCGCGGACCGCTTGGGCCGGCGCAATACGATCCTGGCCTGCACCCTGGTCTTCTCGGTTTTCACGGTGCTGTGCGCGGTGGCTCCGGGGCCGGTGCTGTTCGGGGTGTTCCGCTTCATCGCAGGAGTGGGGCTGGGCGGCCTGATGCCGTCGGTGGCCGCGCTCGCGGCAGAGTTGGTGCCAGTGAAGTTCCGGGCCATGATCGCGACCTTGATGCTCTCCGGGGTGCCGATCGGCGGGACCATGGCGGCGCTGCTCGGTATCGGTCTGATCCCGGCATTCGGCTGGCAGTCGATGTTCCTGGTCGCGGCGTTGGCGATCGTGGTGCTGCTGCCGCTGGCCTGGCGGTACTTGCCGGAGACCTTGAGCAAGCAGTCCCGGTTGTCGGCGAAAACGGACCGGGTCGGCTTCGGCAATATTCTGAAGACGCCTCATTTGGCGCCGAGCCTGCTTTTCGCACTGGCCGTGCTCGCCACCTTGTTCGCCTGGTACGGCTTGGGCATTTGGCTGCCGAATCTGATGCAGACCGCCGGGCACAACCTCGGCTCCGCGCTGACCTTCGCAATCGCACTCAACCTCGGCGCCGTCGCCGGTTCATTGCTCGCTGCGCCCTTGGCCGACCGCTTCGGGCCATTGCGGGTGGCCTCGGTGACTGCGGCCTTCGCGACGGCGAGCCTGCTCTTGCTTCTGGTCAATCCGCCGACCGCAATGGTCTACGTGCTGCTGGTGGTCGCCGGGGTGGGCACGCACGGTACGCAATGCCTGATTCTGGCCGCAATCGCCAACCATTACCCGGACCGCCTGCGCGGCACCGCACTCGGCTGGGCGCTCGGCGTCGGGCGGATCGGCGCGGTTGCCGCTCCGCAGGTCGGCGGCTTGCTGCTTGCCGCGAATCTCGGGGTGAACTCGAACTACATCGCCTTCGCCTTCGGCGCCGGAGTGGCCGCGATCGCGTTGGGCTATCTGTTCGTCCGGTTGCGCCGTTCGGCGCAGTCGGCTGGAGCGGTCAGCGCGCGCTGATCGCTTTGGCTAGAACCGGCGCGAGCCGGCGGACGCCTTCCCGGATGCTTTCGGAGTTGACCGCGCTGAACGCGAGCCGCAGCGAGTTGCTGTGCTCCGCGCCGGTGAAGGCCGCACCGGGCACGAAGACCACGCCGGCTTCGATCCCTTCGTGCAGCAAGGGGTAGGTGTCGATGCCCTCCGGCAAAGTCAGCCAGATGAAAAAGCCGCCGGACGGCCGATTCCAGCTGACTCCGGCAGGCATGTGCTCGTCGAGTGCTTCCAACATGGTTTCGCAGCGCTCGCGGTACAGCGAGCGGTAGTGCGCCACTTGGCCGAGCCAGTCGTAATCGCGCAGGTAGGCGGAAACCAGCATTTGGTTGAACGACGGTGGGCACAGGGTCACCGCCTCGCTGGCCAGGTAGAAGCGCTGTTTCAGTGCGGTCGGGACCAGGGCCCAGCCGATCCGCAGGCCCGGGGCGAAGATTTTGGAGAACGAGCCGAGGTAGAGCACCTGCTCGCTGTCCCGGGCCCGCAACGGCGCCAACGGCTCGCCGTCGAACTTGAGCAATCCGTAAGGATTGTCTTCCAGGATCAGGACGTGTTCTTCGCGGCAGATGTCGATCACCACCTGGCGGCGGTCTTCGGCCAGCATGGCGCCTGAGGGGTTGTTGAAGTTGGGGATCGTGTAGAGCAGTTTCACCCGTTTGCCGGCGGCGCGGAGCCGGGCCAATTGGGCGCGGAGTGCTTCCGGGACCAAGCCGTCGCCGTCGACCGCCACCGGGATGACCTCCACCTGGTAGGCCTCGAAGGTATTCAGTGCCCCGACATAGGTGGGATCTTCCACGAGCACCACGTCGCCCGGATCGCAGAAGACCTTCGCCGCGACGTCCTGTGCCGATTGCGAACCCGCGGTGATCACCACATTGTCCGGGTCGGCGTCGAGGATGCCTTCGGCCGCCATCACCTGGCAGATCTGCTCGCGCAGCTCGAGAGTGCCTTGGCCGCCGCCGTACTGGAGCGCTTCCAAGCCTTGTTCGGCGATGATCGCGGCGGCCGTGGCGCCGAGCTTTTCCAGCGGCAGCGACTGCAGGTAGGGGTTTCCGCCGGCCAGCGAAATCAGCCCCGGGCGCATCGAGATTTCGAAAACGTCGCGCACTGCGGATTGCTTGATGTTTGCGGCGCGGGCTGAGAACAGGTCGGTCAGCGGGCCGTCCATGAGGGAAGTCACGTTTTCCAGCATAAACCCCTAGGTTGCCTCCTGATCAACAGAGGTTGCATGGCAGGTATTTCCGCTGTGAATGTTGGGTAACGTTTTTGTAACGAGTAAACGGTTTTAGTTAGTTGCTTTTGGACTCCAATGGCGTTCATCGCTGTATTTTTTGCACAGCAAGCAGAGTTTTGAGCGCTATTCGACGGGTTTTGCAGACAGGTTGTTGCTGAGCGCTGTCTGTTTCCGACAGATGTCGGCCGGTTACTGCTGTGGGTTCGCACGGTCAACCGGGTGAAATCCCTGTGCTAGATTCGGTCCAATGTGATGCGCGGCACATGGGTTGGGCTGTTTGTCGAATAGCCCGGCGCGGTGCTCACCAGAGCCAACGGGGGTTGTGGCGGAAAACGCGCATCGACGACGAACCAGTCGGGAGGACTGATACAGGTGTCATTGAAAAGCTGGGGGATGTTGGATGTCGGGTGCGTTGGATTGACCACGTCGGAGCCGCGCCAGTAACCGTCCCATGCTTGTATATCTGCTCAAACGAGCCGCCACCTATCTAGTCATGATTTTCCTGACGACGTCCGCCACCTATTTTTTGGCCGTATCTACCATGCGGCCGACTTTGCTGGAACAGGAACGGACTCCCCGGCCGAGCCCGGAACAAGTGCAGGCGAACTTCGCCAGTCTGGGGTTGGACCCGACCAAGAATCCGATTGAACGCTACGGCGATTGGCTGCTCGGCGTGGTCACCCGCTGGGACTGGGGGCGTAGCCCCAATGGCTCATATGTGAATGCCGAGTTCGGCGACCGGGTCTGGGTCTCCACCCGGTTGTACATCACCGCCATGGTGCTCACGATCCTGATCGGAGTGGCCCTGGGCGTGTATTCCGCCGCCCGGCAGTACAAATTTTCCGACCGGATCATCACCGGTTACAGCTACCTGGTCTACATCCTGCCGGCGCCGATCGGCTACTTCCTGGTCCAGCTCGGCGCGATCAAGATCAACGAAATGGCCGGCTCGCAGATCTTCTTCGTGACCGGGATATCCACCGTGGGCATAGCTCCGGGCTTCCCCGCCTTCCTGGATCTGCTGGCGCACTACGTGGTGCCGACCTTCGCGCTCACCATCTTCGGTTGGCAGACCTTCCAAATCGCGCAGCGGCAGTATTTGCTGGACAACGTCAATGCCGATTTCGTGCGCACTGCACGGGCCAAAGGACTGACGAGGAATCAAGCGATCCGGCGGCACGGCCTCCGAGTGTCCTTCATCCCAGTGGCGCAGTCGATCGCGTTCCACATCCCGGCCGTGTTCACCGGAGCATTTTTCGCGGAGATGATCTTCGCCTGGCCGGGCATCGGTTTGTGGTCGATCCAAGCGATTACGACGGCGGACGTCAATGGCACCGTGATGACGGTCGCCTTCGGTTCCCTGGTCTTCGCGGTCGGCGCGATCCTGGCTGATCTGGCGACTAGCATCGTCGACCCGAGAGTGAGGGTTTCATGAGCGTCGTCAACAGCGCGCCGGGGCCGAGCGAGGAGCATCTCGAGGAGGCCCTCGAATCGGGCGACGAGCAGGTGATGGGCAAAGCCCAGATCATCTTCCGCAGGTTCCTGCGCAATAAGACCGCGGTGGCCGGTCTGGTCATCTTCTTACTGCTGTGCTTGTTCTCCACGGCCGGGGTTTTCCTGCAGCAGTGGGACAAGACCACGATCGATCCGCTCAATATCGGCACCGGCCCGTCCGCCACGCATTGGTTCGGCACCAGCCAGGGCGGCCGCGATTTGTTCGCCCAGATGGTGGAGGGCATCCGCACCTCGATCGTGATCGGCCTCGTGGTCGGCATCGGCAGTGCGTTGTTCGCGGCGATTTACGGCTGCACCATGGCCTACTTCGGCGGCCGGCTGGAGCGGATCATGTTGTTCATCCTGGAAGCGCTGATCATGGTGCCCTCAATCCTGATCGTGGCCATCGTGACCAGCGGTGGCGGCGGATTGCAGAGCAGCCTGCCCGGCTGGATCCTGCTGACCATCGTGATCCTGATTTTCGGCTGGATGGGCGCAGCCCGGCTGATCCGTTCGCTGGGCAAGTCGTTGATGAGCCGGGACTTCGTGAAAGCCGCGCAATTCATGGGGGTGCATCCGTTCAAAATTGTCTGGCGGCACCTGGTGCCGAACATCGGCTCGCTGCTGGTCCTGGACATCACCCGCGGCGTGACTGCCGCGATCCTCGCGGAAATCGCCTTCTCCTTCATCGGCATCGGGATCAAGGACCCGGACATCAGCCTGGGCGTCCTGATCGGCCAAGCCAGCTCCCAGGTGAGCTCCTATCCCTGGATGTTCTGGTATCCCTTGCTGGCGATGTTCTTCCTGACCGGTTCGCTGTCCATGCTCAACGACGGCCTGCGTGATGCGTTCGACCCCAGCTCCACTTCAGTAGGCAAGGCGAAGAAGAAATGACGATCAATCTGGGTCCGGAAGAAATCGGACTGCCGGCAGGTTCCGGCCTCGCGGTTCCCTCCGATGCCGTGCTGAGCGTGCGTGACCTCAACGTCAGATTCAACACCGAGAACGGCATCAACCATGCGGTCCGCGGGATCGACTTCGACCTGCGGCCAGGGCAGACCCTGGGCATCGTCGGCGAGTCGGGTTCCGGCAAGTCGGTGTCTTCGATGGCCGTAATGGGCCTGCTGCCGGAAACCGCGGACATCACCGGTTCGGTGCAGTATCGCGGTCAGGAGCTGCTGGGGCTGAGCGACAAAGCGATGTCCAAGTACCGTGGCAAGGACATCTCCATGGTCTTCCAGGACCCCTTGTCCTCGCTGACTCCGGTGCTGACCATCGGGCAGCAGATCATCGAGACGTTGACCATCCACAATCCGGGCATGAGCAAACAGGCCAAAGAAGCCCGGACCGTTGAACTCTTGGGGCTGGTGGGCATTCCCAGCCCCAAGGATCGTCTGCGGGCCTTCCCGCACGAATTCTCGGGCGGCATGCGGCAGCGGGTGATGATCGCGATCGCGATCGCGAACGACCCCGCAGTGCTGTTCGCGGATGAGTGCACCACCGCCCTGGACGTGACCATCCAGGCCCAGGTGCTCGAAGTCCTGAAGGCCGCGCAGCAGGAGACCGGTGCCGCGGTGGTGATGATCACGCACGATTTGGGCGTGGTGGCCGGCATGGCGGACGAAATCATGGTGATGTACGCCGGCCGCGCAGTGGAACGGGGACCGGTGGAGAGCATCTACGTCGGCCCGCGGATGCCGTACACCCTGGGGTTGCTCGGCGCGATCCCACGGGTGGACACCTCGTCGAAGAATTCGCTGGTCCCGATCAAGGGCACCCCGCCGAACTTGATTTCACCACCGCCGGGTTGCGCTTTCGCGCCGCGTTGCCCCTTGGCTTCGGAGGAATGCCGCACCGGGGAGATCCCGATGGTCACCATCGGTGCGGCCGGCCCGGAGCATGGATTCGCGCACCAGGCTGCGTGCATCAAAACCGGGCAGCTGGTCGGAGTCAATGCGCACGACGTCTTCGAAGCGCCGGAGTTGACCGGATCACCGCTGGAACGACTGCCCCGGCTGGAGCGCACCGCGGTGCTCCGGGTGGCGGATTTGACCAAGCACTTCCCGTTGCTCAAGGGCGCGTTGTTCAAGCGCCGGATCGGCACAGTCAAAGCCGTCGACGGGGTCAGCTTCGATATCCGGGAAGGCGAGTGCTTCTCGATCGTCGGGGAGTCCGGCTGCGGCAAGACCACGACTTTGCTGGAGATCATGGAGTTCGAGCGCGGCCAGCCCGGGCTGATCCAAATCGGCGAGGCGAAGAACTCCGAGGCGAAAAGCGTCGATGTGCGCAAGGTGGTCCGCAGGGATTTGCAAATGGTGTTCCAAGATCCCACCGGGGCCCTGGACCCGCGCTTCACGGTTTTCGAGGCGCTTTCCGAACCGCTGGAGAACCGCGGCATGTCCAAGGCGGAGATCAAGCAGCGGATCCTGGAATTGATGAGGCTGGTGGGACTGCAGCCGGATTTCGTCAACCGGTTCCCGAACCAGTTCTCCGGCGGCCAACGGCAACGCATCGGCATTGCCCGGGCGCTCGCGACGAACCCCAAATTGGTGGCGCTCGATGAGCCGGTTTCCGCGCTGGACGTCTCAGTGCAGGCCGGCGTGATCAACCTGCTGGAGCAACTCAAGGCCGAGCTCGGGTTGAGCTATCTCATGGTGTCCCATGATCTGTCCGTGGTCCGGCACATTTCCAATCGGGTCGCGGTGATGTACCTGGGCAAGATCGTGGAGATCGGTGACGTGGAGCAGGTCTTCGACGATCCGAAACACCCGTACACCAAGGCGCTGCTGTCCGCGATCCCGATTCCGGACCCGGCCATCGAGCGCAGCCGGGAACGGATCGTCTTGAAAGGCGATCTGCCGACGCCGTTGGATGCGCCACCGGGCTGCGTGTTCTCCAGCCGGTGTCCGATTTTCGCGGTACTTCCGGAGCCGAAGCGGGAAAAATGCCGCGGCGCAATGCCGGACTTGGTGCCCGCCGGCGCCGGCGACGACCACCAGCACGCTTGCCTGTTCCCGGACCACGAACTGGACCAGGCGGTGTTGGTGAATTGATTCCAACCCGAGCGGACTGCCGGCAATGAAGCCGCAAACCACTCGATCCATGGCAAGAACCCAGATGAAAGGAAGAGCATGAAAACGAAATTGACGGTAGGCGGAGCCGCTCTGGTGGCTGCCGCACTGGTCATCACCGGTTGCGGTGGCGGCGGAGGGCAGGGCCAAGGGCCGGCTTCCGGTGCGGCACAGACCGCCGGTGCCGATATCAGCAAGCTGGTCAGTATCAACGCGCAGCCACGGGAAAACCTCAAACAGGGTGGCAAAGTGACCATCCCACTGGGCAATATCGGCCCGGATTTCAATACCTCCGGCCAGAATGGCAACAGCGCTGATGGCGCCACGCTGATGAGCGCGATGAACTCTGCGGGTTGCTGGGTCTCACAGGCCGACGGGACGCCGAAGCTGGTGACCGATTTCTGCTCCGAGTTCAAGAGCGCCACCGAAAATGGCAAGCAGACGATCAAAATCAAGATCAATGACAAGGCCATTTGGAACGACGGGACCCCGATCGCAGCCGATGCCTTCATCAACACCTGGAAGATGCTCAATGGCGAGAACCCCGAGGTCAACATCGTAACCCCGGGCGCCTATGAGAACATCGAGTCCGTGGTCCAGGGCGCTACGCCCAAGGACGTCACGGTCACCATGAAGCAGCCGACCTATCCGTTGGACAACATTTTCGGCACGATCCTGAACCCGAAGGTGAACACGCCGGACGTGTTCAACAATGGCTTCGTGCAGAACATGCGCCCGGACTGGGCAGCCGGCCCGTTCAAGCTGGAGAACTACGATTCCGCCGCGAAGACCGTCTCCATGGTGCCGAATGACAAGTGGTGGGGCCAGAAGCCGGTTCTGGACCAGTTGGTCTTCCGCCAGATGGAAAGCGCGGCGACCATCGCGGCGTTCAAGAACCAGGAAATCGACGTCACCACGGGCAATACGCTCAACCGGTACAACCAACTCAAAGATTCGCCGAACACGGATATCCGGCGGGGCCAGCGGTTGTTCGCCGGTGGCATGAACATCAATGCCCAGGCGGCTCCGATGACCGATGTCGCGGTGCGCGACGCGGTCTTCACCGCGGTCGACCGCAAGGCGCTCGCTACGGTGCGCTACAACGGCCTGAACTGGGAAGAAACCACGCCTGGTTCGATGATGCTGCTGCCGTTCTCCAAGTACTACCAGGACAACTACCCGGCGAAGACCACCGGCCCGGATGCGGCCAAGAAGGTGCTGACCGATGCCGGTTACACCGCGGGCTCCGATGGCATCATGACAAAAGACGGCCAGAAGCTGGCTTTCAAGATCACCAACTTCGGCGACGATCCGACCACTTTGGCCCTGGTGCAGACCCTGCAGAAGCAGCTGCGCGATGGTGGGATGGATTTGACCATCGACCAGAAGGGTTCTTCCGAGTTCGGCAAGGTCGTCGGCGAGCGCAGCTTCCAGCTGACCATTTCCGGTTACACCGTCGGCGCGGACGCGACCACTGCGGTGAAGCAGTACTACGACTCGAAGACCAGCAACAACAAGGTCGGCGATGCCGCACTCGACGAGCGGATCGCCAAGGTCTCGACCATCGAGGACGACGCGGCACGGAACAAGGAGGCCATGGACATCGAGAAGGAGCACATGGCCAAGTACTTCTCCATGGGCGTCGCGTTCAACGGCCCGGACATCTACTTCGCCCGGACCGGCCTGGCCAACTACGGTGCTAATCTGTTCCAGTCGCTGAGCAGCACCAACTGGGTGGACGTCGGCTGGCAGAAGTAGTTCCAGCCCGGCTAGCCCTTAGCTGAGCCGCACCCGGCAGTGGCCCCGGAGGATCTTCCGGGGCCACTGCCGTTTTGCTGCAACACCCCTGCACAAATAAACAAATAACCAGTCAGCCGGGCCAAGAATCTGTCACATTGGTCGCGCAGGCCACACCAGCACCGCGAATTGTGCAGAAGCGAAATTCTAACTAGGCGGCGACCTTGCCGCTGCCGAGCAGGGTTTCCAGTGCCTCAGTCACCTGGCCGACCACCTCGGCGTCGTCCTTGGGATGCAATTCGGCAAAGCGCACCACGGAGCCCGGGATCGCGACCTTGACGTCCTCGAGCACGGTGGCGCCGGCGATCTTGAGCGACTTGCGGGCGTCGTCGTGCGCCCAGACTCCGCCGTACTGGCCGTAAGCCGTGCCCAGAACCGCCACTGCTTTGTCCTTGAGTGCGCCGGCGCCGAAAGGCCGGGACAGCCAGTCGATCGCGTTCTTCAGCACAGCGGTCATGGTGCCGTTGTATTCCGGGGTGAAGAAGAGGATTCCGGCAGCGCCGGCAGCGGCCTCGCGCAGCCGGAGCGCGGCCGCTGGGACCTGGCCCTCGACATCCAGGTCTTCGTTGTAGAACGGGATCTCGGCGAGGCCGTCGAAGATCACCACGGTGGTGCCTTCGGGGGAGACCTGGGCGGTCGCCTCGGCGAGCTGGCGGTTGGTGGAGCCGGCGCGCAGGCTGCCGACCAGAGCTAGTACTGTGTTCTCAGACATGGAGGAGCTTTCCTGTTATTGGACTGGGTAATCATTGGCTGTGCGGTCCGTGGGAGGCGAACAGTTCACCGGTAAAACGGACCATGGTCCGTTTAGTATTCCCGAGTCGAGGATATTTTGCAGAATTCTTTTCTCCCCGTGACATCGAACCCGCCGTCGCCGCAGACGGAGCGGGGAGATGCAGCGCGCAATCGGGAGAAACTGCTCAACATCGCCGGTCAGATCATTGCCGAGCAGGGCATCGACGGGCTCACCATGGATGAGCTCGCGCGCCGCGCGGCTACCGGCAAAGGCACCATTTTCCGGCGCTTCGGCAACCGGGCCGGGTTGCTCGATTCGCTCTTGAGCCACACGGAAGAGGATTTCCAGCGATCGTTGATTTTCGGTCCGCCTCCGCTCGGACCGGGTGCTACTGCGAAAGAGCGGCTGCTCGCCTACGGGGTCGCCGCGATCGACCGTTTCGAAGTCACCGGGGAACTGCAGCGGGCCGCCGATGAAGTCGGCGACCGGAGGTTCAACTCGCGGGTTGCCGAGTTCCACCGGATGCACGTGTCGATGCTGTTGCGCGCCGGAAAGGTCGCCGTTGACGCCAGTGCATTGGCCCTGGTGCTGTTGAGCGCATTGCACCCGAGCCTGCTCGAGTACCAAAGAAAAACGGCCGGCATGGATGCCGGCCGCCAAAAAGCGTTGTGGGAGTTCCTCGTGGAACGGGTAGTGGGTGACCCGGCTGCGTGACGGCGCAGTGCGCATTGGGGGATCGCACTGATCCGCCACGCAGCCGGGAGTCGAATCAGACCAGCGCGTGCCAGTCTTCGGAGAGCTCCAGGCCGTGGGCCAGGGCTACCGACTGATTGGTGACCTTGCCGCCGGCCACGTTCAGGCCGGCCGCGAGGGCCGGGATGCTTTCCAATGCCGCTTTGGCGCCGAGGTTGGCCAGCGCGGTCGCGTAGCGCAGCGTGACGTTGGTCAGGGCGTAGGTCGACGTGTTGGGCACCGCGCCCGGCATATTGGCGACGCAGTAGAACAGCGAATTGTGCACCATGAAGGTCGGGTTCTCGTGCGTGGTCGGGTGGCTGTCTTCGAAGCAGCCGCCCTGGTCCACCGCGATGTCCACGAGTACCGAGCCCGGCTTCATCCGGGCGACCAGTGCATTGGTGACCAACTTCGGTGCCTTGGCGCCGGGAATCAATACCGATCCGATAACCAGATCTGCATCGAGCAGCGACTTTTCGATTTCCAGGGCATTCGAAGCGATGGTCTTCAAGCGGCCTTGGTAGATCGCGTCGAGCTCGCGCAACCGGTTGATGTTGATGTCCAGAATGCTCACGTCGGCGCCGAGGCCCAGCGCCATTGCGGCGGCGTTGGTGCCCGCTACACCGGCACCCAGCACGATGACTTTGGCGGGGCGCACACCGGGGACGCCGCCGAGCAGCACGCCTTTTCCGCCCGCCGGGGCCATCAAGGACTGTGCGCCGACCTGTACCGAGAGCCGCCCGGCGACCTCGGACATGGGAGCCAGCAGCGGCAGGGCGCGGCCTTCTTGGACGGTTTCGTAGGCGATCGCCGTGACGCCGGATTTGATCAGCTCTGCGGTCAGTTCGGGCTCGGCGGCCAAGTGCAGGTAGGTGAACAGCACCAGGCCCTCGCGGAACCGGTGGTACTCGGCCGCGATCGGCTCTTTGACTTTCATCACCATGTCGGCCCGGGCCCAGAGCTCATCCGCGGAGTCGACCAACTCGGCGCCGGCCACAGCGTATTCGTCGTCGGAAATCGAGGAGCCGACGCCCGCGCCGCGCTCGATCAGGACGGTGTGACCGTGGCTGATGAACTCGTGCACGCCGGAAGCCGTAATGGCGACGCGGAATTCGTTGTTCTTGATTTCCTTGGGAACGCCGATGATCATCGAAAAACTCCGTCTTAGGGGCAACGTCTAACTCCATCAGCTTAAGACCGGATGTGAGGTGGCGGACAGCCGCCGAGTTCGGGCGCGCTGCCGAAATCCGCGTAATTTCAAGGATTTTCCGGAACCAGATTCGACATTTGTCGAACCTAGGCACGTCAAGTGTCGTATCCTGTCGATATGCAGAGTCACGACGTAGAGGGACTGGTGGAAGAGGTGGCGGCGGTGCTCGGCCGCGGGCTGTCGCTCGAAGACGTCGATGGCTTGCTGCTGGCTTACAGCTCCAACCAGCCGCACGCCGACAAGGTGCGGGTCAACTTCCTGCTGAGCAAACGGGTTCCGGCCGACGTCAGCGCCTGGCAGCTGGCGCATGGCATCGCCGTCGCGGTCCGGCCCGTGGCCCTGCCGGCGAACGAACAGCTGGGCATGCTCGGGCGGGTGTGCGTACCGCTGCTGGTCCGCGGGTACCGGGTCGGTTACTTGTGGGTGCAGCAGGAGGAGTCGGAGGAATCGGCGACCGCGATCTTGGCCCAACTGCCCCGGGTGCGCAACCAGTTGGACCTCTTGGCCTCCTTGCTGTTGGATTCCAACACCGCCGAATCCGAGTTCCGGCGCGGCCGAGAACAGGAGTTCCTGGCAGCATGTTCGGGCGAGGCCGGAGCGCTGGCCGCGGTGGCGGGCTGGAGCGAAGTGCACAACCGGGGGCCGTGGCAATTGGTGACCGCTTTCGAGATCGCCGAGGCCCATGCGGCTTCGGCCGATGACCCGATCGCGGCGACGCTGACCCACCGCAGTGCCGCTCTGCAGGCGACCATCGGACTCGATGCCGCGTTGTTCAGCGCCGGAACCGGAACCCATGCGGTGATGTTGTTCCGGGATTCGGTCGGCCGGGCCAACCACGCCGCGGTGCTGGTGCGTTACCAGATGGAATTGAGCAAGCGGTTGGGCCGGGCTTCGGACCGGATGGTCTTGGGGATCAGCGAGCCGTTCGGCAATCTCGGGCTCCTTCCCGAGGCTTACGCGCAATCCAAGGTCGCGGCGCAAGCCGGAGCGGTGGATCCGGAATTGGGCGAACTGGTCGACTGCCGGGCCACCGGGATCTACCAACTGCTGGCGGGCGGGCGCTGGGGCCGGATCAGCTCCGTGAACTACCGTCGGCTGGCCGAGGCGGACCGGAACGCGGAATTGCTGCCGATGTTGGAATTGATCTACGACAACGACGGCTCGGTCCAGGACGTGGCGGACAAATTGCATCTGCACCGCAGCTCGATCTACAACCGGCTGGCCAGGATTCGGTCGGTTTTGGCCGCGGAACCGCTCAACGGAATGGTCAGGCTGGAGTTGCACGCGGCGATCAAAGCCGAGCGATGGGCCGCCAGGCCGCGTCTGTAACCGAACCTGGTAGCAAACAATTGCCCTTTCGGGCAGGTCCGACGGCGGATTGTGGTTGCCGGATTGTGGTCATCGACGGCAACCGCCAGGCTCAACTATGGTGGGGTACTGGGGGAGATCCGCACCGGTCAATTTTTCGAATTGAGGTCCCTTCATGGCGAATTTCGGCGACTATCAAATGGGTATTTACCTGGCCGGAGCGGCGGGCCGGAAACCGGCATTGCCGATTGCCTTCGAGGGGCTCGAAGCCGCAGCCCACCAAGTGCTGGATCCGGAGCTGTTGGGTTATGTGGCCGGCGGCGCCGGCGATGAACGGACGCAACGGCTCAACGTCGAAGCCTTCGCGCAATGGGGGCTGATGCCCAGGATGCTCGTCGGCGCTGCGCAGCGCGACCTGTCCGTGGAGCTGTTCGGCCAACGGTTCCCGAGCCCGATCTTCATGAGTCCGGTGGGGGTGCTCGGCGCGTGCCGGGAAGACGGCGACCTGGCGGTGGCCCGGGCCTCGGCGGTCACCGGGGTTCCGATGTTCGCTTCCACGCTCTCCGCGGCGACCTTGGAGCAGGTCCGTTTGGCGCAAGGCGCGACGCCGGGCTTCTTCCAGTTGTATCCGCCCAACGACCCCGAGTTGTCGCAGAGCCTGGTCAGCCGGGCCGAAGCGGCCGGGTACGCCGGAATCGTGGTCACCGTGGACACCTGGGTCAATGGCTGGCGGCCGCGGGACCTGTCCAGCGGCTATATTCCGATGCTCCGCGGCCTGTGCTTGGAAAACTATCGCAGCGACCCCAGGTTCCAAGAGCTGGTGGCCGCGCAACCGGCCGGCCAGGCCGGTGCGGTCGAACTGACCTGGGCCGGGATATTCGGTCGGCCCACGCTTAACTGGTCGGATATCGACGCCTTGCGCGAAGCCACCTCGTTGCCGCTGATCATCAAGGGCATCTGCGCCCCGGAAGACGCCAAGAAAGCGCAAGACCATGGTGCCGACGGCATCATCTGCTCGAATCACGGCGGGCGGCAGGCCAATGGCGGGCTTTCCGCATTGCAGTGCTTGCCGGCGGTGGTCGGGGCCACCGGACTCCCGGTGCTCTTCGATTCCGGAGTGCGCAGCGGCACCGATGTGGTGAAAGCGCTGGCCCTGGGCGCGCGTGCGGTGGGCATCGGCCGGCCCTATGTCTACGGACTCACCGTGGCGGGGGCGGCCGGCGTCGAACAGGTATTGCGCGGGATCCTGGCCGAGGCCGACTTGCTGATGGCGGTGGACGGCTATGCCGCGATCGCCGATCTGGTCCCTGAAGCCCTGCACCGGGTGGCCGGGCCGGCCGCGTGATCCGGGTCGCCGTCGTCGGCTTCGGCTTGGCCGGAAGCGTCTTCCACGCCCCCGCGATCCAGGCCGATCCGGCGCTGTCGCTGGCTGCGATTGTCACCGCGGATCCGGCCCGCCGGGCGCACGCGGAGCAAAACTACCCAAGCACCCGGGTGGTCGGCGGGTTCGGGGAGCTGCCTTTCGGCGAACTCGACGCAGTAGTCGTAGCGACGCCGCCGGGCAGTCACGTGGCACTGGGCCACGCCGCATTGGACGCCGGGCTCGCAGTAGTGGTGGACAAACCGTTCGCGCCCAGCAGCGCCGAGGCGCTCGAATTGATCGCGCACGCGGAACAAGCTGGCAGATTGCTCACCGTCTATCAGAACCGGCGCTGGGACGGCGAGTTCCAGACCGTGCAGGAACTCTTGCGGCAGGGCGCGTTCGGTGAAGTGACCCGGTTCGAGTCCCGGATGGAGCGCTGGGCGCCGGAGATCAGCAAACCCTGGAAAGCCTCGGCCGGGCCGGGCCACGGGGTGCTGTTCGACTTGGGCGCGCACTTGATCGACCAGGCCCTGCAATTGTTCGGACCGGTGCAACGGGTGTACGGCGAGCTCGACGCCCGTCGGGCCCAAGAGCCGAGCGACGACGATGTTTTCCTTGCGTTGCAGCACGCCTCCGGAGTGCGCTCGCATTTGGCGATGAATCTGACTTCGGCGCAATTCGCGCCCCGGATCCGGGTGCTCGGTACCGCGGGCGGCTATCTGAAGCAGCACGGAGACCTGCAAGAAGCCCAGATCCAAGCCGGAATCCTGCCTGGTGATGACCGGTACGGAGTGGATCCGGAGCCGCATTGGGGGTGGTTCGGCCAAGGCGACCAGTTGCGGGCCGTGCCCACGGTGCGCGGTGATTATCCACGCTTCTACGCATTGCTGGCCGCCGCGCTCAACGGATCAGGGCCGCCGCCGGTCGATCCCCTCGACGCGGTGGCGGCCCTGCGGATCATTGAAGAAGTCCGGACGCAAAACGGCCTTTAGAGCGCTGCGACTGCTTCCTCTTTGGCTGCTGCGGCTTCCTTGGGGTCGGTGATTTTCTTCTTCGGCAGGAAGAAAGTCACCAGGAAGGCCACGGCCACCAGGGCCGCAGCACTGAGCATCACCACGTCGATCGACTGGGCGAAGCCATTGCGGATCGGCTCGGTCAGAGCTTTGTTCGCCTCACGCAGCCACGAAGTGTCGTTCAGGTTGCTGCTGCCGCCGTTCTGGGCATTCTGCAGGAAGTCCAGGAAGCCCTTGTTGTCCGGATTGCCGACGATCGCCGGGTCCTTGAACATCGCGGCATAACTGGGGTTCTTCATCGCGTCGGCCAAGAGCGTGGCGATCTTGTCCTGCGCGGTGGCGAAGAGCATCGAGATGAAGACCGCGGTGCCCACGGTGCCGCCCATGGAGCGGAAGAAGGTCGCCGAAGAGGTGGCGACGCCCATGTCCTTCGGCGGTACCGCGAACTGCATCGACAGGGTCAGCGGCTGCATGCAGAAGCCCAGGCCCAAGCCGAAGGCGATCGCAATGCCGCCCGGGACCAGGAGCGAGGTGTCCACGCCGAGCGACAAGCCCATGGCCAGTGCCGAAGCACCCAGGATGAAGGTTCCGACGATCGGGAAGATCCGGTAGGTCCCGGTCCGGGAAATCACCTGGCCGCTGGTGATCGAGCCGATCAGAATGCCCACCGTGAAGGTGATCATCAGCAGGCCGGCTTCGGTCGGCGTCAGCCCGGCGACCAGCTGCAAGTACATCGGCAGCATCGCGATGGCGCCGAACATGCCGATGCCGATGATGAAGTTCAACAGCGCGGAGACGCCGAAGGCCGGGATCTTGAAGAAGCGCAATGGGATCAAGGCGGCATCTCCGGCCATCCGCTCGGCCAGGATGAAGGCGATGATGCCGATCGCGCCCAAGGCGTAGCAGAGGAATGCGGCGCCGGACGTCCAGCCCCATTCCCGGCCCTGCTCGGCGACGATCAGCAGCGGCACCAGCGCCAAGGTGATGCTCGCGGCGCCCCAGTAGTCGACCTTTTGCCGGATGCCTTCTTTTTTGGGCAGGTGCAGGAACATCCAGACCACGATCAGCGCGCCGATCGCGATCGGCACATTGATCAGGAACACCCAGCGCCAACCGGTGATCCACAGGATCTGCGAGGAGCCGGCGAAGAAGCCGCCAACCACCGGGCCGAGCACCGAGGAAATGCCGAAGACCGACATGAAGTAACCCTGGTATTTGCCGCGGTCTTTCAGCGGGACGATGTCGCCGATGATGGCCAGGCCCAAGGACATCAGACCGCCGGCGCCGAGTCCCTGGATGCCGCGGGCCACTGCCAGCTCGCCCATCGACTGCACGAACCCGGAGTAGATCGAGCCGATGAGGAAAATCGAGATCGCGATCACGTAGAGCGGACGCCGGCCGAAGATGTCGGAGAGTTTCCCGTACAGCGGGGTGCTCACCGTGGAGGTGATCAGGTAGGCGGTGGTGGCCCAGGCCTGCAACGAGAGCCCGTTGAGGTCGTTGGAAATGGTGTAGATGGAACTTGAAACGATGGTTTGGTCGAGTGCGGCCAAGAACATGCCGAGCAGCAGGCCCACCAGGACCGTCATGATCTGACGGTGGGTGTAGGCCTGCCCGGGTTCTGGAATCCGGCGGTTCCGGTTGTTTGCTGTCATCGTGTGTGACACGTCGTGCTCCGATGTCTGAGCTCAGGGGTGCCCTGGGTACCCGTAAAAATAGTTGCTTTCGTGAAACAAGTATATCCCCGGACTGACGGATTGTCGTTAAAATCTTGGTGACCTGCGTCGCAGCAAGCCGGTTGCCTGGGCAGACCCGACGGACTCGTGGGCTGGCGTAGCCGGTTCCTGGCTGAAACCGGCGGCGAGTCCGTCACGGCTGCCCGGAGCTCCGGCTTGAATCTGCGGGTGCTCAGCCGGTTTTCGGTGCCGGGGCGGCGGGCGCCGGCAACGGCCAGAGCCAGCCCGGGCCGTCGGTGCTCTTCTGCGAGAGCACCAAGGATCCGGCGTCGATCGGCGAATCCAGGACTACCAGGCCGCGGATTTTCTGCCCCGGCAGGACCCGGGCCGGAAGCCCCAGTCCGTTGTCCAAACAGACATGCCCGGCCCGGGTATCCAAAGACTGGCTGACTTTGCGCCCGTCCGGGCCCTGGAGGTCGAAGTCTTTGGGGCTCACGCTGAAGAACGGGTCTTTCGAGGCGGCCAAACCGGGCAGCGCCTCGATCCACAGCTCGACTGCGATGAAATGGCCGTTCGTGGGTTTGATTGCGGTTCCGGTCTGGCAGCTGTAATCGACCGTGATCGAAGCCACGGTGAAGTTGACCAGCCGTTTGTTGCTTCCGTCGGCAGTCACCACGCCGGACAGTTCGCCGAGCCGCTTCTGCAGCAGCCCGCGTTGATCGGGTCGCGGCGTGCCGCCGGCGTCGGGCAGTTGGAAGTCGCTCCGCGGATCGACCGGTGAATTGTCCGTGCCCTGGCGGTCGCGTTGTTCGTGCCTCGGAGCGGGGCCGGACGACGGCGGCGCGGTCCGGTTGCCAGGACCTGGCGTTGCGGGGGCCGGAGCCGCGGGATTTTGCCCGACCGGGTTCTGGCCGCTTTGGCCACCCGCCGAGCAGCCGCTCAGAACCAGCATTGCGGCGCAGGCCAAAGCAAGCGGGGCCAGAGCGGGCTGGGTCAGCACGGCGCGGCGCGTAGCGCGCGGTCTCCCGGCAGGTGTCCCCGGGGGGCGGTTCCAAGGCTGCATTGAATATTCCGGAGGGTAGGCTGATCCAAGGTTACCGGGCATGAGCAATCTTTTGGAGGCACGCAGTGGCGCAGGAGCGAATCGGGGCGGCTGCTCCGGGTGTCCCGTCGGCGCTCGCCGAGCCCACTGAGCGGGTCAAGCCGCTCTGGGTGAGCTCGGTGGTGCTGGTCAACATCGGCATAAATGCGGCCTTCTTCGGTCCGATCCAGGTTTTGCTGGGCAACCAGGCGATCTCCTTCGACGAAGGCCAGAAGGAGGCAATCCTGGCTTTGGTCACCGGTTGCGGAGCCGCGGTCTCCTTGGTGGCGAACCCCCTGTTCGGCGCGTTCTCCGACCGGACCACTTCGCGTTTCGGCCGCCGGGTGCCCTGGGTGTTCATTGGCGCGGTATTGGGTACCATCGCCTTGCTGGGGCTCTCCGTCGCGCCGAGCGTTGCCGCGATGGCGGCCTTGTGGTGTTTGGTCCAGCTGGGCTGCAACGGCACGCTGGCAGCGATCACCGCGGCGATTCCGGACCGGGTGCCGGTGCAACAACGCGGTCTGGTGGGCGGTGTGGCCTCGATGGGCACCGTGATCGGGATCTTGATCGGGGCGGGCATCGGCGCAGTCGCCGCGAAGAATTTCGCCCTCGGCTACTGGCTCTGCGCTGCGGCGCTGCTGGCCGGCATCGTGCTCTACCTGTTTCGCGGCAACGACCAGCCGCTGACTGCCGCGGAACGACCGGCGCTTTCCTTCCGCGGATTCCTGCAAGGATTCTGGATCAGCCCGCGCAAACATCCGGATTTCGGCTGGGCTTGGTTGAGCCGCTTCCTGGTGCAATTCGGCGTGCAGATCTGCATCGTGTACTTGTTGTTCTTCCTGCGGGACAAAGTCGGTTACGAAGCACCGGAGTTCGGGGTGCTGATCCTGACCGGGATATACGCCCTGCTGACCATGGCGACTGCGGGCATCGGCGGAGTCTGGACCGACCGGGTGGGGCGGCGCAAGCCGTTCGTCATGGTGTCCTCGGCAATCATCGCGCTGGCGGCGTTGATTCTGGCGTTTTTCCCGACCTGGCCCGGTGCGCTGCTCGGCGCGGCGGTGCTGGGCATCGGCAACGGCACCTACTTGGCGGTCGATCTGGCGCTGCTCACCCAGGTCCTGCCGCAGGCGATGAACCGCGGCAAGGACCTGGGCGTGATCAATGTGGCCAACTCGCTTCCGCAGGTCCTCGCCGCGCCCACCGCATTCCTCTTCGTGACCATGCTGGGCGGCTATGTGAGCCTCTACGTCCTGGCTGCGGCGATCGGATTGCTGGGGGCCGCCGCCGTGCTCATGATCAAAGGCGTGCGCTGATCCGGTCAGGCCGCCTCGTAGGCCGCTGCGACATCGAGCACCCAGACCACGCCGTAGGCGTCTTTGAGCATCCCGTAGGCCGGTGAGAACTGGGCCGGAGCGAGGTCTTCGATGATCGTCGAATCTTCGGCCAACCGGCCCCAGAGCTCGGTGACCTCGGGGACCGAGTCGCCCCGCACCGAAACGAAGAACGATTTCTCGCCCTGCTCGTAGCTGTTGCTCGCCGGTACGTCGAAGGCCATGATCTGGAACCCGTTCCCGCCGATGACCTGGCCGAATTTGATCTGCTGGGCTTCTTCGGCGCGTTCCACGCTGAAGGCATCGGCGTTGCTGACCAAAATCAGTTGACCGCCGAAGACCGAATGGTAGAACTCGAGCGCGGCTCTGGCTTCGCCGCGGAAATTCAGATGCGGGGTGGTGAGGACTGTCATGTCTGCTCCTGGAAGTAGCTGAAAGTGGCCGGCTTTCCCGGTCGAAAACCACTTTCGCAGCAGTAGCGGACAGATTCGGTCCTACACTCGACGTACTCTGGGAAAATGATTTCGACCACTTCACGGCTCTTCCAGTTGTTGTCCTTGCTGCAACTGCGCCGGGACTGGCCCGGCCAGGTCCTCGCCGAGCGGCTCGGCATCAGCCACCGCACCGTGCGCCGGGATGTCGACCGGCTTCGGGACCTGGGCTATCGGATCCAGGCCGTGATGGGGCCCGACGGCGGGTACCGGCTGGACGCCGGAAGCGAACTCCCACCGCTGATCTTCGACGACGAGCAGGCGGTCGCTTTGGCGGTGGCGCTCCGGGCTGCGGCCAGCTCCGGGGCCGGCGTCGGGGAAGCCGCGGTGCGGGCGCTGGGCACGGTGCGCCAAGTGCTGCCCGCCCGGTTGCGGCACCGGCTCGATGCCCTTGACTTCACGGCAGTCCCCAGCCGGCGCGATGCCGGCAGCGTCGCGCCCGAAGTGCTCCTGGCGATATCCGGCGCGGTTCGGAACCGCGAGGTGTTGCGCTTCGATTACGACAGCAGCGAGGATCGGCCCCGCGCGGAGCCAGCCGGCGCGGTCGCCGAGTTGCCGCCGGTCCGCCGGGCGGAACCGCATCATCTGGCGCTCCGGGACGGGCGTTGGTATCTGATCGCTTGGGATCTCGGGCGCGCTGATTGGCGCATTTTCCGGGCCGACCGGATCACCCCGCGGATTCCTTCCGGTCCCCGGTTCACGCCGCGGGCGCTTCCCGGGGAAGGTGTCGGCGAGTTTCTATCGGCAAGGTTCAAGGGTTCCGCAGCGGGAACCGCCTGGCCCTGTTCCGGCAAGGTCATCATCGAGCTGCCGGCCCGGGAGGTCAGTCCGTTCGCCGGTGATGGCACGGTCGAAGACCTGGGTCCGGACCGGTGCAGTTTGGAAGCCGGGTCTTGGTCGTGGACCGCACTGGCTGCCTGGTTCGGCAGATTCGATGCCGGGATCGACGTGGTCGGCCCGCCGGAACTCGCCGCAGAGTTCGGCCGGCTTGCGGCACGTTACACGGCTGCGGCCGGTCGATTCCGGCCGCAGCCGGTGCACCACTGACGGCCGCGCTCCGGTTCCGGCATACTGGGAGCACGGTCACCAACCACCCTGCAGAAGGAACCCGATGCCTGCTGAATCAGACGTCCGAAACACTGTGCTCACCGCGGCCCGTGGCGGAATCATGACCGATGAGGTCGGGGTGATCACCGGCGATGTCGAAATCGAATCTTCTTGGGCGTCTCCGGGTCATGCGGCGGCCCGGTGCCGGTATGACGGGGCGGACGAGTGGTATGCGATCACCGACGCGGCGCGCGAACTGGCTGCCGGTACTGCCGAGGAGTTGACCCGTTTCCATGAGGCTCTCGTGCAACGGTACCGGCAATCAGACCCGGTGTGACGAGGCGCCGGAGGCCGCCCGGCGGTAGTCTTTCAGCCGGTATCCGTTGACCGTGGCTTCAAAGGCCGCTGCGTGCCCGGCCAGGGCAGCCGCGGCGGCCGGATCAGCGTCCGCGGCCGGCGCGGTGTGCGCTTCGGAGTTCCGGAAGGCCAGTTGCTGGTTCTGCGCCACCCATGCCCGCAGCTCGCCGTGGTAGGCCGCAAAAGCGGCCGGATCGCCGTCGTGCTCGGCCAGTTTCCCGGCCAGCACATAGGCTCCGACCAGGGCGATCGAAGTTCCCTGTCCGGAGAGCGGCGAGGGGCAGTACGCGGCATCGCCGACCAAGCCGACCCGGCCCCGGTGCCATTCGTCCAGGTGGATCTGCCCGACCGAATCGAAATAGAAATCCGGGGCGGCGTCCATCGCATCGAGCAGCTCGGGAATCCGCCAGCCGAGGTGGCTGAACGCCGCGCGGACCAGGGCCTTCTGCCGGGCAGTGTCCCGGTAGTCGAGGTCGTCCGGCAGCGGCCCGCCGAAGCCGAGCATGGCACGTACCGCGGTATTGCCGCGGGCGCTGTAGAAAATCCCCATGGTGCCCTGCTCCGGAGCCGCCGGGTCGAAGAGCTGCTGGATGACTTGCCAATGGTCCAAGCCGAGCAGATTGGGCGTGCTGAAGATGCCCAAGTGGGTGTGCATCGGGGTGAAACAGTCGGACTCGGGTCCGAACGCCAGGGCGCGGGTCCGGGAATGCAGGCCGTCGGCGCCGATCACCAGATCGAATTCCCTGGTGGTCCCGCTTTCGAAGCGCACCGTGACCCCGTCCGCGTGTTCGGCGAGTGCGGAGATCGAATCGCCGAAAATGTAGTCGACGCCGGCGGTCGCCTGGACGATGAGTCCGGCGAGTTCGTCGCGCAGGATTTCCACGTCCGGGCTGTCGATCGCGCCGCCGGTCATGGTGCGTTCCGAGGTGCGCATCAGTTCTGCGCCGGCTGCGTCCACCATGGTCATGCCGCGCATCGCGGTACGCCGCTCGTAGACCGCTCCGCGCAGGCCCATCCGGTCCAGCACATCCAGTGCCGGGCCGCGGACGTCGATCGGCTGGCCGCCGCGACGGGGTCCGCCGGGATTGCGTTCGACGACGGTGGGGGTGAACCCGAAGTGGCGCAACCACCAGGCGAGGGTAGGGCCGGCGACGCTGGCGCCGGAAATCAAAATGTCCATCGGTCCTCCAGAAAGTTTTGTGTACGCAGTAAACATAAACTTATATGTGTACTTTGTAAACAGTTACTTTCACCGGCCTGGGTGACTCGGGGAGGGCCGGTCGGATGCTATTTGCCGACGAAGGCCGCGAGTGCAGTCAACTGGTTGATTCGGCACTGCGGGTTCAGGTACATCATGTGTCCGGCCTCGTGATAGTGGTGGCTGAACCTGGACCGGGCTTCGTCGCTGATGTTCAAGTGCGCCCAGACGTATTCGGCGGCGAAATGCGGGGTAGCGCCGTCGTGGTACCCGTAGTCCACATGCACCCGCAGCGCCGGATTGTCATTGAGCAGCCGTTCCAGATCCGAGGCCACTTCGACCGGCTGGCCTTCGAAGGTCTTGTAGCTCCATGGCTGCACCCGTCCAGTGAGGATTTCATAGGGCAGGTCGTTCTCGTAGCCCAGTTCGGCGCGGAGGTAGTGGTTGACGGCGGCCGCATAGGGGCCGCTGATCGCCTTCATCGACGGGTCGTCCCAGTTGACCGAAGCCTGGCCGCGCAGGTTTTTCTGCGTGAACCGGCCATCGATCCGGCCCACAGTCAGACCCTCGGCGCGCAGCAGTTCAGCGGAGAATTCCGAATAATCCCAGCGCAGATTGCTCCGCCGGACGAAATCCTCGCCCAGGGTGGTGATCGCGGCGAGCCGGGCGACGACGACGTCGTACTCGTCGGAACTGAGCCGGGAGCCTTGGCTGAGCGCGTAGCCGAAGTCCTTGGCGGCGAAGGCCTCGGCCTCGGCGACCACGTCGGCCAGGCTGCGGCCGGGGTGCCTGCCGTGGAAGTGCGCGATCGCGGCATAGGTGGGCACGTGCAGCGGGTACGGGGTGTCGCTGCCGGGGAAGAACCGGAGCGTGGACATGTTCAGCACCGTGGAAATCAAGCCGAGGCCGTTGACCGCCATGCCGTAGGCGTCGAAGAGCCGGGCCGCGACGGCGACCGCACGCAGCGTGCCGTAGGACTCACCGATCAAATACTTCGGCGAGAGCCAGCGGTTGTTGCGGGTGGTCCAGAGCCGGATCACTTCAGCCACCAGGTCCCGGTCCTCGACGAAGGCGTGGAACTCGTCGGCTTTGCCGCCTTTGACCACCCGGGAGAAGCCGGTGCTGACCGGATCGATCATCACCAGATCCGCGTGTTCCAAGATGCTGTGCGGATTGTCCAGCAGGCCGTAGGGCGCCGGGGTGAGTGCGCCGACGTCGCCGCTGTCCACCAAGCGCGGGCCGAGCAGTCCCATATGCAGCCAGACCGAACTGGAACCGGGGCCGCCGTTGAACGCAAAGACCACCGGGCGGTCCGCAGCCTCGGCCTCCACGGTGTACGAGGTCAGGAAGATCTCCGCTTTGGCCTTGAAGCCCTGGTTCTTGCCGTCCTTGCGCTCCTCTTTCCGCAGGACCAGCCGGCCGGCCGTGGAGGTGTAACGCAAACCATTGCGTTCCTGGGCGCGGGTGACGAAGTCGTCGCTGACCTCGGGTTCTGACGATTCGGTCTCGGGGGAGGAGGTGTCGTCAGTCATGCTTCCGAGCCTATTGCAGAAAATGTATCCGGGACGAGGGAAAACGTTGCCGAACTCCCCAGTAACATGAAAAACATGCACCTGTTACTGCGGACCATCTGGCATTTTTTCGTTTCGTCGCGCCAAGCCGCGACCAGCCTGTGGGCGCACACTTCGGTGCGGATGCGGGCTTGGCCGACGGATATCGACATTGCCGGGCACATCAACAACGGCATGTACTTTTCGCTCATGGACCTGGGCCGGTTCGACCTGATGATGCGCTCCGGGATGTGGAAAGCGATCCGGGCCCGGAAATGGACGCCGGTGATGAGTGCGGAAACCATCTCCTTCCGCAAATCGATTGAGCTCTGGCAGAAGTACACGATGGAAACCCGGGTGATCGGCTTCGACGAGCGGGCGATGTATTTCGAGCAGTGCATGGTGGTCGACGGCGATGTCTACGTCCGGGCGTTCATGGCGATGCGGTTGGTGCACAAGGGCAAGCCGGTGAGCAACGCGGAGCTTTTCGCGCTGGTCGGCGAGCCTCCGGCGGATTTGGTGTTGCCGGACTGGATCCACACCTGGCGGGCCGACGTCGCCTTGCCGGGTGCCCGCAAACCTGCGCCGTTCAGCTGGAGCCGTTAGCGCGTAGCATGGCGCTGTGAATCCAGAGCCAGCGAGTTTCGATTTCAGTTCGCCCACAGCCCGGACGCTGCGCGCCCGGCAGGGGATCAAATGGAATCTCCACCCGGAGGACGTGCTGCCGCTCTGGGTCGCGGAGATGGATTTCGCCACCGCTCCGGTGATCGTCGACGAACTCCACCGGGCGGTACAGGAAGAATCCTTCGGCTACGCCTCGCCACGGCAGCCGGCGTTGGCGGCGGCCCTGGCCGAATTCAGTGCCGCCCGCTATGACTGGTCCTTCGAGCCCGAGGCGATGCGGATCCTGCCGGAAGTGCTCACCGGGGTCCGGTGGGGGATCGACGCGTTCAGCAAGCCCGGCAGTGCCGTGATCCTGCCGGTGCCCGCCTACATGCCCTTCTTCGAACTGGTCCGTTCGATGGGCCGGGAAATCATCGAGGTCCGGTTCATCGAAGCGGGCGGGCGTTGGGTCCTGGATTTGGCCGGCGTCGAACAGGCTCTGCGGGCCGGGGCGGGCACATTGCTGCTGACGAATCCGCACAATCCGCTCGGCAAGACCTTCAGCAGCGCCGAGTCCGCGGCCATTGCCGGGCTCGTGGACCGGTATGGCGCCCGGGTGGTTTCGGACGAGATCCACGGCCCGTTGACTTACGACCGGGTGCACGTGCCGTATGCCTCGGTCAATGACACTGCTTTTGCGCACACGCTGACCTTGGTATCGACCTCGAAAGCCTGGAATCTGCCCGGTTTGTGCGCGGCCCAGGCGATTGTGGGCAGCGCCGCGGACCGGACCGCCTGGGATGCCTGGACCCTTGGCGAGACCCACGGGGTATCCCCGCTCGGAGTGCGGGCTTCGACGGCGGCCTACCGGAATGGCGTGCCCTGGTTGGACGGCTTGCTCGGCCAACTGCGAACCAACCGGCAATTCCTGTTCGAGCGTCTGGCCGAGGTTCCGGGGCTGCAAGCGATCACCCCGGAAGCGACGTATCTGGCCTGGCTCGACTTCACCGAGGTGGAGCTCGGCGCGCGCTACCAGGCCGGTGAGGGGCCGGCGTCGTACTTTTTGCGCGAGGCGAAACTGGCCTTTGTGCCGGGAAGTTCCTGCGGCGCGGACAGCCTGAATTGCCTGCGGCTCAATTTCGGTACAACGCCGGGCATCCTGGAACAAGCCATGGACGCCATGCTGGCCGCGTTGCCCGCTTAGCCGCCCGGGGCCTGCCCGCAGGCCCGTCCCAAGGACGCGTGCCGTGGGCTGGGACGTCCCAGCCCACGGCAGTCCCGGATTGGACGGGCCTGCGGTGGATCAGCCGGTTACCCGGGCCACGAACTTCGCGGTGCGTTCGGTGAGCGCCTCGATCTGCAGCGCCCGGGTGGTATCCCAGTCGGCGTGCCGTCGACTGGCCGACACCTCGGCCCGGACATTGCGCGAACACCGGAAATCGGAACAGATCAGGGTTCCCACAGTGTTGCCATCCCGGCCGGCATGACCGGCGCGGCGGGCGACGTAGAGGTAGACGTCGGTTTCGGAACGGACATCGCGGCACAGATCGCAGATGATTTTGCGGATCTTGCCGCTGCCGCCTTCGGGTGCCCGCAAGGCGATGCCGACCAGGCCGGTGTCCGCAGGGAAGACCAAGTAGCCGCGCTGCGGCATCTTGGGGTCTCGCCAGCCCAGATAATCGAGTTGTTCCCAATCGAACTGGTCGAAATCGGCCGGGAAGTTGATGGCTTTGACTTCGCTGCGCGAGGCATTGACGAAGCTGCGACGGATGTCGTCGACGGAAAATTTTTGCATTGGAATGACCCTGTCTTCGGAAATTTCGGGTGCAAGCGGCGAACCAGGCGCGGGCATGGCAAAAGCGCCGACTTGCACTGAATTGCTCAAAGCGCCGAAGGCCGGGGGAGCTATGTCGGAAAGCTCAGCCGTGCCTCGACGCGGAGCCCGAAGCGATGCAGGCCGATGCGGCCGCCTCGCTTCCGATGGCTGCGAATCGCATACCGTTTCCTTAGAAAACTTCACGGGGTTACCGCTACAGAGTAGCATCCACCCCATGATGCAATCTGCGGTGCTGACCACCTCCGAGGCCGGGCGTCCCTATGCGCGCAGCCTGCCGTTGCAGCTCCTTGAGCTGGAGATTCCGCAGCCGCGGGCCGGTGAAGTCCTGGTCCGGATCGAACGGGCGAGCTTGTGCCATTCGGACCTTTCCGTGGTCAACGGATCCCGGCTGCGGCCGCTGCCGATGGCGTTGGGGCACGAAGCGGCGGGGGTGGTGGCCGGCCTCGGCGACGGGGTTTCTGATCTGCAGCTGGGGCAAGCCGTGGTGATGGTCTTCGTGCCGGCCTGCGGGAGTTGCCGGGCATGTTCGGCCGGCCGGCCGGCGCTCTGCTACCGGGGCGCCGAGGCCAACGGCAGCGGGGATTTGTTGCACGGGGAGGCGCTTTTGCGCACCCGGTCCGGCGAGCGGATCAATCACCATTTGGGCATCTCGGCCTTTGCGGAGTTCGCCGTTGTGGCGCGCGAGTCGTTGGTGCCGTTGGACGAGGACGTGCCGCTCGACGTCGCCGCGCTGTTCGGCTGCGCGGCGTTGACCGGGGTGGGTGCAGTGCTCAATACCGCAGAGGTGCAGCCGGGGCAGTCGGTGATCGTCTTCGGGTTGGGAGCGGTCGGGCTGATGGCGGTGATGGCGGCGGCGCAGATCGACGGGGTCGCGGTGATCGCGATCGATCCGCTGGAGTCCAAGCAAGAACTGGCGCTGCGCTGCGGGGCGAAACTCGCCGGCAGCCCCGAGGCTGCAGCCGGGTTGGCCGCCGACCACCTCGACGGCGGCGCCGACGTCGTGATCGAAGCCGTCGGCAGCGCGAACGTGATGGCGGCCGGTTTGGGCTTGTTGGCCCGCGGCGGTGCCTTGGTCTCGGTGGGGCTGTCGCACCCCGATCAGCAATTGACGGTTCAGGCGCTTCAGTTCGCGGGCACCGGTAAACGGTTGCTGGGGTCTTACATGGGCGACGCGGCGCCATCGCGGGACATTCCGCGATACCTGCAATTGTGGCAGGACGGCCGCTTGCCGGTGGAGCTGCTGCACACCGACACCAGGCCGCTCAGCGCCGTCAATGAAAGCTTGGACGCGCTCGCCGACGGCGCCGTGGTGCGCCGGTTGCTCGTGCCGGGGAGCTGAGTGAGGTCTGCTGCGGCGTTTCGAAATCCAGGGCCTGCGGTACGGGGTAAAAGTGTCGCAGGATAACCATTCTGCTGTGCGGAAATAAGGTGATTTTGAGCCCGGTGGGGTCAAGACTTTCGTAACGGAGATTTTCAGTTTCCGCCCGGGATGAATCCATGTTGGGAATTCATCCGAATTTAGTCTTCTGAGGATGTGCTCACTATGAAACCTACTCGTCGAAATCTCATACAATCGGTGCCTGCTGTCTCGTCATTTGGTCTGTTCGCAGCTTCAGCGCCGGGCCCGGCCGCTGCTTCGGTTCTGCGGGGGGCTGCCGGAGGGGATGGTCCATCCGGTTCCGCAAACACTACTGCTAGTCAGAGCAATGGATCGGCTGGGCGCACGAAGGCACTCGCTGCGAATTATGCTCAGGAAATGGTCGCGCTCCGACGGGAGCTGCACCAGAACCCGGAGGTGGGCCTGAATTTGCCGCAGACCAGACGTCGGGTGCTGGCGGCTCTGGAGCCGCTGGGTTTGGAAATCAGGACGAGCAATGAAACAAGTTCGTTTACCGCGGTGCTCCGGGGACGGGGGACTCCAGTGGGTGAACGTCAAGTCGTGTTGCTGCGTGCTGATATGGACGCCCTCCCGATCACTGAGTTGGTGGATGTCCCGTACAAGTCCACCAACGGTGCCATGCATGCCTGTGGCCACGATTTGCATACGGCCTGGCTGGTCGGGGTAGCGAAAATTCTCAGCGATCTTCGGGGCGAACTGGCCGGGGACGTTGTTTTCATGTTCCAAGCTGGTGAAGAAAGTCTCGGTGGTGCGCGGTTGATGGTCGAGGACGGTTTGCTCGATGTTGCGGGTTCGCGGGTGAACGCCGCCTTCGGTTTGCACGCCTTGACCACTGTGGCGCCGCGCGGAGTGGTTACCGGAAAACCGCAGACCATATTATCCGGATCAGCAATACTGCGGGCTAAGTTCACCGGTCTGGGCGGGCATGGGGCGACTCCTTATTTGAGTATCGATCCGATTCCGCCACTTTCGACCGGAATTTTGGCCTTGCAATCCATGGTTACTCGTCGGTTCAATATCTTTGACCCGGTGGTGGTTACGGTGGGGCAGGTTCGAGCCGGCAGTGCGCCGAACGTGATTCCGGACAGCGCCGAGTTCGCTGCGACGGTCCGAACCTTCAGTGCGGAAAATCGGCAGAAGATCGAAGAGCTCAGCGTTCCGTTGCTGCAGAAAATCGCCGAAGCCAATGGGCTCACTTCAGAGGTGACGTTCACCCCCGGCTATCCGGAGACTGTGAACAACGCGACCGAATTCGCCTTGGTGCAGACCGTAGCAGGCGAACTCTTCGGCTCGGACCGGTTCACTTTGCTGCAGAACCCGCTCGCCAACAGTGACGACATCGCGTATGTTCTGCAGCAAGTCCCGGGAGCGTTCGTTTTCATGGGAGCGTCGACCTCAGACGATCCGAGCACGGCTGAGCCGAATCATTCGCCCCGGGCCGAATTCGACGATTCCGTGCTGCCCGACGCCGCTGCACTCCTTGCCGAATTGGCCTTCCGCCGGGCTGCTTAGCGGCATCTCTCCTTCACTCGGCACGAATCGTCAGGCGAATAGCCCATTCGCCGCAGCGACCTCCAGGGTCAGTGCAGCTTCGCCGGTCGCCGTGACGCGAGCCTGATCTGCGCAGCGCGATAGCGTAGCTTCATGGAACAAAATCGGATTGCCCTGCGGATCCCCATGCGGTGGGGTGATATGGACGCCTACGGCCACATCAACAACGTTGAGATCGTACGAATCCTCGAAGAAGCCCGGGTGCATGCTTTCGGGCAGCCGGCCGGTACCGGATTGCCGGGCGACGAAGTGGCGATTCCGGTGTTCAATGATTTGCCGGCCGGGGTGCAGATTCTGGTGGTGGAACACCGGATCAAGTACCTTGCTCCGCTGAATTACCGGAACATCCCGGCGCGCGTAGAGCTCTGGGTCAGCTCGCTCAAGGGTGCCAGCATCACGTTGGCCTATGCGATCTACGACCCTGCCGCGGGCACCAAGTGCGTGATCGCCGAGACTGTGCTGGCATTCTTCGACGCGCCAGCAGCCAAACTCCTCCGGGTGGCGCCGCAGCACCGCGAACGGCTGGCCGCACTGGTCGGTGAGCCGGCCTTCCGCTAGGCCGCCTGGCCAGTCGTCATAGGGCACTCTCAGGCGGCGGTGAAAGGATCGAGCCATGGCTGAAATGATTACTTTGAGCAACGGTATTGAGGCGTATTTGGCGACCCCGGAGGGCGAGGCCAAGGGTGCGCTGATCGTGATCCACGAGATCTGGGGACTGGTCCCGCAGACCAAGGATGTGGCGGACCGCTTCGCTGCGGAAGGCTACCTGGTGCTGGCCCCGAGCCTCTTGGCGGAAACCGGGATCGCACCCGAACGGGTGGCCGAATTCGAGCGCTTGCTTTTCGATCCGGAGGCGGATCCTGAGGAGAGGCACAACCAGCAGACCGCGTTCCGGGCGTTGCTCGCCCCGATCCGTTCGCCGGAACACGCTGCCAAAACCTTGGCGCGGGTCAGGTTCTGCTTCGATTACTTGGCTGAGCGGGCGGCCGGCAAAGTGGCCATCACGGGATTCTGCTTCGGCGGGACCAGCGCCTTCTCGCTCGCGGTCCACGAACCGCGGTTGAAAGCCGCAGTCCCGTTCTACGGCCACGCGAACTTCAGCGTCGCGGAACTCGAAAAGATCCAGGCGCCGGTGCTCGCGTTCTACGGCGAAACAGACCAAGCCCTGATCGAAGGCCTGCCGGAACTCACCGAAAAGATGCGGGCGGCGGGTGTCGATTTCGATGCGGTGGTGTACCCGGGCGCCGGACATGCCTTTTTCAACGACGGCAACCCCTGGGCGTTCAACCAGGATGCGGCGAGCGATGCCTGGGCCAGGACACTGGACTTTCTGGCTGCCAGGCTCTGAACTGCCGGATCAACCGTCGATGACCTGTTGCAGCAGACTGCCGTAGCGCTGGACCAGGTCATCGGCGGGTTCCTGGGCGAACAGCCCCAAGCTCCGCATCCCGCTGCCGAATCCGATCAGCATGGCCATCAAAGTCTCCGCCCGTCCGTCCGGGCCCGCGCCGAGTTGTTCCTGCAGCCAGCCCAGGTACTTCTCCCGGATCTCCTCGCGGGCCGCGGCCTTGTCCGGGGCGTCATGGACCCGGACCAGCGCCATCGCCCAGGGCTCGGATTCCTGCCGCTCGCGGCGGTCGACCAGGCGGCGCGCCAGCTGGAAACCCAGTGGCTCGGCAGTGAACGCGGCGCCGTCGCCGGCAGGCGCCGTCGGCGTGGCCGCGGCGTACAGCTCGGCCTTGCTGCCCATCACTTTCATCACCATGGCTGGGGAGTACCCGGCATGACTGGCCACGTCCTTGATCGTCACCGCGGTATAGCCTTCGGCGCCGAACAGCTCGCGGGCCGCGGTGATGATCGCTTCCCGGGCGTTCACCGGCTCACCAGCTCGGGCAGCGGCAGATCTTCGAAATCCACCACCGAAGACTGCCCGGGGAGCAGGATCTGCCGGGCAATCGCCTGCAGCGCGCCGGCGGCCAGCACGGAGACGATGTACCGCCCGGTTTGCGGCAGCGGCATTTCATAATTGCCCGCCACGTCGGTGCGGGCCGAGCCCACGAATTCCCCGGTCGGCTTGGTCAGCGTGACCAAGGCGTTTTCCACCCGCCGGCCTCCGGAGCGAACCGTACCACTGAGCCCGAAGCGCTCCGACAAGCTGATCACCCGGCTCTTCTCGCCGGCGGCGAACTCGGCGACTTCCGAGCTGGGCGCCCAGCCTTCGGCGCTGGAAACCACCAGATAGCGTCCTTCGCCGGGCAGGGCCAGCGTGTACCGCCCTTCATTGTCGGCGCGCGACCAGTCGGCCGGCTCGCCGTCCAGGTCCAGCACGGTCACCACGGCGTTGCGTACTGGCTTCCCGGCCGGGCCGACGACGACGCCGCGCACCACGATCTCGTCGTCGTCGGACACCAGCGCCTGGCTTGCCGTCTTGGCGGCCGCCGGGTTCGGCACCCCTGGGACGACTCGGATGGCTCCGGTCGCCGTGGCGATTTCCTTGGCTCCCGGGATGAACACCGCGACCGCGATCGCGGCCAGGGCGGCGACCGCGGCAAGCCAGAAGATCGTGGTGAAGGCGCTCAGCGTGGGCAAGGTGATCGAGCCTTGCCGGCTGACGAAGGAGGTCAGGATCGCGGCGATGGCGGCACTCGCGGTCGAGGTGCCCACCGCACGGAGCAAGGAGTTGAGGCCATTGGCGGAAGCGGTTTCGGTGATCGGGACCGCGCGCATGATCAGGGTCGGCATGGCTGCGTAGGCGATCGCGGTGCCCACGCTGACCGCGGTGGCGCCCAGAATGATCATCCAGACTTCACCGGTGAGGAAAACCCTCGCGATGTAGGCGCCGGCCAGCACCGCGGCGCCGACGATCAGGGTGGTTTTCGCGCCGAATTTCTTGGTCAGGCTGGCTGAAATCGGAGCGAAAGCAACCATGGCCAGCCCGGAGGGCACCATGCACAAGCCGGCCACGGTGACCGCGAGGCCGAAGCCGAATCCGCTGATCTGCGGCAGTTGCAGCTGCTGCGTGGTGGCGAGCATGTTCGCATACATCGAAAAACCCACGAGCAGGGAAGCCAGGTTGGTCAGCAGCACCGGCCGCCGGCTGGAGGTGCGCAGATCCACCATCGGTTGGCTGACCCGGAGTTCGTAAGGCACCCAGGCGGCCAGGAAGACCGCCGCGGTAATGAAAAGCAAGATCACCGGTTCGGAGGACCAGCCCCAATTCCCGCCCTTGGAGATCGCCAGGAGCAATGCTGTCAAGGCGATCGAGAGCAGCACTGCGCCGAGGAAATCGAAGCGGCCCTTGGTGCGCAGCTCCGACTCGGGGACCGTCGAGAGCACCGCGACGATCAAAAGGACGCCGACCACGGTACTGAGCCAAAAGATGGCTTCCCAGCCGAGCGATTCGTAGATCAGGCCGGAAAGCGGCAAGCCCAGCGCGCTGCCGATGCCCAAAGTCGCGCTCATCAACGCCACCGCGGAGGCGACGCGCTCCTTCGGCAGCTCATCGCGCATGATCGAGATGCCCACCGGGATCAACGAAGCGGCGAAACCTTGGAACGCGCGGCCGATCACGAGCATGGTGAACGACTCGCCGACCGCGCAGATGACCGAGCCGATCACCATCATGACCATGGCCACGATCATCATCCGCCGTTTGCCGTACATGTCGGCCAGTTTCGACACGATCGGGGTCGCCACCGCAGCGGTGAGCAGCGTCGCGGTCACGAGCCAGGATACGTCGTCCGGCGAAGTGTGCAGGATCTTCGGGAAGTCCGGCAGCAGCGGTACCATCAGCGTCTGCTGGAGCGCGACCACGGTGCCGGCCAGGCAGAGGATCGTGACGATCAGCCAGGTCGGCCGTCGCGTGCTGGTTTTGAGCTTTTCCAAGTGCGCAGGCACGGGCGTTCCTTGCATGAGGCGGATGGTGAACGAACGTTCACCATCCAGTGAACCACCATTCACTTGCCCATGGCAACCAATTTGCCTGTTGCAATCGTCACACCACGGCTGCGGGCGGCGGCATTTCGGTCACGGTTTGCCGCGCAGTGCGGTGAGCACGCCGCCCAGCAGGACGATCGCACCGAAGCAGCCGAAAACCAGGCCGAAGATGTTGCCTCCGTTCCAGCCGGCATTTGCCTGCGCATCGAGCTGGCTCGCCAACTCGACGACGGGCGGATCGGCCGAATAGCGGACTTCCTGGCCCACGATCTGCGGCTTGGTGTCGAAGTCCGAGTACCAGCCGTCTTTGTCGTAGATGCTGAGATCGATTTTCGGGTAATGCAGGGTGATGCCGGTCCGGCTGCTGCCATCGGCTCCGCGGTAGGTCAGCTCCAGCTCGCGGGCGGTGGGCGGGGTCGCGGGCCCGTCCGAGAAGTCCAAGGCGATGAAGATCCGGGCGTCGGTCACGGTTCCGCTGAGCCCGGATTGCTGCAAACCCATCGCCTGGTTCTTCCCGCTGGAGCTGCTGTTGAACACGGTGATCCCGACCAGCAGTACGATCAGGCCGAACACCGCCACGATGATTCCGAGCACCCGGCCTCCTCGTTTCTTGCCGGTTCCGGTCTGCTCGGGCGGCAGCGGCGGGGGCGCCGGAAAGTTAGCCATGGACTTAGCCTAAAGGCAAGCCGCAGGCGGATGCACGGGGTTAGGCTGGAGCCATGGACGGCATCGACCAATTCAGCACCAGCGGCGCCTATGTGCACGCCGGTGAAGAGTTCACCCGGGACACCAACTACATCGAAGACCGGATCACCCGTGACGGCGTGCCAGGGGCCAAGGGCGAACCGGGCTGGCGGGTTGAACCCGACCGGTACCGGCTGGTGGTGGCCAGGGCTTGCCCCTGGGCGCACCGCGCTACGATCGTGCGCCGTTTGCTGGGTTTGGAGGATGTGATTTCGCTCGGCATCTGCGGGCCCACCCATGATGTGCGCAGCTGGACCTTCGACCTCGACGAGGGCGGCAAAGACCCGGTGTTGGGCATCGAGCGGCTGCAGCAGGCCTACTTCACCAGGTTTCCGGACTACCCGCGCGGCATCACGGTTCCGGCAATCGTCGACGTGCCCAGCGGCGCCGTAGTGACCAACAACTTCCCGCAGATCACCTTGGACTTCAGCACCGAGTGGACCGATTTTCACCGGGCTGGCGCCCCGGACCTCTACCCGGAGGCGCTCCGGGATGAGATCGACACGGTGAACAAGCGGGTCTTCACCGAGGTCAACAACGGGGTCTACCGTTGCGGATTCGCCGGTTCGCAGGCGGCCTACGATGCGGCTTACGAGCGGCTGTTCACGGCATTGGATTGGCTCAGCGAGCGGTTGGCGGTACAACGTTACTTGGTCGGTGACAGCATTACCGAGGCGGACATCCGCCTGTTCACCACCTTGGTCCGGTTCGACGCGGTGTACCACGGGCACTTCAAGTGCAACCGCGCCAAACTCACCGAGATGCCGGTGCTCTGGGCCTACGCCCGGGACTTGTTCCAGACGCCTGGATTCGGCGACACGGTCAATTTCGGGCAGATCAAGCAGCACTATTACATCGTGCACACGGATCTGAACCCGACGCAGATCGTGCCCGACGGACCCGATGAAAGCGGCTGGAGCACTGCGCACCACCGGGAAGGCCTGGGCGGCCGGCCTTTCGGGGCGGGCACCGCGCCGTCGCGTCCGGCGACCGAAGGCTGAATCCGGCCGGCCTTGACGGCCGTGGCCGGGTCGGCGCCTCCTGGGCTGGGGCGGGTATCGGTTGCCGGAGTCAAGGGTTCGGCAATCAGTAGTGTTCCGTTCACGTCCAATTGGGGTGCCGCTCATCGGCCCTCAATAGGCTGTTGCCGTGACTGAGGCTCAGTATCGGCCTGGACGACGGCCGCGGATATTCGTTGCTTTGGGTGATTCCTTCACCGAAGGAGTCGGCGATGAGGCGGCGGCGCTACCGAACGGCGTCCGCGGTTGGGCGGACCGGGTGGCCGAACAGTTGGAGTTGCACGATTCCAGTTGGCGCTACGCGAACCTGGCGATCCGGGGCAAGCGATTGGTCCACGTGCTCGAAGAGCAACTGGCAGTGGCGATTGCCATGAAGCCGGATCTGGTCAGCATCTACGCCGGCGGCAATGATCTTCTGGGGTTCCGGACCGATGTCCCGTCGCTCATGGCGATCTATGCGGAAATCGTTGCCGAGTTGCGTTCGCACGGCAGCCAGGTATTGCTCTTCACCGGCTACCCCGTGCCGATTTCGCCCTTGCTCGAGCCGTTGAAAATCCGCAATGCGGCGTACAACCAGGCAGTCCGGCGGATTGCCTCGGAACAGGACGCCTTGCTGGTGGACTATTGGTGTTTCGAAAAGTTCCAAGACCAGCGGATGTGGGCGGACGACCGGCTGCACATGTCCACCAGGGGTCACATTTACATGGCGAAGAAGGTGCTGGAAGTACTGCACGCACCGCACGTGATCGACCCGGCACCGCTGGGCATGCCGCCGCACTACAGCAGGAGCCAGCGCTTGCGCGGCAGCCTCGATTGGACGCAGCGGCATTTCGGACCCTGGCTGGGCCGGCGAATCCGCCGGGTCTCCAGTGGCGACGGTCTGAGCCCGCGGTATCCGGAGCCGGTCAGCATCCTGCAAAGCCAGGCGCTGAAGGCTAGTGCAATTCACAATCAACCCGAAGCCGCCGCAGCGCGGGGCTGAGCAGGCCAGATTACTCCGGATCTGCGGCCATCGGCAGGCATTCGCAGCACGCGAACCGTTCCAATTAGGTCATACCTATGTTTTCTAATTGAGTTTCCCTGCGCTAGCCTTAGTTAGGTTTGGTTTGCCTTACTCGCGGGCACCGGCCATCAGTACATCTGAGGTTGAAAGAATTTAGGGGAATCATTGTGAAGCTCACTCGTCGCCGTCGAATCATCGTCGGTTTCACGGCCACTGCGGCCGCCATCGGCCTTGCCTTGACCGGCTGCTCGACCGGATCCGTCGCCGGGAGCGACCAATCCGGATCGAGCAGCGCGGCAAGCGACGCCTTCCCGGTCACGGTCAAAAGCGTCTTCGGCGATACCGTGATCCAGAAGCAGCCGCAGCGCGTCGCGACGGTTTCCTGGGTGAACGACGACGTCGTAATGGGTCTCGGAATTGTTCCGGTGGGCATGCCGAAAGTCGAATGGGGTGGCGATGGCCAAGGGCTCACGCCGTGGAAACAGGAGGCCTTGAGCAAGCTGAATGCGGCACCGGGAACAGCGAACACACCGGTGCTTTATTCGGAGGCCGATGGCATCAACTTCACTGAAATCGCCAAAACGAGCCCGGACGTCATCATTGCCTCTTACTCCGGTTTGACCCGGGAGGATTTTGACAAGCTCGGCAAGATCGCTCCCGTGGTCGCCTACAACGACGCCGCTTACGGCACCCCGTGGCAGGACGTCACGCGGCAGATCGGCACCGCACTGGGCAAAAAAGACCAGGCGGACAAGCTGGTCGCGGACACTGAGCAAAACCTTGCCGACAAGGCGGCGCAGTACCCGCAGATCAAAGACAAGACCTTCATCGCCGGGTCGTACCAGGCCTCGCCTTCCGGGCTGAACCTCTTCACCGGTACGGACAACCGGCCGCGGTTGATGGCCGAATTGGGCATGAAAATGGCACCGGTGGCCGAAGCCGCCACCAAGGACTCCAAGGAATTCTTCGTTCCGTGGTCCGCGGAGCGGAGCAATGAGCTGGTTTCCGATATTTTCGTCGCCTGGGCGGATTCCCCCAGCGATGCCGAAGCAATGCGCACCGATCCGCTGCTCAGCCAGATTCCGGCCACCAAGGCCGGCGCCCTGGTGGTGGAGACGGATCGCACGGTGACGTTGTCCTTCTCGGCGATTTCGCCGTTGGGCCTGAGCTGGGGAATTGACAAAATCCTGCCGAAAATCGCCGCGGCAGCAGACGCCAGCGCCAAGAAGTAAGCGGAGAACCGTGCCGTCTGTGCGCCCTGTTCCGCAAGCCTCCGGGTTGGCCGTCATCGGCAACCCGGAGCCTGTGCGGAGCGCCTGGCACACCGGCTCGGCGGATCCGGACTGCAGAGCAACTCTGGGGCGATCTGGATGACGGCACTCTTGTCGCGCTCCGGGAGCCCGGCTGTCGATTCCGGGAAGAGCCGGTCCCGAAAGCTGGCCGTGTTGCTCATCCTGGCGGTTTCCCTCCTGCTGGTTGCGCTCGCCTCGGTGGCGATCGGCGCCCGGGGCATCACCTTGGGCACCGTTTTCGAAGCGTTGGGCCACCTGGACCAGATCGGCAAACCCGGAGTGGATCCGAGCGGTGATTGGGCCGTCGTGCAGACCCGGGTGCCACGCACCGTGGCCGGAATCCTGGTCGGCGCCTGCCTGGGCCTCGCCGGCACCGCGATGCAGGGCGTGGCCCGAAATCCGTTGGCCGATCCGGGCATCCTCGGCGTCAATGCCGGAGCGGCGCTGTCCGTGATCGTCGCCGTCGTGCTGTTCGGCGTGGGCGCCGCCTCCGGTTATGTTTGGTTCGCCTTCGTCGGCGCCGCGGCGGCCGCGGTGGTGGTTTACGCGGTGGCCAGCCTGGGCCGGGAGGGCGCGACGCCGGTCAAGCTCGCTCTGGCCGGCGCGGCCATCTCGGCTGGCTTGGCCTCGCTGCTGCAGGCATTGCTGATCACCAACCAGGGTGCGCTGAACGCTTTCCGCAACTGGCAGGTCGGTTCGGTGGCCGGCAAGAACTGGGACCAGGTGCTGGCCGTATTGCCCTTCATGCTCGTCGGCATCGGCATCGTGCTCTTCACCGGCCGCTGGCTGAACGGACTGGCGCTCGGCGACGATCTGGCCCGGGGCCTGGGGCAGAATCCCGCGTTGGCCCGCGGGGTCACCGCCGTCGGCATCGTGCTGCTGTGCGGCGCGGCCACCGCGCTGGCCGGCCCGGTCGGCTTCATCGGACTCGTGGTACCGCACCTGCTGCGGGCGCTGATCGGCACCGACTACCGTTGGTTGTTGCCCTATTCCGTGCTGACCGCGCCGATCATCCTGGTGTCCGCGGACGTGGTCGGCCGGGTGATCCTGCTGCCCGGCGAAGTGGCCGCCGGGGTCATTTCGGTATTCGTCGGCGCTCCGGTGTTCATCTGGTTGGTCCGCAAGCGCAAGGCGGTGTCCCTGTGAATCCGCACCGACCAGGCAGTGTGCTTCCGCCAGCCGCAGTGGGCGCTGCCGCGACCCGGCAAACCCCGAATCCGGGGGTGCGGCTGCTGCGCGGGCAGCGGCACCGGATTGCGCGCAAAACGGCTCTGGTCTGCGGAATCCTCGGATTGATCGTTTTCGGATTGTTCAGCGCGAACGTCCTGCTCGGCAGTTTCACGGTGACCGTCCCGGACTTCTTCGCGATGCTGTTCGGCAAGACCATCCCCGGCGCCAGCTTCATCGTGATGGAGAACAAACTGCCGCGCGCCGTGCTGGGCCTGCTGGTCGGCGGGGCCTTCGGAGTCGCCGGCGCGGTGTTCCAAACGCTGCTGCGGAACCCGTTGGCCAGCCCGGACATCATCGGGATCTCCGGCGGGGCCAGCGCCAGCGCGGTTGCCGCGATCATTTTCTTTTCCGCCGGTGGCATGACGGTTTCGGTCATCTCGATCGTCGGTGCGGTGCTGGTCGCCCTGTTGATCAGCGGACTTGCCGGTCGGGACGCCGGCGGCCGGCTGATCCTGATCGGCATCGGGGTCGCCGCGATGGCCAATGCATTCGTGGCCTTCGTGCTGCAGCGAGCTGAGATCAGCCGGGCCCAGGACGCGCTCATCTGGCTCACCGGCTCGCTCAACTCCGCCAACTGGGATCGGATTTCGGCCTTGGTGGTCGGTTTGCTGGTCGCGACGCCGTTCGTGCTGTACTTCGCTGCCCGGTTGGCCGGGCTGCAGCTCGGCGAAGACACCGCTGCCGGCCTGGGAATTTCGGTGGGCCGCAGCCGGACCGGCCTGATCGTGGTCGGTGTGGTGTTGGCAGCGCTGGCTACCGCGGCTGCCGGGCCGATCGCCTTCGTCTCCTTCCTGGCCGGGCCGATTGCCCGCAGGCTGCTCCGCGGCCGGGTATCGCTGCTCGCCGCCGCACTGGTCGGTGCGGCCATCGTGCTTGCCGCCGATTACATCGCGGCCTACCTGATCCCGGGTGCGGCGCTGCCGGTGGGCGTAGTGACCGGCGCCGCCGGCGCGCCATTTCTGATCTGGCTGCTGATCAGCCGCAACCGGCAAGGGAACGGTGGCTGATGGCGATCCCAGCACCGGAAAACACCGCACGCACCGAAGATCGAAAGCATCATATGGAGGAACACCGGATGAGCGCTGGGCCGAATCCCGGATCGAACCCGCCGTCGTTGGCTGCCGCCGGGATTTCACTGGCCTACGGCGAGCGGGTGGTCGTCGACGGGCTCAGTGTGGAGTTGCCGCTGGGCCAAGTCACCATGATCGTCGGCGCCAATGCCTGCGGCAAGTCGACCTTGCTCCGTGGGCTGGCCAGGCTGCTCAAGCCGAATTCCGGCTCAGTGCTCCTGGATGGTGCGGACATCCACAAACTGCCGGCGAAGCAGGTGGCGCGCCAGCTCGGCTTGTTGCCGCAATCGCCGATCGCCCCGGACGGCATCACGGTCTCCGAGTTGGTGGGCCGCGGGCGCTACCCGCACCAGGGCTGGTTCCGGAAGTGGAGCAAGGACGACGACGAGGCGGTTGCCGAGGCGCTCGAAGCCACAGACACCCTGGAACTCGCCGAACGGGATCTCGAAGAGCTGTCCGGCGGGCAGCGCCAACGGGTCTGGATCGCGATGGCGCTGGCCCAGCGAACGCCGTTGCTGCTGCTCGATGAACCGACCACCTTCCTGGATATGGCGCATCAGGTCGAGGTGCTGGATCTGGTCACCGAGCTGAACCGGAAACGTGGCACCACGGTGGCCATCGTGCTGCACGAACTCAATCTGGCCGCCCGTTACGGGGACCATTTGATCGCCATGAAGCGTGGCTCGATCGTGGCGCAGGGGACGCCTTCCCAGGTGGTCACCGCCGATCTGGTGCGCGAAGTCTTCGGCTTGGAATCCGTGGTCCTGCCGGATCCGGTGACCGGTGCGCCGATGGTGGTGCCGCAGGGCCGGCACCATTCCAAAACCCTCGGCGCCGTGCCGGACGATACGGCCGGGCTGAACCGGGGGCAAGCATCCGCAAGTGAATTCGAAGGAGCAGAAGCATGAGTGCCAGTGCCGTAACGGTCCGGCCGATCCGGTCGTTCGACGTCGAGGTGGTCGGGGTCCAAGCGCTCGGACCGAGCTTCAAACGGATTACCTTCGCCTCCGATGAGGTGCGCTCGATGGGTTGCGGTGCGGACGGCAAGACCTTGGACCTGCGGATCAAGGTGATGATTCCGTCGGCCGGGCGCAGCCTGCCGGACTTTTCCGCGTTGATGGAAATGCCGGCCATGACCTGGTACCAGGCGTGGCTCGATATGGACGAGGCGAGCCGCGGATTCATGCGGACCTATACGGTGCGCCAGCTGCGCGCCGAATCCGGCGAAGTCGACGTCGACTTCGTCCTGCACCCGCCGGCCGGCGGCGGCAAGGCCGGGCCGGCGTCCAGTTGGGCCGAGGGCGTGCGGCTAGGCGACCGGGTGGTGTTGATCGGGCCGAATGCGCAGGCCGGACCGTGCTCCGGGATCGAATTCACGCCGGGAACCTCCCGTCGGATTTTGCTGGTCGGCGATGAGACCGCAGTGCCGGCGATCGCTTCGATCCTGGAATCGCTCGATCCGGAGACCGTCGGCCATGCGATCATCGAGGTGCCCCGGGCGGCCGATTTCCAGGATCTGGTGGCGCCGGCCGGCGTCGATATCCAGTGGATCGCCCGCGGCGGGCGGCCACATGGCGCGCAGCTCGACGCCGCAGTTCGGCTGGCCTGCTTGCCCGGCTCGCATGTCGACCCGCAGGCCGAGGCGGTGGAGCTGGAAGACGTCGATGTGGACGAAGTGATCCTTTGGGAGACTCCGGCCCAGCAGGGCGTGCAGCCGAACGGGCAGTTGTACGCCTGGATCGCCGGCGAAGCCGCGGTGATCCGGGAATTGCGCCGCTACTTGGTCCGCGAGGTGGGCATGGACCGTCGGCAAGTGGCCTTCATGGGCTATTGGCGAATCGGCAAGTCCGAAGATGCCTGAGCCAGTCTTCTGATGGCCGGACCTGTTTCGTGCGCCGTGCGCCTCAGCGGTGTTCCGCGACGTTCCGGCCGTGGTCGCCGCGGCTTGGATGCTGGGCCGGCGGGGCGAACTGGAACGCTCCGCTGAGCTGGGCCTCAATCGCGGCTTTTGCATCGCTGAGCCTGGCGGCGGCAGTACCGCGGATTTCCACCCAGGGCGTGCTCTGGTTGTGCAGCACATCCCGGAAACGTTGTTGCATCCGGCGTCGCGCAGCTTCGTCGTGGCTGCCCTGATGCATCGAGGCATCCTCATCGGCCAAAAGGTAGATCAGCGGCGGGTGTTCCAACGCGCTCCGGAGGATCGACTGGGCCCGGTTTCCCGGACCCAGCAGGCGTTCGTTCCAGAGCGCCGCGGAGAGCATGTCCCCGGCGCAGACCACGACCGGTTTCGGCGTGCTGCGCAGTCCGCGTTCCTCAGCGTGAAGCTGTTCCCGGGTGATGAATTCGAATTCTGCGGCATGCCAAGGCGCCCACAGCCCGCCCGGACGGACCGACGTCCATTCCTCGCGGAAATCCGGTACGCAGGGCACGCCGAGCTGTTCCGCCAATCGTTTGGCGAGTTGCCCGGCCCCGGAAGACTCCGAGCCGACCACCACGGCACGCTGTGCGAGTTTCTCCCGGACCGAGGGCGCCAAAGCCCACCAGTATCCGGACAAGTCATTACGCACGGCGGAGCCGGAAACCGGGGTGTGCCGCCGATCCGGATCGACCTGGATCCAGCGGGCTTTCAGCCGTCGGGCCAGTTCGGCGCCGTGCGCATGCGAACTGAAAACGGCGTCCACGGAAGAATCCAGCAAGCCCTTGGCCGCGGCCATGTGCTGGTCCCAGGCGGCGGGGCTGGAAAAGTCGGTTCTGCCGTCGTCGGTCGCGGACCTGACGATGGCATTCGGGTGCTCACCGCGGATCCAATCGACTCTGGTTTCCAAAGGAATCGACTCGGTGGGGGAGGCGATGACCAGGACCGTGAGCCGTTCGCAGGAAGCCAGTGCGGTCCGGATCAGGTGGGAATGGCCGGCATGCAGCGGGTAGAACTTGCCGATGATCAGACCGTGCCGGAAGAACTTCTTCATACCGTGGCTCCGCGGAACGGCAGACCGGAGACGGGTTCCCCGGTCTGGCCTTCATCGATGAATGCCCGGACGCTGTCCATGTCTGGCACTTTACCGGGTCGCCGGTAGATCTCCAGCCAACCCCGGTACGCGCCGCGATTCAGGCGTCCGCTTCGCCCCGGTGCGGAAGCCGGTTGAGCACCTCGATGAAAGCAGGTCCTTGGGAGCCGAAGAATTTCGCATCGCAGCGTTCGACTGCCAGCACGGCCCGGTTGACCAGTTCCTTCGCCTGGGCGGTGGTCTGCAGGGCTTTGGCTCTGCCGTCTTCCGGATGCGGACGCCGAAGCAGTTGCCCCCGGGTTCCGAGCACCAGCGCTGCCCGGATTTCCGACTGCCAGGCATTGGTGGTCTGCCAGAGCAGCATCCCGGGCGACTCCGCGGGTCTGGAGAACTTCGTCTACCGGATCATTCAGCCATCATGGCACGTCGGATCAGGATGAAATCGTGTTCGCTCAGCGGCAGCACGCCGCGACGGAGTTGGTAGCCCTAATTGGGTGGTCGGGTGAGCTCGAGTTTCTGGTCCAAATCGCTCAACGGCACCGGGGCGCCGTCGTCGTAGTCGACTTTGCGACGCCAGGGTTTGAAGCCGGCTTCGTCGGCTTGCCAAGGCTCGCCGTCGGCGACCCGGCCTACCGCGGTGAACGCCTTCAGCGGTTCGCCATCCGGATAACTGGTCTTCGGCGAGTAAAAAAAGACCAGTCCGTCGCCCGGGCTCATCCGGCTGATGCCTTGCGGCTTGCCGCGGTTCGTCTGCGCGATGCCCAGACCGATGCCGTAGTTGACGTGCTCGGCGCTCGCCACGGCCAACCAGTATTTGCTCATGACCGAAGCCTCTCACGCTATCCGCGAGCGCACATTTGGTGCGGGTGTTTTCCGAAAACACCCGCACCAAATGTGCGCTCGCACGTGGTTGCTGTGGCTGGCGCGGTCGCTACGGGCGGAGCAGCACCTTGATTGCGCGACGCTCGTCCATGGCTCGGTAGGCCTCGGCGGCTTCGCTCAGGGGCAGCTCCAAATCGAAGACCTTGCCCGGCTTGAGCCGGCCGTCCAAGACCTCGGGCAGCAGTTCCGGGATGTAGGTGTGCGCCGGGGCGATTCCCCCGGCCACGTGGATGTTGGTCTCGAAGAGGTAGCGCAGGGGCAGTTCGGGTCCGCCCGCAGGGACGCCGACGTAGCCCAGGTGCCCGCCCGGCCGCAGCACATGCAGCGCCTGGTCCATGGATTCTTTGGTGCCCACGCATTCCAGGGCGCAGTCCGCCAGGCCGCCCAGCAGCTCCTTGATCTTGGCGATGCCCTCCTCGCCGCGTTCGGCGACCACATCCGTGGCGCCGAATTCGACCGCGAGCTTCTGCCGGTCCTCGTGCCGGGACATGATGATGATCCGTTCGGCGCCCAACCGTGCGGCGGCCAGGACTCCGGAAAGCCCGACGGCGCCGTCGCCCACGACGACCACGGACTTGCCTGGGCCGACCTCGGCGGAAACCGCAGCGTGGTGTCCGGTGCACATCACGTCGGCGAGGGTGAGCAGATGCGGTACCAAGTCGTCGGAAGGCATTTCCGGGGTGGCGATCAAGGTGCCATCGGCATACGGCATCCGGACGAATTGGCTCTGCGCACCGGTGACCGGCAGGCCGAAGCCGTCGTTTCCGCCGAATCCGGTGCCGTGTTCGCAGGCCTGGGTCCAGCCGTTGCGGCAGTTCACGCAGGTGCCGTCGCTGATCGAGAACGGTGAAATCACGAAGTCGCCCGGCTTCACGGTTTTCACATCTTCGCCGACCGCTTCGACGACGCCGACCAGTTCGTGGCCGATGCCGTGCGGGGTCTTGGTCGGCCGAACGCCGCGGTACGGCCAGAGATCGGATCCGCAGACGCAGGCGGCGACCACGCGGACGACGGCGTCGGTGGGGTTGAGGATCTCCGGATGCGGCAACTCCTCGACTCGGATGTCGCCGGGGGCGTGGATCATGGTGGCAAGCAAAGGGGACTCCTCGGAATGTTCAGTGAACTGCGTACGAATAGTTACTTCGGGCCACGATACTCCCCGCATCTGTACCTAGGATGAAGGTGTGGACTTCTCGAACCGGTACGTGGCCCTCGGCGATTCCTTCACCGAAGGAGTCGGCGACCATGCTCCTGAGCTGCCCAATGGGGTCCGCGGTTGGGCCGACCGCCTGGCCGCGCACTTGGCCTCCCAGGACGGTGATTGGGGATATGCAAACCTGGCGATCCGGGGCCGCAAGATGGCGCAGATCCTGGACGAACAACTGGAGCCGGCGCTGGCCATGCAGCCGACTCTGGTGACCATTTACTCCGGGGTCAACGACCTGATGCGGCCCGCGGTCGACATCGATGCCCTGTTGGTCAGCTATGACGAGGCGATCGGCCGGTTGGTCGGCTCCGGGGCGCAAGTGCTGATGTTCACCGGCTTCGATGCCAAGGTCTCCAAAATCTTCGCCCGGTTGCGGGGTCGGACTGCGATCTACAACGAATTGGTCCGCGAAATCTCGGACAAACACGGAACGGGCTTGGTCGACTTCTGGCGCTTCCGGGAATTCGACGACTGGCGGATGTGGGCCGAAGATCGGATCCACATGTCCGCGCCGGGCCATCAGCGGATGGCGCAACGGGTACTGGATGCGCTGGGCCGCCCGTCCAGCCTGCCGGAGCCGGAGCTGCCGGACCTCGAGGCCAAGTCCGTTGCGGAAAGACTGCGCGAACAAGCCGAATGGACCCGGGACCACGTGGGCCCCTGGATCGGCCGCCGGGTACGCGGCGCTTCGTCCGGCGACGATCTGGCGCCGCGCTGGCCGCAGTTGCGCCGCCCCTGACCGGGCGACGTCGGGCGGCCGGATGCCCGACGTCGGACTGGCTCAGTTCCCGCGCACCGTCAGCACCGGGCACTCGGCTTCGAGGATGATCTGCTGCGCCATGGAGCCCAGGAACAGCTTCATCACGGGGGAGCGCTTCCGGGTGGCAAGCACGATCAATTCTGCGGCGTAGCCTTCGGCCAGCTCCAGAACCTGGGCGGCTGCATTGTCCCGGGCCAGGACCAATTCGAACTCGACGCCGGCTTCCGCCATGGCTCGCGCAATGTCGCTGCGCGCTTCGGGCGAGGAGTAGACCGGCGTCGCGCTGGCATCCCCGGCCGCGCTGACCGCTACGACCCGGGCTTGGCGCCAGACAGCCTGCTGGACCGCCTCGGCGATCGCCGCAGTTCCTTCTTCGCCTTTCAAATGGGCCAAGATGATGGTTTTCATGGGTCCTCCTGTGCGTTGGTGGTCGAAGGTGCCGGGCGGCGGGTCAACGGCCGAACGGGATCACGCCGACCAATACGCCGACGCCGAGCATGGCGATGGAGACCACGGCGGCCCGCCAGAGCACCTTCTTGTGGTGATCGCCCAGATCCACATTGGCCAATGACACCAGCAGCAGGATGGCCGGCACCAAGGGGCTCTGCAGATGGACCGGTTGGCCGGTGATCGAGGCGCGGGCCATCTCGACCGGCTGGATTCCGTAGGTTTCCGCAGTTTTGCTCAGCACCGGCAGGATGCCGAAGTAGAACGCGTCGTTGCTCAGGAAGAACGTCGCCGGAATCGAGATCAGGCCGGTGAGCACCGCGGTGTAGGGGCCCATGGACGGCGGGATGATCTGCACGAGCCATTGCGACATCGCGTCGACCATGCCGGTTCCGCTGAGCACTCCGGTGAGCACTCCGGCGGCCATCACCATGGCGACGACGGCGACCACCGAAGGGGCGTGCGCGATGAGTTGTTTCGCCTGGTCGTGCACTTTCGGGAAGTTCACCAACAGGGCGATCGCGCTGCCGAGCATGAAGACGTAGGGCAACGGGATCACGTCGAGCACCAGCATCACCATCACGGCGATGGTCAGGCCCAGGTTGAACCAGATCAGTTTGGGGCGCAGGGTGCTCCGGTTCGGGTCCAGAACGGTGTCCGCCATGGCGGAATCTGCGGGGTCGGCCTTCACGCTGACCAATTGCCCCGCGTTGCCGAGGGCGTTGCCCAGGCCGCCGCCGAAGGTCTTCTTGTCGAAACCGGACTTGCCGGAGCGTCCGGGGGCGATGGTTTCGCCGGCGCCGGGCGCCCAGGCGATCGGATCGAGCGCTTGGAGCCGACGGCGCTCGCCGACGCCCAGAAACCAGGCGAAGCTCAGGGAAATTGCCAGGCCGGCGAAGAGCGAGGGGAGCATCGGTACGAAGATGTCCGTGGCGGAGACGTTCAGCGCGGTAGCGGCGCGGATCGTCGGCCCGCCCCAGGGCACGATGTTGAGCGTGCCGTTGGTCAACCCGGCGACGCAGGTGAGCACGACCGGGCTGATGCCCAGCCGGAGGTAGATGGGCAGCATCGCGGCGGTGGTGATGATGAAGGTGGTGGAGCCGTCGCCGTCCAGCGACACCGCGCCGGAAAGCAGCGCCGTGCCGAGCACGACCTTTGCGGGGTCGTTGCCCAGCGCCCGGAGGATGAAGCGGACCAGCGGGTCGAAAAGGCCGACGTCGATCATCAGGCCGAAGAAGATGATCGCGAACATCAGCAGCGCGGCGGTGGATGCCATGCTCCCGATCGAGGTCATCACCATGTTGCCGAGGTTGTTCTCTTTGGGGCCCCAGAGCAGCCCGCCGGCGAAGAGGCCGAACACGGTGGGCACGATGATCAGTGCCAAGACCGGGGTCATCCGTTTGGTCATGATCAACACCATGAAGACGGCGATCATCAAGAATCCGAGGATTACCAGCACGTTTTTGCTCCTGTTGCGTCCGACGTCGTTGTCAGGGCAGTGCTGATCCGATGATCTCCGATGCCCCCTCAAGGAGCGTAGGGGGTGTCCTGGCTCACACTGGGAGTTAACTGATATTGACTCTCAATATGCTTTTTATCGCGGGTTTTGCGCATTGTGCTCACGGAGTGGTTCGTTGTTGCCGTTCGTTGTTGCGCTGAGGGTGGACGGTAGCCTTGGCGTTGAAAGTGATGCTGATCTTGCGGTTGATCGGGTAAAACTGCAGGTCAGGATGGAGTTCCTGCAGGTGCGGGGATGAGTCCGCGATCATTCCAAGCGGTTGGGATCGAGGTGTGGCGTCGGCTCGTTTGGGCCGACGCCACACCTATACCGTAGGAATCAATCTGTAGACGTAGCGGCCAGCTCAGTGGATTTCTTCCGGCGTCGGAGCCAGCGAATCCAGAGCACCGTAGCAATCACTGCTGTTGCCACGATCAGAAAATCGTAAAGACTGGGCGCAAAGAGCATCACGAAAAGGCTGTATGCTCCGAACACCAAAGCAATGGCGACAAGAGCTCCGATGACAATCTTCATTCTTGGTCTCCCAACTGCTGGACGACGGCTCAGTTGACACCCTTACTGATCGAAGCAGTATTGTTTCCACGCAATGTGATGTCCATCCAAGGATAGAAGTTTGCCCCACATCCGACAACTGGCGGGCAGTTCTCAAAGCGCGCCTTCCGGTACGTCTTCAATTCCCAGCCGCCGGTACCATTCGATTGGGACGGATCTGCGCCGCGGTAGTACCACCACGGAGAAATGTATCCGGGCGCTTCAATATCTCGGTGAAAACTCGTAACGACAGAACCGTTGGCGCACCAATCCACTGTGCGCTTCCATCCGAATTTCTGCACTACGCCCCAGGATTGGACTTCGTCGTTGGTGATCCAGCACTGCGCTGCGGCGGCTGCTGCCGGGGAGGTGACCAGGCCGGCCTCGACCATCTTGGCATCCAATTCTGCTAAAGCTTTTGTTGTCACCGGAGCTGATGTGGTCACCGATTCGGTGGTTACCACCCGATTATCGGTTGGGTCGAAACTCTCCAATCCGTAATCCTTTAACGCAGCTCGGTCGGTTGGGGCCAAAGACTCCTTGTTTGCCACTTTGAGCAATGCCTGCTTCGTCTCAACCGGCAGTGCGGTACGTGCGGCGGCCTGTTCGGGGGAGGGCGGGGTCTCCTGGCTCCAAAAGGCCTGATTCAGCTGTACATCCAGCGCCGTCGACGCTTCGGTATCGGCGGAGTTTGTTTGATTCGCTGAGGCGGTACCGGCGGCACTCATCAAGGATGCAAAAAGCATCGTCGCCACAGCTCCAGAGGCCAACATTGGGCGAATAAAATTTGTCAAATCTAGCTCCTTTTGAAATGGAAGATCATCAGCGAATCTCTTGCCGAAAGATCAAAATGACTGATCGGTCGACAGCGGACATTCTCCCCAAAGAATGATTTTACGGAACAATCTGGGATGAAGCACAGAGGTCCGTTGCTCTCCATCTTCAGATGCAGAACTTGCATATGTCAAGCGTTGTTATTAAATTTATTTAATATTATCCATCCGAAAGTAGAACGATGATCTTCAGAGGTTAGAAGGGATGTCATGGTCTAAGCGCGCGGCGACGCCGTCGAGGGATCTACCGCCAGGCCCTCGGCAAGCACATTCCAGTCTCCCTTCGGGGAGTATGCGCGGACAGGCTACGGTGGGTGTCCACCGAACCGGGGCTATTGTTCGTGCAATGAGGGCGCCGAGTAACCTGCATACTTTGCCAGTTTGCTCGGCATAGGTGAATTCGGCTCTGGCCTGGCTGATCTCGGCTTTGAATCGGGTCGATCCGCAGATGCATACGATGCCATTCATCGCTTGACCTTCGATTCTGTCGCTGGGCGCCCTTGCTTGGTGTGCCCTGCCTCTGTTAAGCGTACTCATGCCGCCCTCCGAAGGCAGAAGAACGCGGGGGCGAAGTTGTCACCCAGATGGGGGCAGTGCACAGCGGGACCATGCGCCTGCGGTGTGCGCTTCAAAGAGGTTCCGCTTGTCGGTGCCTGATGCTTTGATATGAAGATGAGCAAAGCCGCGAACGCCCGGATTTGGCAGTTGGTCCATCAAGAGCGCTCGGCGCTAGTGGAGGATCTGCGCGGTCTCGGCAGTGAGCAGTGGAACGCGCCATCGTTGTGCCGGGGCTGGAGCGTGCACGACGTGCTGGCGCATTTGGTCGACGTGGCCAAAACCACGCGCCTGGGCTTCGCTCGTCGGATGATCGCGGCCCGGTTCGACTTCGACCGGGACAACCAAGCCGGCGTCGATCGCGAGCGGCGTACCGGTCCGGCGCAGACGCTGGCGGCATTCGAAGCGGTACTGGGCCGAACCTCCACCCCGCCGGCGGATCTTGCCACCCGGCTGATCGAAGAAATCGCGCACGGTGAGGATATTCGGCGTCCGCTGGGCATCCGTCGGAATTACCCGATCGAAGCTGCGACGCCGGCGCTGCCCTACCTGGTGAAAACTTCGAAAAACTTCGGCGGCGGAAAAGAGCGCTGCGCGGGCTTGCGCCTGGTCGCGACCGATGCTGATTTCAGCCATGGCGAGGGTCCCGAGGTCCGGGGTGGAGCAGTGACCTTGCTGTTGGCCTTGTCCGGCCGCAAAGTCGACGACGCCGAACTCGACGGACCGGGCTCAGTCGAGTTTCTGGGAAGACTGGACGGGTAGCGCCGAGGCTGAACCGGGTGGATTGGCTTTAATCCGCGAACTGCCGGTAAGCTAGTGGGGCGCTAAGTGGCGTGGAACCCGAGCAATTGCTCCGGTAGCTGTTTGAAGGTGGCTACCGGTAGTTAGGGGCTCAAGTTGCACGGACCCGACGTCGGCCTGATTCTGGACTCTTTCGAGAAATCTTTTGTATGGCTGGACGCTGCTTTGCGCTCAAACATACACATCAATGGAGGCAGATCATGGCAGCACATTGCCAAGTGACTGGAGCTGAGCCGGGCTTCGGGCATAGCATTTCGCACTCGCACCGCCGCAACAAGCGTCGGTTCGACCCGAACATTCAGAAGAAGCGCTACTGGGTTCCGTCCCTGCGCCGCAACGTCACGCTGCAGGTTTCTGCACGTGGCATCAAGACCATCGACGTCCGTGGCATCGACGCAGTCGTCGCCGAGATCCTTGCACGTGGGGTGAAGCTCTAATGGCCAAAGACAAGGACGTACGTCCGATCATCAAGCTGAAGAGCACGGCCGGCACCGGCTACACCTACGTGACTCGGAAGAACCGTCGTAACGATCCGGACCGTTTGGTTCTGAAGAAGTACGACCCCAGGATCCGTCAGCACGTCGAATTCCGAGAGGAGCGCTAAGCCATGGCTAAGAAGTCAATGATCGCTAAGAACGAGCAGCGCAAAGTCATCGTCGAGCGTTACGCCGAGAAGCGCCTTGCCTTGAAGAAGGCCTTGGTCAACCCGGAGTCGACCGACGAGCAGCGCGAAGAGGCCCGCTTGGGCCTGCAGAAACTGCCCCGCAACGCTTCACCGGTGCGCTTGCGCAACCGTGACGCCATCGACGGCCGCCCGCGCGGTACGTTCCAGAAGTTCGGCATCTCCCGTGTCCGCTTCCGCGACATGGCGCACCGTGGCGAACTGCCCGGCATCAAGAAGTCGAGCTGGTAAAACCTGCTTTCCGGAAGGGGTCGATCGCGCAAGCGGTCGGCCCCTTTCACTTTGCACCTGCCAAATTGCTAGGAATGGGCCTCCGTTCCGCAACACGTCGTCTCTTGTTCAGCGGGTGATCACTTCCGGCGGTTAGGTTTTGCTTGAGACAAATCCCGCAACGAAGCGAAATGGACGGCCATTGTGAAACGCCTTGCCTCAGCGATCTTGATCTTTTGCGCCCTGATGCTCTTCATCCCGATCGGCGCCGCGAATGCCGCGTTGCCGGCTTTGCCGTCGAAGTCGGCTTCGCAGACTTCGCTCAACGGATTGACGGTTGCCGCGAAGGGCCCGATGACCGGGTATTCGCGGGACCAGTTCCCCACCTGGGCCACGGTTTCCGGCACCTGCAACGCCCGTGAGACCGTGTTGAAGCGCGACGGCAGCAACGTCGTGGTCGGCTCGGACTGCAATCCCACCTCGGGCAGCTGGACCAGCGCGTACGACGGCGTGACCATCACCGATTCGTCGAAAGTGGACATCGACCATATGGTGCCGTTGGCGGAAGCCTGGAGGTCCGGTGCCGCGGATTGGACCAAGGACGACCGGACCAAGTTCGCCAATGACCTGACCCGGCCGCAGCTGCTGGCAGTGTCCGCATCGTCGAACCGGTCCAAGGGCGACCAGACGCCGGCGACCTGGATGCCCACGCAGACCTCGTTCCGGTGCGATTACACGAAGGCCTGGATCGCGGTGAAGTCGTACTGGAAGCTCTCCGTGGATACCGCGGAGAAGAAAGCACTGCAGAAGGAATTGAACGCCTGCGCCTAGCAGATGAGGAGCACGTCAAGGCCAGTAGTTAGCCGTGACGCGGCGGGATGGTGTCCCCCGCCTCCGCGAAGATGAACTCCCGAACCGGTCATCGGCGGGGCCACCGCACGCCTCACCACGCATAAGCCTCCGGCGCTGGACCACCCGGACCGGGGAAGATCTCGTCCAACCGCGCCAAGTCGGCCTTCTTGAGGCGCACCTTCAAAGCCTCCAGGGATCCCTCCAGCTGCGCGACGGTCCGCGGGCCCACGATCGGCCCGGTCACGCCGTCCTGCGCCAGCAGCCAGGCCAGCCCGACGTTCGCCGGGTGGTGCCCCAATTCCTTGCTGAACGCCTCGAATGCCTTGATCTTGTCCCGATTGGCGGCCAACAGGCCCTTCCGGTAATCGTCCGTGCCGCGCACCGCCGTCTTGCCCTTGGCCAGGACACCGCCCAAGAGGCCACCGGCCAGCGGTGACCACGGGATCACGCCCAGCCCGTAGTGCCGTGCCGCCGGAAGCACTTCCAGCTCAACGTTCCGATTCATCAGGTTGTAGATCGACTGCTCGCTCACCAGACCCAGGAAATGCCTGGACGCGGCGGCTTCACTGGCCTGGGCGATATGCCATCCGGCGAAGTTCGACGAGCCGACATAGAGCACTTTCCCCTGCTGGATCAACACATCCATCGCTTGCCAGATCTCGTCCCAGGGCGTGTTCCGCTGCACGTGGTGGAACTGGTAGAGGTCGATGTAGTCGGTCTGCAGCCGTTTCAGTGAAGCCTCTACCTGACGGCGGATGTGTTTTGCGGACAGCCCCTCCGAATTTGGCCCATCGCCCATGGACCCGTACACCTTGGTCGCCAGCACCACGTCTTCGCGCTTGCCGGATGCAGCGAACCAATTGCCGATGATGTTCTCCGTGCTGCCCTTTTTGTCCCAGCCGTAGACATTGGCAGTGTCGAAAAAATTGATTCCGACGCCGACTGCCCGGTCCATGATCTGGTGGCTGTCCGCTTCGGTGGTCACTGGGCCGAAGTTCATGGTGCCCAGAACCAACCGTGAGACCTGGAGGCCGCTTCGACCGAGGTAGGTGTACTCCATGATTTTCCCGATTCGCCGCTCTGAATGCTTGGTCCAGACCGACTCAACTCCGCTTGCCTGAGCCTGTCAAGACGCGCCGCGCCCGGTCGATTCGCTACTCTGAGAGCGAAATTTCACCCCAAATACGTCGAAAATCGGGGGAAAACCGCCAATTTCCGGGGAAATCCGGGCGTTTTCACTGGCCAATCCCGGCATAACTGGTATGTTTTCGAACAGTGGCTAGAACACACCCCGTGTTTTGGCTCGATCCGAGGTCCAGGAGGACATAAATGGCTAAGAACCGTAGTGAGCTCGTCGCTGAAGTTGCTGCCAAGGCTGAAACCAGCCAGGCTGCTGTGAACAACGTGCTGGACGCGCTGTTCTCGACCTTCGAGAGCTCCGTCGCCGCCGGCGAGAAGATCACCATCCCGGGCTGGCTCGCCGTTGAGCGTACCGACCGTGCAGCCCGTACCGGCCGCAACCCGCAGACCGGTGAGACCATCCAGATTGCAGCCGGCCACAGCGTCAAGCTGACCGCCGGCTCCAAGCTGAAGGCTGCTGTCGCGAAGAAGGCTCCCGCGAAGAAGGCTCCGGCCAAGAAGAAGTAATTTTTCTTCCCAGCACTTTGGCTGAGGGCGGTTCCCATCGGGGAGCCGCCCTCAACTGTTTCCCCGGCCCGGGGACAGGCCCGGGGCCCCGAAGCCTGGTCCCACTGAGTAAGCGGGCCCAGTGGGACAAAACGGCCTGGTCCCACTGAGTTGGCCAACTCAGTGGGACCAGACCGATGCGTTCAAAAGCATCCCTGGCCAATCGAAGCGCCAAGCCTCAAAGCCGCCAAGCCCCCGGGATTAGCCCAGAATCGGCCGGTACCCGACAATGGAGAAGTGCCAGTCGCAGTTGCCAGACCGAACAAGTCCCAAGATGCCGCCAAACCCGTACCGGGAATCCGCAATGCTTGGTTGCTGATCGCTGCTCTGGCCTTGGCGCTGGGCCTCACCGGCGCCTTGCTGTTCGGCGGTGCCGCAGCGGCCCGTGGTCTGCTGGATCCGGGCCCCTTGGTGCGCTGGGGTCTGCCCGGCGCCCTGGCGGTGCACAACGTCGCAGTAGCCGCCGTCGTCGGTGCTTTGATTTTCGCCGTGGTGATCCTGCCCAAAGACAAAATCGCCAAAGGCCGCAGCAGCAGTAGCAGCAATACCGAGGAGCATCCGGCCTTCGCCAGGGCGATGACGCTCGCCGCCGTCGCCGCAGTGGTCTGGACCTTCGCCGCGATCTCGGTGTTGATCCTGACCTACCTGGACCAATCGGGTCTGCCGGTCTCGGCGAGTTCGGACTTCACCAAAGGCCTGGTCTACTTCATGACCGACATCGACTCCGGGCGGGCCTGGCTGGCGATCTGCATTTTCGCCGCGGTGGTGAGCACGCTCTGCTTCGGCGTGCGGGCTTTGACCGGCCTCGGACTCACCTTGGTGCTCGCCCTGATCGGCATGGTGCCGCAGGCTTTGATCGGCCATTCGGCCTCCGCCGCGGACCACGAAGGAGCGGTCAATTCGCTCCTCCTGCACATCGTCGGAGTGGCGCTCTGGTTCGGCGGGATCACCGCCCTGACCTTCGTTTCGCCCAAGCTTTCGGTTCCGGAAGCGCTCACCGGCAAGGTGCTGAAACGGTTCTCCGCGCTCGCCCTGTTCGGTTTCACAGTGGTCTTCGCCTCCGGAGTGGTGAATGCTTCGATCCGGCTGACCAGCTGGGACGCCTTGTTCAATTCGGCTTACGGCCAGTTGATCCTGATTAAAACCGTGGCCACCGTGCTGCTCGGTGCGATCGGCTTCATGCACCGGCAATGGATCATCCCGCAGCTGGCCGGCGATCAACCGGCCGGCAGCACCAAGCGCCCGGGCCGCGGCACGATGAGCACCAAGCGGGTGCTCTGGCAGTTGGTCGCCGTGGAATTGGTGATCATGGCGGCGGTCAGCGGAATCGCCGTCGGCCTGAGCCGTTCCGCGCCACCGCAGCCGACGAGTTACGCACCCAGTACGCCGCCTGCGGAAATCCTCTCCGGCTACCCGCTGCCGCCCGAGCTGACGCCGATCCGCTGGATCAGCGAGTGGCGGATCGATTGGCTCTGGCTCAGCTTCGCCCTGGGCACCGCGGTGGCCTATTTCCTGGCCGTGCGCAAAATCCGCCGTCGCGGCGACAGCTGGCCTTGGCTGCGCACCGCGTCCTGGATGGTGGGCATGATTGCCCTGGTCTACATCACCTCCGGCGGCCCCAGCGTCTATGGCCGGGTCCTGTTCAGCGCGCACATGGTCGACCATATGGCGCTGACCATGGTGGCACCGATCTTCATGGTGCTCGGCGCCCCGGTGAGCCTGGCGCTGAAAGCGCTGCAGGCGCGTGGCGACGGCAGCCGGGGGATCCGGGAATGGATCCTGGTGATCGTGCACTCCAAATTCGCCGCGGTGGTCACGCACCCGCTTTTCGTCGCAGTGAACTTCGCCGGCAGCATCGTGTTGTTCTACTACTCGCCGCTGTTCGGCTATGCACTGCGCGACCACGTGGGCCACGAATTGATGATCCTGCACTTCACCATCACCGGCTACCTCTTCGTGCTCTCCATGATCGGCATCGATCCGGTGCCTCGGCGCTTCCCCTACCCGCTCCGGCTGATCGTGCTGCTGGCCACGATGGCGTTCCACGCCTTCTTCGGTATTGCCATCATGTCCTCCACAACGCTGTTGCAGGCCTCGTACTTCGGCAATCTCGGCCGTGATTGGGGACTGTCCGCCATTGCGGACCAGCAAATGGGCGGTGCGATCGCCTGGGGCATCGGCGAAGTGCCCACGGTACTGATCGCAATCGCGGTCGCGGTCATGTGGTCACGCACGGATGCCCGGGAGAGCAAACGGACCGACCGGGCGGCAGACCGGAATAACAACGCCGATCTGAATGCTTACAACGACATGTTCGCCCGGCTGGCGAAACGGGATTCCGGTAGCCCGGAAGCCCGCAACGATGCGCCGCGGAAAAACACCGGCAATGCCGGCTCTGGCAAAAGCTCTGGCAAAACAGGAGAAGAATAATGGCACAGGACGCCCTCGCCGCACACCACAGCGCCCCGCGGATCCGGGCTTCGGAGCTGGTGGGCCGCGCCTGGCTCAATACCGGCGGCGAACCGTTGGACCTGGCCAAGCTGCGCGGCAAGATCGTGCTGCTGGACTTCTGGACTTTCTGCTGCATCAACTGCCTGCACGTGATCGACGAACTGCGGCCGCTCGAGCAGAAGTATGCCGACGTCCTGGTGACCGTTGGCGTGCACTCGCCGAAGTTCGAACACGAGGCGGACCCGGTGGCGCTCGCCGCCGCGATCGAACGCTACGAAATCCACCATCCGGTGCTCGACGACCCGGAGCTGGTCACCTGGCAGGCGTATTCGGCGCGGGCCTGGCCGACTTTAGTGGTCATCGACCCCGAGGGCTACATCGTGGCCAACCTCTCCGGTGAAGGCCACGCCGCCGGCCTGGAGTCGTTCATTCCGGAACTGATTGCGGTGCACGAGGAAAAGGGCACGCTGCACCGCGGTTCGGGACCTTATGTGGCCCCCGAGCCGCAGGCCGGCACGCTGCGCTTCCCGGGCAAGGTGCTGCCGCTGCCCGGACAAGCCGGCAGCGAGGGCAGCTTCCTGGTTTCCGACACCGGGCACCACCGCCTGGTGGAATTGGCTCCGGATCTGGAGACCGTGCTCCGCAGCTTCGGTTCGGGTACGAAGGGCTTTGCGGACGGTCCGGCGGAAACCGCCCAGTTCAACGAGCCGCAAGGCATGGCCCTGCTGCCCGCGGAACTCGCCGAGCAGCTCGGTTACGACGTCGTGGTCGCGGATTCGGTGAACCACCGGTTGCGCGGGCTTTCGACCGCGACCGGCCAGGTCCGCAGCTTGGCCGGGAGCGGCGTGCAGCGGCTTCTGGATGCCGGCCCGAACACCGTCGACGACGCCGGCGAAGGCGCCCTGGGCGAGTTGCCAGGGGATCCGCTCGGCATCGCATTGTCCTCGCCGTGGGATCTGATCTACTCGAAAGCGCTCGGCCAGGTCGTGATCGCGATGGCCGGAGTACATCAGATCTTCGGCTACGACCCGGTGGCGGGGCGCCTCGGCATCCTGGCCGGAACCGGGTTGGAAGGCCTGCTCGACGGCGCTGCGGAGCAGGCTTGGTTCGCGCAGCCCTCGGGCCTCGCCGAGGACGCCGCCGGTGACATTTGGGTCGCCGACTCGGAAACCTCGGCCGTCCGGGTGCTGCGCATCGCCGAAGGCCGGGTGGCCCGGGTCGAGACCGCGATCGGCGAAGGGCTTTTCGATTTCGGCTTCCGGGACGGCGCCGCGGAGCAGGCCAGACTGCAACACCCGCTCGGCGTGGCAGCCTTGCCGGATGGTTCGGTCGCGATTGCGGATACCTACAACGGCGCGGTGCGTCGCTACGATCCCGTGGCGGGAACCGTGAGCACTTTGGCACGAGGCCTGCTGGAGCCCTCCGACGTGCTGCTGGACGGCGAGCTGCTGATCGTGGTGGAAGCGAACAAACACCAGCTGATCAGGGTGCCGTTGCCCAAGGAGGCGTTGCAGGTCGATGAAGGGGCGGCGCAGACTCAGCGGCCGGCGACCGAAGTGGCAGCCGGCGAGTTCACGCTCAAGGTCAGGTTCAGTGCGCCCACCGGCCAGAAGCTCGACGACCGATGGGGCGATCCGACGCAGCTGAAAATCTCATCGACGCCGCCGGAGCTGTTGCTCGGCGGCGATGGCACCTCGACCGGCTTGAACCGGATCCTGACTCTGAACGGCGAGATTCCGGAAGGGATTCTGCACATCACCGCCCGGGCTGCCGCCTGCGACGGGCCGGAAACCGCAGACGGGGAGATCCCGGATCATGCCGCCTGCCATCTGTACCAGCAAGACTGGGGCATCCCAGTCCGCTTGAACAGTGCCGGAGACACCGGGCTGGCCCTGGATCTGCGCGGGATGAACTGAGTTTTCCGCAGTCACAATGCAATCGAGTGGTCAGGTCTGCACGCTAAACATCGTGTTTGACGTGCAGACCTGACCACTCGATGTGGGTTTAGCCGGCGCTGATCACCATGGACTGGATCTTGTCGTCGGCCACCGTGAAGACGAACGGGCTGACTCCGTTGTAGCCGTTGCCTCCGGTCCGAATGCTCACCAAATATTTTCCATGACCCTGGTCTTCGATCGACAACGCTTCCCAGGTCGCTTGTTTTCCGATGTTGTCGGTTGAGTTCCAACTCGCGACGCCGTCGGACCCGTTGAGTTGTCGCCCCCAGTCGTTGATGAAGCCGTCACTGGCGAACGCCGCTACGAACCCGTCGTCGTCCGCCGAGTTGGTGGCGTCGAAGGCCCTCTGGATGGCTGCTGGAAGTTCTACGGTCATGGTTCCCCCTTGTGTTGACGGACTGACGGACTGACGGAAGCGGCGGGTGCGGGCGCAGCGGCCGCGCTGGAATTGCCGCTTCCCTCAATGCTCGGCACCGGAAAAAGCGATGGCACCGACAGGAGAAGGCTATTGGGCTTCTTCATTTTGTCACTATACCCAGCATGAATTCGCTGGGAACCATCTGAACATACGAAGAACGGGCAGTTCGGCAGACCAGACATCGTGTCTGGCCTGCCGAACTGCCCGTTCGGTGATGCGTGGGGCGGTTTTTAGAGCGCTCCGCCGGCGGCTTCCGGGGCGGAGGAGTCCTCGCCGCCGTCGCCGATGGTTTCCCGGGCGATGAAGTTCTCGATGTCGAACAGGCTGTCCGCCCGCTCGGCGATGTTCACCAAGGTGCTCATCGAGGCGACTTCCTCGACTTGCTCCTTGAGGAACCAGAGCATGAACTGCTCGCCGAGCGCATCGTTCTCATCGCGTGCCGTGGCGAAGAGCTTCTCGATCTGCGAGGTGACCTGTTTTTCCTGCTCCAAGGCGAGTTTGAGCGGCTCAGTGACATCCTTGAAGTCGTTGACGATATCGCCGATTCCGGGGATCTTCACGTCCTGGTCCCGGTCCAGCATGTACTGCACCATCATCATGGCGTGGTTGCGCTCTTCGAGCGATTGCTTGTAGAAGTGGGCGGCCAGCTGCGGCAGGTCCTGGGAATCGAACCAGACAGACACCGCGATGTACTGCTGGGAAGCAGCGAACTCGTGGCCGATTTGCTCTTGCAGGAGTGTGTTGAATTGGCTCATGCCACTAGCCTAGTTATTCTGAGTGATTCGCGATAGCTAGCCTAGGCAATCCTCAGCGAGGCAAAGCAAACCTAAACCGTGCGGGCCGGCAATGCAGGCGGTCGGCCCAGGGCAGCAACCACCGGCCGCAACCATCGGCTCAGTACTTCACCACCGGGGTCACGGTAACCTGCTCGCCGTTGATCGCCAAGCGCGCGGTGAAGTAGTGGTCCTGGACTTTCTCGACCGTCGAAATCGCGCCGGTGGCGTAGCTTTTCTCCTGGAACTGCACTTTCGCCTTGAAGGTCAGCGGTGCGATGACCCAGCTGCCGTTGTACGCCGTGATCGACGCCTTCGGGTACTCCACGATCGACCAGTTGATCTCACTGGTCAGTTGGTTGTTGGTGTCGAAGGTCAGTGGACAGCCGCTGGGCTTGAGGACTTTCTGCTGGGCGCATTTGTCCACGAACTGCTTTAACGCGTCGTCGACCTGGCCGATCAGCGCCGGAGTGGGCGCGGTGGCGAGCGTGATCGGGGTGGGTTTCGACGCCGGGGAATCAACTACCGCAGCACTCGGCTTCGCGGTGAACAACTGGTTTTCGAAACCGGCCTCGTAGCGTCCGGGGTAGAGCAGCGAGAAGGTGTTTTTGCCCGCCGGCATCGGCACCGCGACGCCGTTCACCGTGGCTTCGGTCTGGTTCACCACCGAGACGTCCATGACCGGCAGCGATGTCGGCAGGAATTTCCATTTGTGGAAGAACATCCATTGCACCCCGGCCGGTTCCAGGGTGAAGTCGCTGCTGTGCCCTTCGCCGTCCAGCTGGTAGCTGACCGTGATCCGGACCCGGCCGTCGTCGAGCGTCGTGGGATTGCCCAGGCTGACATCGCTGACGCCCTCCGCGGCAGCCTTCAAGGCCTGCCCGTCCAGCAAGGCCGGCGAGGCATTGGGCACATTCGCGCCGAGCAGCCCCAAGGCGCGGGCGCCGTCGCCGTTCTGCAGGGCTTGGATGTAGTCGCGCACCGGTTGTTGCGGGCCGTAGAGGTTGGCGTTCACCCATTGGATCGTGACCACGGTTGCGGCAATGCTCAGCAAAAGGCCGAAAAGCCATAGCGCAGCTACCCGGATCATGGTGGATCCAGGAGCATCCGGGGCAGTTGCTTCTGCTGCGCTCGAGTGGGTCAAGGGCAAAATCTAACGGCGACGGCGACTGGTCGTGCCGAAGATGTCGCGCATGATGTTTCGCCCCAGATTGGTGCCCATCGACCGGACCATGGACTGCAGGCCGCCGCCGAGGATCCCGCCGAGCGCACCGGCCACGTCCGCGCCGAGGCTGCCGCCTTGCTGTTGCGGAATGGGTGCCGGAGGCGGCGGAATCGGCACCGGCGGTGCGGGCATCGGCGGCACCGGATCGCCGACCGAATCCCCGGTGGGCGGCGCGGCCTTGTTCTGCAGCTTCTCGTAGGCGGAAATCGGATCGACCTCGGTGCCGTATTTGGTCAGCAACGGCGATGCGGCGACGGTGGATTTGACCACGTCTTCCGCGCTGGCGCCCATCACTGATTCCGGCGCCCGCAGCCGGGTCAGCGCGACCGGCGTCGGCGCGCCCTTTTCATTCATCACGGTGACCACGGCCTCGCCGATTCCGGCGCTGGTGAGCGTCTTCTCCAAGTCGTAGTCGCTCACCGGGAAGGTGGAGACGGTGGCTTTGAGCGCTTTGGCGTCATCCGGGGTGAAGGCGCGCAAGGCGTGCTGCACCCGGTTGGCCAGCTGGGCCAGAACATCCGAGGGCACGTCTTTCGGAGTCTGGGTCACGAAGAAGATTCCGACGCCTTTGGACCGGATCAGCCGCACCGTCTGGGTGATCGCGGCGAGGAACGCCTTGGTGGCGTCCTTGAAGAGCAAGTGGGCTTCGTCGAGGAAGAACACCAGCTTCGGCTTGTCCTGGTCGCCGACCTCGGGCAGGTCCCGGAAGAGGTCGGCGAGCAGCCACATCAGGAAGGTGGAGAAGAGCATCGGCTTGTCCTGCACATTCGGCAGTTCCAAACAGGTGATCACGCCCCGGCCGTCCGGCGCGGTCCGGATCAGCTCTGCGGTGTCGAACTCCGGCATGCCGAAGAACTTGGTCATGCCTTGCGCTTCCAAAGTGATCAGCTCGCGCAGGATCACGCCGGCCGTGGCCTTGGACAGTCCGCCGAGCTCGGCGAGGGCGGCTTTGCCGTCGTCCGAGGTGAGGAACTGGATCACGGCCCGGAGGTCTTTGAGGTCGTACAATTCCAAACCCTGGGTGTCCGCATAGTGGAAGATCAGCTGCAGACTGGATTCCTGGGTTTCATTCAACTGCAGCACGCGGGAGAGCAGGATCGGGCCGAACGAGGTGATCGAAGCGCGCACCGGAACGCCGTTGCCGTCGCCGCCGAGGGCCAGGAACTCCACCGGGAAGGCTTTGGCGGCCCATTCCTGGCCCAGGCTCTGGGTCCGCGCGGTGAGCTTGTCGTTGGCCGTTCCGGGCGTCGCCAGGCCGGACAGATCGCCCTTGATGTCGGCCATGAAGACCGGCACCCCGGCGGTGGAGAGCTGCTCGGCGATCATGTGCAAGGTGACCGTCTTGCCGGTGCCGGTAGCGCCGGCCACCAGGCCGTGCCGGTTCATCATGGCAAGCGGCAAGCGGACCTGGGCGTCTTTGTAGACCTGGTCTTCGACGAGTGCCGCGCCCAGCGCGATCGCCGGAGTGTCGAAGGTGTAGCCCTGAGTGATGTTTGCGACGATCTCCGCCGCGCTCTTGGAAGCCATGAGGTTAGAGTACCTGTTCGACTGCCCGATTCGCTGGCGTCACGCCAAAAGGGCCGCGACTACGAGCATCGCCGGCACCGCGATCGCGGTGGTCAGCAACACCGTGTCCTTGGCTTGGGCCACGCCGGATTGATACCGTGCCGCGATCACGAAGACGTTTTGCGCGGTGGGCAGCCCGGCGAGCACGACGGCGGCGAACAGCGCGGCGCCGTCGAGCTGGAACAGCGTGGTCGCGAGCAGGTAGCCGGCAGCCGGTTGCACGACCAGCTTCACGACGGTCGCGGCAATCACCGAAACCCGGCTGGCGGGTTCCTGGAGCGGTTTGGAACCGAACAGCGAGATCCCGAAAGCGATCAGTGCGCCGGGCACCGCGGCGCCGCCCACCAGCTCGAAGGGTTGCAGCAAAAGCTCGGGCGGCCGCCAGCTGGAGGCGGCGACCGCGGTTCCGGCGACCGAGGCGAGCAGCAGCGGATTGCTGATCACGCTCAACAGGATCTTGCCGAGCGAGGCACTGCGGCGTTGCCGGACCAGTTCGATCAGGATCACGAACAGCGGTTGGTAGACCGCCAGCTGGAAGATCACGATGGGAGCCGCGAGTGCCGCGTTCCCCAGCACGTAGACCGCGATCGGCAGGCCCAGATTGTTGGCGTTGACATAGGAAGCGCTCATCGTGCCCAGCACCGCCTCCGCCCCGAAGGGCTTGCGCCGCAGCACGGTGAACAGCACGAAGACCGCTGCGGCAATCGCCGCGGAGCCGGCGACGATCCAGAACGACGGCCCGAAGACGGTGTGCAGGTCTGCGCGGGAGATGGTTTCGAACAGCAGTGCGGGGCTGGCGACGAAAAAAGTGAACCGGCTCAGTACCCGCTGTGCACCGTCGCCGAGCACATTGAACCTGCCGAGCAAGTACCCCAGCGCGATCACCGCCCAGACCAGGGAGAAGCCGATCAGCACGCCGCCCATCGGGTCAGTCCTGGACGGCGAACGGCGGGCGTTGGGTGCCCGCTGCGGCTGCCGCCGCCGGGTCGTGGCCGAGTTCCACGATCCGGTTCTGCCCGTCCACGTGCACGATCGCCGGCCGGTAGGCCTGTGCCTCTTCGGTGGACATCTGCGCGTAGCTGATCAGGATCACGGTGTCCCCGATCGCCACCAGATGCGCCGCTGCGCCGTTGATCCCGATCACGCCCGAGCCGCGCTCGCCCAGGATCGTATAGGTCTCCAAGCGCGCGCCATTGCTGACGTCGACGATCGCGACCAGTTCCCCGGGCAGGATGTCCGCGGCTTCGAGCAAGTCCTGGTCAACGGTGACCGAACCGACGTAATGCAGGTTGGCATGGGTCACCGTGGCGCGGTGGATCTTGGATTTGAACATGGTGCGGATCATGATTGCCAACTCTAGTCCGATGTAGTGGTGCCGGGCACCCGCGACGGACTCGGCCTGGTACTTCGACCGCTGGGTCGGTTCGGCCGCCTTGAGTCCGCCAGCCGCGCCCACTGCGGCCGGCTCAACTTCTGGCCGGGTTGAGTTTGCGGCCCATGATCGCCTGCTCCAAGGCATCGACGACGTCGGTCCTGGCCAGCGGATTGCGCACCAGGGTGAAATCGACCTCGCCCACCGGCGGCAGGTCGAAACGCCGGGTGATCGAGACCAGGTCGTCCGGGATCAGGGTCGAAGGCATCACCGTGATCCCGATGCCGGCCCGGACCGCCGCGATCACTCCGTTGATCTCCTTGGTGTTGCAGGTGACGCGCCAGGTGCGCCCATTTTTCTCCAGCGCATCGATCGCGAGTTTCCGGCTCAGGCTCGGTGCCGGATAGCTGATCAGCGGCACCGGAACACCGGGTTCAAGTTGGGTCTGCTCCAGGCCGACCCAGGAGAAGTGGTCATGCCGCACCACGGTGCCTTCTTGGGCGCCGGAGACCCATTTGACGAAAACCAGGTCCAGCTGGCCCGCTTTGACCCGGCGGTAAAGCTGGTCGCTTTGGCTCACCGTGAGTTCCAAATTGATCTGCGGGTAGAGCTGGCGGAAATCACGCAGGATCGTCGGCAGTCTGGTGTAAGCCAGATCGTCGGCGGTGCCGAAGCGCAGTCGGCCGCGCATCGCGGCACCGGAGAAATAGCGCCCAGCATCGTCTTGGGCGGCGAGGATGTTGCGGGCGAAGCCGGCCATCGCGTCGCCGTTGTCGGTCAACCGGACCGCCCGGGTGTCCCGGAGCACGAGTTGCCGCCCGGTGGCCTCCTCGAGTTTCTTGATGTGCTGGCTGACTGTCGGTTGGCTCAAACCCAGCCGCTCAGCCGCCCGGGTGAAGTTCAAAGTCTCCGCGACTGCGAGGAAGCTGCGCAGCTGATCGTTGTCGTACACCAGGCCCTCCCATTGCGTTTTGTAATCACAGTTAGAGGGATTATATGACTTCAGAATGGGGTTGCACCCGGATAGCGTTGAACTACGCCCCTTTCCTCACCCTGCGAAGCACTAGTCAAGGATCTACTGTGGCATCCCCTGCAACCGCGCAGCTTCCCCTCGTCCACCCGCAACCGGCAAGCAGAATCCCGAACTCGGCGGTGACTGCGCCGATCAGCATCGTGGCGGCATCGCCGAGCGTCAAAAGCACCTTCGCAGCATTCTCGATCCGCAACTACCGTTACTTCACCATCGCGCATTTCATCGCGGTGATCGCCCTGTGGATGCAGCGGATCGCCCAGGACTGGATTGTGCTCCAGCTCTCCGGTTCGGTGACCGCGGTCGGCATCACGGTGGCCCTGCAGTTCGCACCGACGTTGCTTTTGGGCCCCTGGGGCGGCGTGCTGGCCGACCGGTTCTCGAAACGGGCGTTGTTGATGATCGCCCAATCCGCGGCGGCCCTGCTCGCGGCATTGATGGCGGTTTTGGCGCTCACCGGAACGCTGCAGGTGTGGCATGTCTACCTGGTCGCACTGGTCCTCGGCCTGGTCACCGTGGTGGACCAGCCGGCGCGGCAGGTTTTCGTGAACGAGCTGGTCGGGCCGGTGCACCTGCGCAATGCGATCAGCATCAACTCCTCGATCTTCCAACTCGGCGGAATGATCGGCCCGGCCGTGGCCGGCGTAATGCTGGTGGCAGTGGGCGGCGGCTGGGCGTTCGCCGCGAACGCCGTGGCCTGCGTTTTCACCGTGACCATGCTCGCCGTGATGCGCAGCTCCGAACTCATCCGTTCGACGCCGGCGCCCCGCAGCAAAGGCATGCTCGCTGAGGGCGCCAGATACCTGATGCGCAAACCCGCGATCCTGTTTTCCACCATCATGGCTGGGTTCGTGGCGGTTTTCGCAATGAGCCTTCCGGTGGTGATGGCAGCCTTCGCGGATCACGTGTTCGACGCCGGAGCCGGGGGATACGGGTTGTTGAACACCTTGGTCGCAGTCGGCGCGCTGATCGGCGCACTGGCCTCGACCAGGCGCAAGGAATTGCGTTTGCGCTCAGTGGTGATCAGTGCCGGGTGTTACGGTCTCTCGCTTGCGGTGGCGGCGTTCATGCCGTCGATGTGGAGTTTCGGTGCGGTGATGGTGGTCGCCGGATTCGCCTGCCTGCTGTTTCTGACCGGGGCGAACCAGCTGGTGCAGATTTCCACCAACATGCAGATCCGCGGCCGGGTGATGAGCCTGTACATCATGGTGCTCATCGGCGGCCAAGCAGTGGGCGGGCTGCTCACCGGGTGGCTGGCCGAGGCGATCGGGCCGCATGCGGCCTTGCTGATTGCCGGCGGCGTTCCGGTCCTGGCTGCGGTCGCGGTAGGGCTGATCCTGGCCCGGCGGGGCGAGTTGTTGCTCAAAGTCAATCTGCGCCGGCCCGGCAGATTACTGGAGATCAGGCATCGCTGAGCCAGCCGCAGGATTCAACGGCCACGGGCAATCCAGTCGGCCAGCTGCGGAATTTCCCCGCCGATGGTGGTGGAATCTCCGTGTCCGGGATACACCACGGTGTCCGGGGGCAGGCTGAACAGCGTGTCTCGGATCGATTCGATGATCGTCGGAAAATCGCTGTAGGACCGGCCGGTCGCGCCGGGGCCATGCTGGAATAGCGTGTCCCCAGTGAAAACCGCCCCCAGCTCCGCGGAATAGAAACAGCAGGAACCGGGCGAATGCCCTGGCGTGTGCAGGACGGCCAGCTGACTTGAGCCGGTGCCCAACGCGAAGACATCGCCGTCGGCCAAGGCCAGTGGCAATGCGGCCGCGGGGTAGACGGTTTGCCAGAGCATCTGATCCCGAGGATGCAGATGCACCGGTGCACCGGTGAGTTCTTGGAACTCGGCTACGGCACGGATGTGGTCGTCGTGGCCGTGGCTGAGCAGAATCGCGGAAACTCTTCGACCGGATACGGCAGCGAACACGGCCGAAGCGTCATGCGCGGGGTCTACCACCACGACTTCTGCACCGTCTCCCACGATCCAAACGTTGTTGTCCACTTCCCAGCTGCCACCGTCCAGTGAAAATGTGCCGTGGGTGACGAGGTGATCCACACGTACCTCGCCCGTGGCTTCGGCACTCACAGCTCTACTACCGAGCGCAGCACGGAACCGGTCGCCAACTTCGCGAATGCTGCCTCGACTTGGTCCAAACCGATCCGCTCCGAGACGAAGGCATCCAGATCCAACCGGCCCAGGCGGTACAGGTCGATCAGCGCCGGGAAGTCCCGACTGGGCAAGCAGTCTCCGTACCAGGAGGATTTAAGCGATCCGCCCCGGCCGAAGACATCGAGCAGCGGCAACTCCAGGGTGGCCCCGGGCGCGGGCACCCCGACCAGAACTACGGTTCCAGCCAGATCGCGGGCATAAAAGGCTTGTCGATAAGTGTCAGGCCGACCGACGGCGTCGATCACCACGTCTGCGCCGAAGCCGCCGGTGTGTGCCCGAATTTCCTGAATCGGGTCCTGCACCGACGAGTCGACGACGTGGGTGGCCCCCATGGTGCGGGCGGCAATAAGTTTCTGCGGATCGATATCCACCGCGATGATCGTGGTCGCGCCGGCCAGCTGGGCCCCGGCGATCGCCGCGCAACCAACACCGCCGCAGCCAATTACGGCGACTGATTGCCCTCGTTTCACGGCTCCGGTGTTGATCGCGGCTCCCAAACCTGCCATGATTCCGCAGCCGAGCAAGCCGATGGCCGCCGGATCGACGTCGTCCCGGACTTTGCTGCATTGGCCGGCGGCCACCAGGGTTTTTTCCGCGAAAGCTCCGATGCCCAGCGCCGGTGCGAGCTCGGTACCGTCTTCCAACGTCATTTTCTGGGTCGCATTGTGCGTAGCGAAACAATATTCCGGCTCTCCCCGGTCGCAGGCCCGGCATTCTCCGCAGACTGCCCGCCAGTTCAAAACCACCCGGTCGCCGGGGGCCACCTCGGTAACGTCCTGGCCTACCGCGGAAACGGTGCCGGATGCTTCGTGCCCCAACAGGAAGGGGAAATCATCGTTGATCTGACCTTGTTGGTAATGCTGATCGGTGTGGCAGACTCCGCAACTGATGATGTCGATGAGGGCTTCGCCGGGGCCGGGGTCAGGCACCAGAATGGTTTCGACGGTGACAGGGGAGTTTTTGCTCCGTACGACGGCGCCTCGGACTCGATGGGTCAACGTATTTCTCCTGCCGTCGGAATGCCCGGGTAGCTGTTTTTCCATCATAAGGCGCGTCGAATCGACTGGACGTTTCGATGCACCCGTGATGGATAATATTCCCATGCCCAACCCCGGATTTCGCTTGACGCCGTCCTTGGCGCAGCAATACGGGGTGCCGCCCGCCGGGCCGGTGGTGTTCGACAGCCGGCTGAGCTTCGAGCAGGCCTACGGGACGTCGACCGATCCGCAACGGGCCAGAGACTTGGCGCTCATGAAGCCGCATATGGCGCTCGTCAATGTGCTCTACTGCGGCTTCGACAATGCGCTGCATTTTGGCCAGATAGTGGTCAACAAAGCCATCGAAAACGAGACCAAGATCCTTTTCGTCAAGATGTTCCAACTCGGATTCCCGATCAAGTCGGTGATTCCGCAATCGCAGTTCGGCTACGACGACGAAACGTCGATGCAGGCCAACAACACCAGCAACTTCCGGCCGGACCGGCTGGGCAGCGGCAATCTCAGTGAGCACTTCAAGGGCGCGTCCTTCGACATCAACCCGTTCGTCAACCCGTTCGACGTGCTCAATGACGATGGCAGCCGGACCATCCAACCAGCGGGTGCCAGCTACGCCCCGCGGGCCAAGGGCGCGATCGTGAAGGACAGCGATCTGCGCCGGATGTGGTCCGCCGAGGATTACGAATGGGGTGGCAACTGGGGCGATCCGCAGGCGGACCCGCCGATCGATTTCTATCAAGTCGGCTACTTCGACTACCAGCACATGCAGTTCAACCAGAAGAAAATGGACACCGTCAAACTGTCCCTGCCGGACGGCTTGGCCTGAGCTTTCCGACCACGTCGGGCCGCCCGGCGCGCGGAACCGGTTGAACCACCCGACACCTTGAGCCCGGCAGGCTGAGCCTGCGGAAAACAGTTCCGGGCCCCGTAGCGGGGCCCGGAACTGTTTTCCGGTTCAGGACTTGGTGACCGAAACCTGGTCCAGTGCCCAGAACCAGTTGTTGGTCCCCGCGTAGCGGAAGCCGAACTGGACCGAACGCGCCCCGGCAGGCACCTTGACGGAAAGCTTCTCCGGGCCCGCCGTCGTCGTCGAATAGCTCTTCACGATGCTGCTGCTGCCATTGTCCCAACGGGCCACTACCTGGGCGACCTGCCCGGACTCGTGCTGGTACTGCGTCTGGTAGTCCAGGGTCACCGAGGCCGAGCCGGCGGCGTCGTAAGTGGGGGTGTACAGGGTGGAATCGAAGGCCCGGCTGCTCTTGGGCAGATTCAAGTCGTCCCAGGCATCGGAATCGGCGACCGCGATCACGTCCCGGCCGCGGACGAAGTTCTCCCGGCCCTGATTCTTGTCGTCGGCGGGCGAGCTCCAGAATTCATTCGTGGTGAACGTCCAGCCGTACCATTCCGGGACGCCTCCGGTGGGCATCTTGCTATTGTCGATGCTCCAGCCGCTGGGCGCCGTCTGGGTGTATCCCTTCAGATCCGCCGGGATCTCCGGCTCGGTCTTTTTGTTCTGCAGGACGCTGCGCAGCGAATCGAAGGCATCCGGCTGCAACTCGTCCACCGGCTTGCCGTCGAAACCCCAGGCCGGATCGATCGCCACGCCGGCCCGCTTGAGCACGGTCGGCGCAATGTCCACCGGCTTGAGGTCGTAGCGGACCTGCCCGGTGTTTTTGCCCGGCGTGTAGACCGCGGTGTAGACCGCCCGCTCGTTCAAGGTGGTCCCGTTCCCGTGGCTGCCGCCGTCGGTCAAGCCGTGGTCATTGGTGAGGATGACCCGCCAGTCTTCCGAACCGAAGCTGGGGCTCGATTCGATGGCGCGCAACATCGCGCCGACGTTTTTGTCCGTGGCTTCGAGGGCGTTTTTGTACGCCGAGCCGAAAACTCCGCCGGAGACGTTCTCGTCCGGGGCGCCCATGTAGATGAAGCTGATATCGGTGCGCTTTTCGTAAATCGTCCGTGCGGTGAGATCGGCCTCCCTGGCGTCTTCGCTCAGATACCCGGTGCCCGAGGCCGCACTGCCATAGCGGTAATCGATGTCCTTGTTGATGATCGGGCCGCCGCCCGCCTCCGTCGCGATCGGCTGCCAATCGGCGGCCGCGAAGGTGCTCAACGCCGGCCTGGCCTGCTCTGCGCGGATCAGGAAATCCGGGTATTGGTCGAACTTCTTGCCCTTGAAGGAGTTGTCTTTGACCCCGTGTTTGTCCGGCCAGACCCCGGTCAGGATGCTGCTCCAGCTGGGACCGGACACCGTGGGCGCCAGATTGACGGTGCCGGCGCCATTCGCCGGCGCGAAGGTGTAGCTCAGCGCTGAGGCGCCTTCGTTCAGGATTTTCTTGATGTTCGGCGTGTTTGCGGCCTGTACCCGGTCCCAACGGATCCCGTCCAGTCCGATGACCAGGGTCTTCTGCTGCGAAGCGGCTGGTTTGAAATCCGGGACCGGAAGCGGATTGCTGACGTTGAGGCCGGAGTCGAAGGAGTTCGCGGCCGGTGCGGCTTGGGCGGGTGCCGCCGCGGCCGTCATGGCGAGGACGACGGCGGCCGTCCCGATTCGAGTGCGCAAGGTTGTTTTCACGGTTGCCTTTGCTGCTTGGAGGATAGGCTGCCGGAGCGTGAAGCCCCAATGATTCATCAGGCCAGCGGACAGCTTGTAAATACAAATACCAGCACTTGGCGGGGGAGCCGTGAATGCCGAGTGAACGCCGGGTGAAGTGTCGCCGAGGCGGTTCCGCTGGGTCGCCCGGTGGGGCCGCGAAGCGGCAAAACGAGTCTGGCCCGCCGAATCGTGCGATTCGGCGGGCCAGACGCCCGGCCGTGGCCGGTGCGGAGCGGGCGACGGGAATCGAACCCGCGTATCGAGCTTGGGAAGCTAGCGCTCTACCATTGAGCTACGCCCGCATGCTGCGTTTCCGAAACTCGGAAGGCAGCGGCACTCAGCTTACAGGACGAAGCGATCGCATCGGTATTCTGCGCCGCAACCCGGGCTCGCGGCGTACCCTGTTCAGGTGAGCGTTGAGAAGAACACCCGGAGCATCGAGGCCGGGATCGAAACCGATTTCCGCGACAAAATGAGTTACGGCGGCTATCTGGCCCTGGACGAGCTGCTCAGTGCACAGCATCCGGTGAGCGCGCCGGAGCACCACGACGAATTGCTCTTCATCATCCAGCACCAGACCTCTGAGCTCTGGCTCAAGCTGGTGTTGCACGAATTGCGGATGGTGCGCAGCTCGCTGCAGCGGGACGATCTGCGGATGGCGATGAAGGGCGTCGCCCGGATCAAGCACATCCAGCGCTCGCTGACCGAGCAATGGAGCGTACTTGCTACCCTGACCCCCACCGAATATGCGCAGTTCCGCGGCGACTTGGGCTCGTCGTCGGGCTTTCAGTCCTATCAATACCGGGCCGTGGAGTTCCTGCTCGGCAATAAGAACGCGGGCATGATCAAGGTTTTCGCGGCCGACCCGGTGGCCCAGGAGTTGCTGGGCGGGCTGCTGGCCGAGACCAGCATCTACGATGAGTTCATCCGGTTGCTGGCCCGGAGGGGGTTTGCGGTTCCGGTGGATTTGCTGAGTCGGGACGTCAGCCAGGCGCACGTCTTCTCGCCGGGCTTGGTGCAGGTCTATCGCGAGGTGTACGAGGATACCGGGGCCCATTGGGATCTCTATGAAGCCTGCGAAGAGCTGGTGGATCTGGAAGACAATTTCCAGCTCTGGCGGTTCCGGCATATGAAAACCGTGATGCGCACCATCGGGATGAAGACCGGTACCGGCGGCTCCTCCGGGGTCGGATTCTTGCAGCGTGCCCTCGAGCTGACCTTTTTCCCCGAGTTGCTCGCGGTGCGGACCGAAATCGGCGCAGCGCAGTAAGCCCGGTCAGTCGGTGCCGGCCAAATAGGCTAATTTGTAATTGTGCTGATCTCTGACCGCGACATCCGAGCCCAAATCGACGCCGGGCGAATCGTCCTTGACCCTTTCGAGCCCGCGATGGTGCAGCCGTCGAGCGTCGATGTGCGGATCGACAAGCTGTTCCGGCTCTTCGACAACCACAAGTACGCGCATATCGATCCGGCCGAAGAGCAGCCCGAGCTGACCCGGTTGGTGGAAGTGGCCGACGACGAACCCTTCATCTTGCACCCGGGCGAGTTCGTGCTCGGCTCGACCTACGAAACGGTCACCTTGCCGGACGACGTCGCCGCGCGCTTGGAAGGGAAGTCCTCGTTGGGCCGGTTGGGCCTGCTGACCCACTCCACCGCCGGTTTCATCGATCCGGGATTTTCCGGCCATGTGACGCTGGAACTGTCCAATATGGCAACCTTGCCGATCAAGCTCTGGCCCGGGTCCAAAATCGGACAGCTGTGCTTCTTCCAACTGTCCTCACCCGCGGAGCACCCTTACGGATCCGGCGAGTACGGCAACCGGTACCAGGGGCAACGCGGACCGACGGCGTCCCGGAGCCACCTCAATTTCCACCGCACCAAGATCTAGCCCCTCCGCTGAGCGGCCACATCTGCAGGCTAAAAGCCGCTCCAAACGTGTAGATGTGGCCACTCGGCGGAGCACTAGCCCGGATTCCACCCGCGTTGGCGGAGGACGTTTCGAATTTGCCGGGCGACACCGGCGTAACCGAGTTCTTGGATCTGCGCCTTGGTGATTCGCAGGCTGGTCCAGCCGGCCAAGGCGCATTCATTGTCTCGTCTGGCATCCGAACCCTGCTGTTCGGCACTGAGGTGATGGGCGCCGTCGTACTGGATGGACACCTGGTACTCGCGGTAAGCCAGATCCGGCCAGGCGACGTCGCGACCGGAGCCGGAGACGATCACCACGTTCAACTCCGGTTCGGGCAGGCCGGCCTCTAGCAGGGCCAGGCGCAAAAGCGTCTCAGGAACCGAATCGGAGCCGATCCGGATCAGTTCCAACGCTGCTCGGGCGGATCGGATGCCCCGGGCGCCGGAATGCTGATCGAGTACCTGCCGCAGATCGGAAACTGAACCCAGCGCCGGCGCGTTCGGCCCGAAACTACGTTGATGGCTGCAGACGATCGCGTCGCCTACGGCTACCAGATCCGGGGTGGCGAGGCGGCCGGCCAGATCCAACCAGGTGCGGGCCGGAGAAGTCACGGCCAGGCCGCGGAGCAAGTGGACATCCTGCGCTTGGAGGTCCAAGCGGTGACCGGTCACGCCGAACCTTCGCGGCCGGTTAGCTCCTTTTGGTGTCGCGAGGTGAATGTTCAGCCCGGACTGGACGTGGCTTGGCAAGGGCAGATTCCAGAGTCTTGCGGCAGTGCCCCAACAGGCCACGGCACCGGGGGTGCAGGCCAGAATCGGTGCGATGATGGCATCGAATTCTTGTGCCACGCCCCAGGGGACCCTGATTCCTCTGCTCGGCGTGAGCAACCCGGGATGTTGCAGTCTGCTACGAGTCACCTCGTTTCCGGCTTCCAGCAGCGTGAACGAGCGGTTGCGAAGATCGATTGGCAGTTCGCGGGGGCGCTTCATGGAGTCCATGGTTGCGGAGTTGGCAAGACCGCAAGAGGTTATCCACAGGGTAGAGCTCCCCATTCGCCGTTCGCTTCAATCGAGTGGCCAGATCTGCAGGCCAAATGGCGCTCAAAACGTGTAGATGTGGCCACTCGGGAGGGAAGGAAGTGGCGGGGCGAGCGGTTAGGTGCGGGCGGGGGATCGGACCGGGAGCAGCAATGCGAGGCCGGCCAGCAGCACGATCATGATGCCCAGGATGCCCCAGCGTTGCGAGCCGAACCAGGCGATGAAACCGGCGAAGAGCATCGGGGCAATGAACGACGCCGCCCGGCCGGTGGTCGCGTACAAGCCGTAGAGTTCGCCTTCGCCGCCCACCGGCGCCAACCGGCCTACGAAGGTCCGCGCGGAAGATTGCGCCGGTCCCACGAAAAGGCACAGCAGCAGGCCGAAAACCCAGAACACGGTCTTCCCGGAACCGAAGAAAAGCACCGCGCCGGAAATCAGCAATCCGGCCAAAGATGCCACGATCACTGCCTTGGGGCCCCATTTGTCGTCGAAATACCCGGCTGAAAACGCACCGATCGCGGCCACGACATTGCCGGCGATCGCGAAAATCAGCACATCGCCCTTGGCGAAGCCGAAGGTGCCGACCGCGATCACCGCGCCGAAGGTGAAGATCGCGGCGAGCCCGTCCCGGAAAACCGCGCTGGAGATCAAGAAGTACAAGGTGTGCCGCTGCGTGCGCCACAGCCGGGCAATCGTGCGGAACAGGTGCAGGTAGGAGCCGAAAAAGCCGATTTTCGGCTCCGCCGGGTCCCGGGGGTTCTCCGGCACGGCGAACAACACCGGGATCGAGAAGACCGCAATCCAAGCCGCGGAGATCAAAGCCACGACGCGGTATTTGGTGTTCTCGTCCAAACCGAAGAAGTCCACCCCGGGGGCGAGCATGCCGAAGTACAGGGCGACCAGCAGCACGATGCCGCCCAGGTAACCCGAAGCCCAACCCACGCCGGAAATTTTCCCGATGGTCTTCGGCGTCGAAATCTGCAGCAGCATCGCGTTGTAGTTGACCGAGGCCAATTCGGAAAAGACATGCCCCGCGGCCAACAGGGCGCAGCCCAGAATCAGGTAGCCCGGTTCCGGCAGGACGAAGAAGCAGCTCGCGGTCAGCAGCACCACGAGCAACGTGTTCACCCCGAGCCAGAGCCGACGCCGGCCGCTGTGGTCGGTGCGCTGGCCGGCCACCGGCGCCAACAGCGCGATCAGCAGGCCGGCGATGCCCAAGGCCAGGCCAAGCACCTGCGAGGTGTAGTCCGCGCCGCCGAAAATATCCGTGGTGAGATAGAACGCGGTGAAGATGAAGGTGGTCATCACGGCATTGAAAGCCGCCGAACCCCAATCCCAGGCCGCCCAGGCGACAATCTGTCGCTTGGTGGCCGGACTGGTCGCGGTCGGCTCCGGTGTCGCCGTGATTTCGGTCATAGCTGAATGCTACCGGGCGGTGCGGTTGGCAGGAGTGCGGCTCAGCAATTGATAGACTGGATCACCGAACCCGACCGAATCCAAAAGACGGAGCCGATCGTGCTGACTATCCTCGCCGTCCACTTTGTGGTGGCGTTGATAGCGCCATTTTTCTTCCGCTTCCTGGGCCGCAACGCGTTCTATGTGCTCGCAGCGGTGCCCGCGGGGTCCTTCATTTGGCTGATCGCCCAGGAAGCCGCGATCGATGCCGGCAATCCACCCGTCGAAGTCCTGCCATGGATTCCGGATTTCGGCCTGCAGCTTTCCTTCCAGCTCGACGACTTGGCCTGGCTGCTGTCCCTGTTGATCCTCGGCGTGGGTGCCCTGGTGCTGGCCTATTGTGCGCGCTACTTCAAAGCGAACGACGGCGCCTTCCAGGCGCACGGGGCCGGTTTCGGCGCCCAGTTGCTGGCCTTCGCCGGCGTGATGTTCGGCCTGGTCACCGCCGACGATCTGATCCTGCTTTTCATTTTCTGGGAGCTGACCACAGTCCTCTCCTACTTGCTGATCGGGTATTCGCGGACCCGGCTGGCGGCTCGTCGGGCCGCCTTGCAGGCGCTCATTGTGACCACCTTCGGCGGGCTGACCATGCTCGTGGGCATCATCATGGTCAGCCAGGTGGCCGGCACGTTCCAGATTTCCGAGATCCTCGACAATGTGCCCAGCGGGACCCAGGTGGACATCGGAGTCCTGCTGATCCTGATCGGAGCATTCAGCAAGTCCGCGCTGATCCCGTTCCATTTCTGGCTTCCCGGCGCGATGGCCGCGCCCACCCCGGTCAGCGCCTACTTGCATGCGGCGGCCATGGTCAAGGCCGGAATTTTCCTGGTCGCGATGTTGGCGCCGGCGTTCGCGGACACCCCGTTCTGGAAACCCACGGTGATCGTGCTCGGCCTGGGCACCATGCTGGTGGGCGGATGGCGGGCCCTTCGCCAATACGACCTGAAGCTGATCCTGGCCTACGGAACGGTGAGCCAGCTGGGCTTCCTCACCCTGGTGGTCGGCCTGGGCACGCCGGCCGGGGCCTTGGCCGGAATGGCCTTGCTGCTGGCCCACGGATTGTTCAAGGCTACGCTGTTCCTGGTGGTCGGCATCATCGACCACCAGACCGGAACCCGGGACATCCGGAAGCTTTCCGGCGTGTTCCGGTCCTCGCCTGCGCTGGGCGTGATCGCGGCGATCGGCGCGGCCTCGATGGCCGGGGTCCCGCTGATGGCCGGTTTCGTGGCCAAGGAAGCGGTCTACGAGGCGCTGATCGACTTCGAAAACCCCTGGGTGCTGGCCGGCGGCGTGCTCGGGTCGATGCTCACGGTGGCCTACAGCGCCCGATTCTGGTGGGGCGGCTTCGCGCGGAAAGCGAAAGGCATGCCGATCGCCTTCGGCCAGGTTTCCGGCGAATTCCTGGCCGCGCCGGCGATCCTGGCCGCACTGACGGTGCTGACCGGGGTCTGGTTCGTGCCGTTGCAGAGCTGGATCGAACCGTACAGCAACAAATTCCTGCAGTCCGGGGACAAGGCCCCTTACCTGTCGCTGTTCTCCGGCTTCAATCTGGCGCTCGGCTTGAGCGCCCTGACCTTGGCCGTCGGCTTCTTGCTGTTCTACTTCCGGGACCGGGTGGAACGGGCGCAGGACAAGCTCTACCCGTTGCTCGACGCCGAAAAGAGCTACAAAAAGGTCATCGACGCCTTGGACCACACTGCGGTCTGGGTGACCGGCCGCACCCAGCGTGGTTCGCTCTACTTCTACCTCGCGGTGATCCTGTCCACCACCATCGTGGTCAACATCGTCGCCGTCGTGATGAGCGGCCGCCCGCTGCCGGAAATGTATTTGATCGATCCCGGATCGCCGGCGCAGACCGTGGCCGCGGCCGCGATCATCATTGGCGCGATCGCTGCGGCCCGGGCCAACAAACGTTTCCTCGCGGTACTCATGGTTTCGGTCACCGGTTACGGCATCGCCTTGATCTTCGCGTTCCAGGGTGCACCCGATCTGGCGCTGACCCAGATGTTCGTGGAGTCGATCATCCTGGTGGCCTTCGTGCTGGCGATGCGCTCGCTGCCCCAGGAATTGCGCGACCGGACCACGGGTTCGCACCGCTTGATGCGGATGCTGATCGGCATCGCCTTCGGCGCCACGATGGTCGTGGTGGCCTTGATCGCGCTCGGTTCCCGGGTCGATTCGCCGGTTTCCCTGGACTTCCCGGCGCTGGCCTATGACATCGGCGGCGGTTTGAACACGGTCAATGTGACCTTGGTGGACATCCGGGCCTGGGACACCTTCGGCGAGGTCTCGGTGCTCGCAATCGCAGCGACCGGCGTCGCCAGCTTGATCTTCGTGCGCAACCGGGGCCAAGCCCTGCCCCGCGCGGTAACTATCGAAACCGGAAGCGTGGGCCGCCGCCACCAGAACTCCATGGACGGCGCGCGCGGAGCCGCAGTGCTGCGGTTAGCCAGGCAGTTCGCCACCGCCAGCCGGGACGCCTGGTTGGTGGCCGGCCGCACGCTGGCCCCGGAACGCCGTTCGATCATCTTCGAAGTGATCACCCGGCTGATCTTCCACTCGATGGTGATCTTCTCGGTCTACCTGCTGCTGGCCGGGCACAATTTCCCGGGCGGCGGCTTCGCCGGCGGGCTGATGGCCGGTTTGGCCTTGACTCTGCGCTATTTGGCCGGCGGCCGCGCGGAGCTCGCCGAGGCCACTCCGATCAGTGCCGGGACGCTGCTCGGGGTGGGCCTGGGCACTGCGTCGTTGTCCGGTTTGGCCCCGCTGTTCTTCGGCGGCCAGGTGTTCCAGACCGCGATCATCGAGTTCTTCCTGCCGGTGTTCGGCGACGTCAAGTTCGTCACCTCGACGGTCTTCGACATCGGCGTCTACCTCATCGTGGTCGGTCTGGTGCTGGACGTGCTGCGTAGCCTGGGCGCCGAAATCGACGAGCGTGAAGAAGAGCGCCGGGAGGATTTGGTGGTGGCCGAATGAGCGTCAACCTGACCTTGCTGATCGTGATGGGCGTGCTCTACGCGGTCGGCATCTACCTGTTGCTCGAACGCAGTCTGACCCGGGTGCTGATGGGCTTGATGCTTTTGGCCAACGGGACCAACATCCTGTTGCTGACCACCGGCGGCTATGCCGGCTTGGCTCCCTTGCTCGGCAAAGCAGTGCCGCCGGGGGAATACAACGACCCCTTGCCGCAGGCTCTGATCCTGACCTCGATCGTGATTTCGTTCGCGGTGACCGCGTTCATGCTGGGCATCATCTACCGGACCTGGGTGCTGGCCCGCCAGGATGAAGTCCAGGACGACGCCGAAGACCGCAGAGTGGCGACCCAGCCGATGTTCGACGCCGAAGAAGATGTGGAAATCCCCTTGGAAACCACCGAGTTCGACGACCCAGCCGCCGGCAAAAGCGCCAAAAAGGGAGGCAAGCCGTGAATCTCACCCTGGCTTCGCTCACCCCGCTGGCGATCATCCTGCCGTTCCTCGGCGCCGCGGTCGCGTTTTTGCTGATCCGGCATCCCAAGGCGCAGCAGGCGGTGAGCATTTCGGTGCTCAGCGTGACCCTGCTCCTGGAAGTCGGATTGCTCGCCCAAGTCTGGAACGGCGGCACGGTCGCGGTGAACCTGGGCGGCTGGTTGCCGCCCTGGGGCGTGGTGCTGGTGGTCGACCAGTTCTCCTCGCTGATGCTCGTGGTGTCCTCCGTGGTGGGGCTCGCGGTGCTCATTTATGCGACCGGGCAGGGTGCTGCGGACGGCGATGCCGAAGGCCCGGTGTCGATTTTCCACCCGACCTATTTGATCCTGATGGCCGGGGTATCCAACGCTTTCCTTTCCGGCGACCTGTTCAACCTGTATGTGGGATTCGAGATCCTGCTGACCGCCAGTTATGTGCTCATGACTTTGGGCGGCACCGGTCCGCGGATCCGGGCCGGGGTGACCTATGTGGTGGTCAGCGTGGTCTCTTCGATGCTGTTCCTGATCGCGATCGCGATGATCTACGGTGCCACCGGCACGATCAACATGGCAGATCTGGCGGTGAAGCTGGCCAATTTGGACCAAGGCACGCAGACCCTGCTGCACTTGATGCTGTTGATCGCCTTCGGGATCAAGGCGGCGGTCTTCCCGCTCAGTTTCTGGTTGCCGGACTCCTATCCGACCGCCCCGGCACCGGTCACCGCGGTGTTCGCCGGGTTGTTGACCAAAGTCGGCGTCTACGCGATCGTGCGGACCGAAACGCTGCTCTTCCCGGGGGACAGTCTCAATGACTTCTTAATGGTGGTGGCACTGCTGACCATGGTGGTGGGCATTCTGGGTGCAATAGCGCAGTCGGATATCAAACGTATGCTCTCTTTCACCCTGGTTAGCCATATCGGTTACATGGTCTTCGGCTTGGCCATGTCCTCGGTGCTCGGACTGGGAGCGGCAGTCTATTACGTGGTGCACCACATCACGATCCAGACCAGTTTGTTCCTGACCACCGGACTGATCGAACGCCGTGGCGGTTCGACGTCGATGCACCGCCTGGGCGGCTTGGCGAAGCTTTCGCCGATCCTCGGCATCCTGTTCTTCATCCCGGCGATGAATTTGGCCGGAATTCCGCCGTTCTCCGGTTTCCTGGGCAAGCTCGGCCTGCTGCAGGCCGGCGCGGCTTTGGACACCCCGCTGGCCTGGGTGCTGGTCGCCGGCAGCGTCGCGGTTTCGCTGCTGACCTTGTTGGCGATCGCCAGGGTCTGGAACCGGGTGTTCTGGCGCAGCCCGCAGGACACCGAAGAAGCGCCGGAGCCGGCATTGCTCGAAGGCTTGCCGGAGGCCGACCCGTCGGCCGGTGCCGGTACCGCCGCGGTGAAGGTCAAGGCCCGGCCGTTGCCGCGGATGATGGTCGGCCCGACCGCCGGACTGGTCGGCGTGGGTTTACTGCTCACCGTCTTCGCCGGACCGTTGGTGCAGCTCGCCGACAACGCGGCCCGGGAAATGCTGGACCGCCGGCCCTATGTGCAAGCAGTGCTCGGCGATGCCGGGGTCAAAGCCTTGGAAGCGAGCCGGCCTGAACTGGTGAAGAAACCGGAACCGAGCCAAGGGACGGTGAAGCCATGACCAAACAACGGATTTCGCTCAAACAGGAGTTGCCGCTGCTGATTTGGCTGGTCCTGGTCTGGGGTGCCCTGTGGCGTGATTTCAGTCCGGGCAATCTGGTCTTCGGCGCGATCATCGCCTTGCTGGTCACCCGGGTGTTCTACCTGCCTCCGGTGGAGCTCAGCGGCCGGTTCAATGTCTTCTACTTCCTGGAATACGCCGGGGTGTTCCTCTGGCACGTCGCAGTGGCCAGTGTGCAGGTCAGCTATCTGCTGCTGGCGCAGGGGCCGCGGATCAAAAACGCCGTGGTGGCAGTGCCGCTGCGCAGCCACTCGGATCTGATGGTGACCGCGACCGGGCACGTGATCTCGCTCATCCCGGGCTCCTTGGTGATCGAAGTGGACCGCTCCACTTCGACGCTGTATCTGCACACCATGGACGTGAAGAACGACGACGACGTGCGCAAGATCCGCGCCGACGTCCGCGACGTGGAAGCCTGGCTGATCCGGGTGATGGGCAGCAAAGCCGAACTCGCCGCTTTGCGAGCGGAACAGCCCGCGGCGGACGAGGTGAAGTCATGACTGTTTTCGGCGCCCCGTTGATGACCATGACCCTGATCGTGGTGGGGGTGATCCTCAGTGCTGCGGCGCTCGGTGCGATTTACCGCATCGCGGTTGGCCCGTCCTTGTTGGACCGGGTGCTGGCCGCCGATGTGCTGCTCGCGATCTTCTCCGCAGCCCTGGCCACCGATATGGCGGTCAACCGGCATTTGAACAACCTGCCGCTGCTGGTGGGGCTCACGATCATCGGCTTCATCGGCTCGGTCACGGTAGCCCGCTACGTCGCGGAACGGAGGCCGCAATGAACCTCGATTCCGTCATCGACCTGCTGACCGCGATCTGTCTGATCCTCGGTTCCGCACTGTCGCTCGCCGCAGCGGTGGGCTTGCTGCGCTTCCCGGATTTGATGAGCCGGATGCACGCGGCGACCAAACCGCAGGTGCTCGGCCTGTTTTTGCTGCTCCTGGCCATGGCCCTGCAACTGCGCAGTTGGGCGGTGCTGCCGATCCTGCTGATTGCCTGGATCTTCCAGTTGCTGACCGTCCCGGTGTCCGCCCATATGATCGGCCGGGCCGGCTACCGGACCAAGCACTTGCGCAAAGACACGCTCAGTCAGGACGACTTGAACGACGTCGTGGAGGCCGCCGCGAACCGGGAAGAGCCCCGCTGATCGCTTTTGGTTGACTCGGCGAACCCTTACGGGTTCCAGCTGAGATTCTGCTGTGGCTACTTTCCCGCCCGACAGGCCGGTAACATCAGGGATTACGGGTAATTATCCCTGGCAACGACGGCGGAATTCAGCGAAGCTGCTGAGCCGCCGTCATTGGTGAGGAATCGACGAGAACCGTCCGAGCAGCCGGACGGTGACGGGGGCACGATGTTCCGCAGTGTAAGCGTTCTGACCGGCCGGCACCTCAAAGGTGCTGCCTTGCGCCGTCGTCGGACGTTCCGAAAGGCAGCCCACGGTGCGGTGGCTGCCTCCGCTTCGCTGGCCCTGGTGGCCTCCGGCATGGTTGCCGGCTTGGTGGGCGGCACGGCTCCAGCGCAGGCCGATTACGCCACCGCTGGTTCCGGCCCCTACCAATCCCGGATCTACTGGTTCGACATGACGAACTTCCCGCTGAACACCGTGGGCGGCACCCAGACCTTCTCGCCTGCTCCGGGCGTGTCCGCAACCGTGACGATGACTGCGAAGAGCGCGTTGTCCGGCACGAATATCGGCCTAACCGCCCAATCGTTGAATTCCTACTCCCGCAGCCCCGCTGGTCAAGCTTATGCGCCCGCGGGAAACGTGGCGATCGCCAATAGCGTCGCGGGGGCCAAGATCGGCGCTACCTTCACGTTTTCGATGACCGTCAATGGCCGCTCGATCACGCCGCGGGTAGTTGCGACCGACGGCGAAGCTACTGCGGCAAATGGCTCGGAAGCCCTGCAGTACAACACCACCGGAACCGATTGGGTGGATTTTCAGGATTACCGCAGCGGCACTGCGATGTGGGCCGGCACGCTTTCCGGCAAGCAGCTACGGATTACAAATTCGGAGGGAACACAATCGACGCCCTTCGTGTTCAGCGACACCACCCAGGTCAGCACCCGGATCGAGGGCGGCGGCACCCAGGCGGCGGCGTTCGGCTTGATGCTTCCCTTCGATTACGGCGATGCGCCAGCCAGCTACGGCATCGCCCAGCACCTAGTGCCGCAGACCGCGTCCGGAACCGCGCAGAGCACCAGCAGCCCGCCGGCGCTGAACGAATCCGCGGGCGTGTACCTGGGCCGGGTGGCCCCGGATTCCGAAGCCCGGACCGGCGCGACCCTCACCACTGACGACACCACCGGCGCTGCTGATGAGGGCGTGTCGCAACTCCTCGCCAACGGCGCGGGCAGCTTCCCGCCGTACAGCCCCGGACAGCGGAATTACTCGGTCCAAGTGGTCTGTACTGGCCCGGGAGCCACGGTCAAAGCCTGGTTGGACACCAGCAAGAACGGTGCGTTCGAGGACAATGAGGCGGCGACCACCACCTGCCAGAACGGCTCCGCCACACTGAATTGGAGCAACCTGCCCGCCGCGAGCGGCTCGGCGCCGGACCTGGTCGCCCGGTTCCGGATCGCCAGCGCCGCCGCCGATGTGGCCACCCCCGCCGGCAGTGCTGCAGACGGCGAAGTGGAAGATTACGAGGTCGCAGCTCCGGTGCAGACCGCGTGCCCGGCTCCGGTGAACATCGTCAACGGCGGCTTCGAACAGCCGGTGATGACGGGTAACTTCCAGAACTACAACCAGAGCCAGGTCCCCGGCTGGCGCACCACGGCCAGCGACGGTCTGATCGAGTACTGGAAGAATGGTTTCAACGGGGTGCCCTCGGCCGAAGGCAATCAATTCGTCGAAATCAATGCGACCCAAGTCTCCGCGCTCTATCAGGACATCGCGACCACGCCGGGCCAGACCATCCGCTGGTCGCTGGCGCACCGCGGCCGGCAGGGAACCGACGTGATGAAGGTCGTCACCGGCCCGCCCGGCGGCACGATGGTGCAGCAAGGACCGAACATCAGCGATGGGAACACCGCCTGGGGCCGGTATAGCGGGACGTATACGATTCCGGCCGGGCAGACCACAACCCGCTTCCAATTCGAATCGGTGAGCTCCACCGGCGCGGCCAGCATCGGCAACTTCCTGGACGACGTCACGTTCAGCAACTCGCCCTGTCTGACCGCGCAGAAGTCGGTGACCAATGTCAGCGGCAACAACCCGGCCCGGATCGGCGATACCCTCGAGTACTCGGTGGACGTCACGAACGCCGGCGGTTCCGATTCACCGTTGAGCGTGCTCGCCGACCAGATCCCGACCGGCACCACCTATGTGCCGGGCTCGCTGAAAATCACCGCCGGGACCGGCGCCGGCAACCTCACCGACGCCGCCGGCGACGACCGCGGCGATTACAGCGCCGCGCAGGACCAAGTAACCGTGCGATTGGGCACCGGCGCCACGCCGACCGCCGGTGGCACCCTGGCTCCCGGGGCCAAAGCCACGGTGACCTTCCGGGTCACCGTGAACCCCGAATCCGCGGACAGTACGGTGCACAATGTCGCCACCGTCTCCTACCAGGATCCGATCCTGAACAATGCGGTCAAGACGTCGTATTCCAATACCGTGAGCACCCCGGTCGCTTCCGCCGCGGATCTGCAGATCACCAAGGAGCAGGTCACGCAATACCCCTTGGCCGGGCAACCGATCGAGTACCGGCTCACGGTCAAGAACAATGGCCCGCGCCCGGCCACCGGGGTCACCGCGCAGGACACGTTGCCCGCCGCGATCACCGGGGGCACCGGCCAGGTCGACGGCGGAAGCGCCTGCACGGTCAGCGGGCAGAACCTCAGCTGCGCGATCGGCAATCTCGCCGTAGGCGCCACCCGGACCATCACGGTCAAGGGCACCGTGGCGGCGAATGCGGTTCCGGGCAGCAGCTTCACCAACACCGCGACGGTCTCCGGCAACGAGTACGACCAGGTGCCGGGCAACAATTCCTCCAGCGTCACCACTACGTTGCTCAAGCCCGGGATCACGGTGACCAAGTCCGCCGGGGCCATCCAGGACACCAACAGCAACAGCCGGCTCGACGCCGGCGATACCGTTCCGTACAGCTTCGTGGTCAAGAACACTGGTGACACCACGCTCACATCGGTCAAGGTCACTGACGCCAAGGTGCCGAACATCAGCTGCCCGGCGACCACGCTCGCCCCGAATGCTTCCACCACGTGCACCGGCAGTTATGTGCTGACCCAGGCGGACATCGACGCCGGGAAAGTTGACAATTCGGCCACCGCGACCGGCACCCCGCCGGTCGGCGATCCGATCACCTCGCAGCCCAGCGCGGTCACCACGCCGGTGAACGCGCCGAATTCGATGACGATCACCAAATCCGCCGGTGCCGTCCAGGACAAGAACGGCAATGGCCGCACCGATGCCGGCGACACCATCGACTACAGCTTCGTGGTCAAGAACACCGGAACCACCACGCTGAACAGCCTGGCGCTCTCCGATCCGAAGATCGCCGGCGTCAGCTGCCCCACCGCCACCTTGGCGCCGGGGGCCTCGACCACTTGCGTCAAGACCTACCAGATCACGCAGGCCGATATGGATGCCGGCAAGATCGTCAACCAGGCCACTGGAACCGCCAAGGGCAGTGCCGGCAGCGACGTCAATGCGACCTCCAACGAAGTCACCACTCCGCTGACCCAGACCAATAGCTTCGACTTCACCAAGAGCGCAGCGGCGCCGGTGGATTCGAACAAGAACGGCCGGATCGACGCCGGGGACACCATCGGCTATTCGTTCAAGTTCACCAATACCGGCAGTACCACGCTGAAGAACCTCAGCGTGACCGACAGCCTGGTGCCCAATGTGGTCTGCTCGACCACTACGTTGGCCCCGGGCGAATCGGTAACCTGCACCGGCAGCTACACCATCACCCAGGCGGACATGAACGCCGGCAAGGTGGACAACAGCGCCACCGGTACGGTGACCCAGCCGGACGGCAGCACGGCGAACAAGACCTCCACGACGTCCACGCCGTTGACCGGCGTCGGCTCCTTGACCTTCGACAAGCAGCAGGGCACGCCGACCGACGCGGACGGCAACCCGATCACCGGGCGCGAAGTGGGCAAGGGTGACAAAATCCCCTACACCTTCCTGGTGACCAACACCGGTTCGGTCACGGTCAGCAGCGTCACCGTGGTGGATTCAAAGGTTTCCGGCATCAACTGCGGCGGCGTAACCAGTCTGGAACCGGGCAAGTCGGTGACTTGCTCCGGCGTGTACACGATCACCCAGGCCGACGTCGATGCCGGTGCGGTGACGAATACCGCGAATGCGAACGGCAAAGACCCCAAGGGCGGAAGCGTCGATTCGGCGAATGATTCCACCACGCTCCAACTGACCCAGACGCCCAAGATCAGCCTGAGCAAAGCGGCCGGCGAGATCACGGACACCAACAACAACGGCAAGAACGATCCCGATGACACCTTGGCCTACACCTTCACGGTGAAGAACGAAGGCAATGTCACGGTGAACACGATTTCGGTGAGCGATCCGAAGGTCGCTGAGATCTCCTGCCCCAGCAGCTCGCTGGCCCCCGGCGAGTCGGTGACCTGCACCGGAGCCTACCGGCTCACCCAGGCGGATTTCGACGCCGGCAAGGTGGACAACGAAGCCACCGCCAAGGCCAAGGCCGGAAACACCGAAGTGAGCTCGGAGAAAGCCACCGCCACGAAGCCGTTGCCCCTGGTGGACGCGGTCACCGTGAAAAAGACCGCGGGCACCCCGGTGGATGCGAACAACAACGGCCGCACCGACGCCGGGGACACGATCAGCTATACGTTCCTGGTGACCAACACCGGAAACACCACGCTGAGCAATGTCACGGTGAATGATCCGAAGGTCAGCGCGGTGAACTGCCCGGTGACCTCGTTGGCCGCCGGGAAGTCGGTCACCTGCACCGGCACGCACACGATCACCCAGGCCGAGGTGGACGCCGGCAAGGCGGACAACACGGCCACCGCGGTGGGCACGCCGCCGGGCCGCCCGCAGATCAGCTCCAATGAATCCAGCACCAGTACGCCGATCGCGCCGGTCGACGCTTTGACCGTGGTCAAGGATTCCACCGGGCCGGTCGACGGCAACCAGGACGGCCGGATCACCGCGGGGGAGAAGATCCCCTACACCTTCAAAGTGACCAACACCGGCAGCAGCACGCTGACCGGGGTGCGGATCGCCGACGCCAAAGTGGCCGCGACCTGCGATCCGACCACGCTGGCACCGGGCGCTTCGGTGACCTGCACCGGCGAATACACGATCAGCCAAGCCGATATCGACGCGGGCAAGGTGGACAACACCGCCACCGCCTTCGGCACCCCGCCGGGCGGCCGGGACGAAAAGGAATCCGGCCCGTCGTCCAAGACCGTCACGATCGCCCAGGTGAAGTCGCTGGAGCTGGTCAAGGACGTCGCGGGCATCGACGACAACAACAAGAACACCCGGACCGATTACGGCGACTACATCCGCTACACCTTCAAGGTGACGAACACCGGAACCGTGAGCCTGGACAACCTGGTGATCAACGATCCGAAGGTCGGCACGGTGAGCTGCCCCAGCGCGGCACTGGCACCCGGAGCCTCGGTCACCTGCACCGCGACCTACGAGATCAACCAGCCCGACGTCGATGCCGGCCAAGTGGTCAACAAGGCCACCGCCACGGCGAACGACAAGTCCGGGACCGCGGTGACCTCGAACGAGTCCACCAAGACCGTGCCGACCAGCAGCTTGGCGCAAATCGCCTTGAAGAAAACCGCAGCGGCGCCCAAAGACGTCAACAACAATGACACGATCGACGCCGGCGACACCGTCGACTACACCTTCGAGGTGCGGAACACCGGCGATGTGAGTATCGACGGGTCGACGGTCAAGGACCCGTTGATCCCGGGATTGACCTGCCCGGCGGGAGTAATCGCGCCAGGCCAGGTCAAGGTCTGCCGCGCCACCTACACGATCACCCAGGCCGACGTCGACGCCGGCAAGATCGTGAATACCGCCACCGCGAGCGGCACCGATCCCAAGGGCAATCAAGTGACCGCGACGGACTCGGTCACCGTGACCATCCCGGCGGACAGCAACTTGGACATCGTCAAGACTGCGAGCGAGCCCAGGCTGGCCGATGGCCAGACCCAGCTCGGCGCGGGGTCGCTCATCGACTACAGCTTCAAAGTCACCAACGATTCCAATGTGACGGTCAGCGACGTCGCAATCGTGGACGACAGGCTCAAGGGCCCGATCACGTGCGAGAAGACCACGCTGGCGCCGAATGAATCGACGACGTGCACGGGCACCTACACCATGACCACCGAAGACTACGACGCCGGATACGTGCTCAACACGGCGGAAGCCACCGCCAAGGACCCGTCTGGCGCAACCGTGGATTCCTGGGATGACTCGGCGCTCGTCGAGCTCAAGCAGATCTCCAATATGACCATGAAGAAGACTGCGGGTGCGATCCAGCACCAGCCTGGCAGCGACAAAACGCAAGCCGGAGACACGGTCGAGTACACCTTCGAGGTGAAGAACACCGGAAACACCACGCTCTACTTGGTGGGCGTCCGGGACAGCCTGGTCGGCACGGTCAAGTGCCCGGTCGCCACCTTGGCACCGGGGGCATCCACTACCTGTGAAGCCAGCTACAGCATCACCCAGGCCGATATCGACCGGGGCACCCTGGAGAACAAGGCCACCGGCGTGGCCACCCCGCCGTCGGGCGAGGAAATCACCTCGCCCGAAGACAAAGCGACCGTGGACACCAAGGGCGAGTCCGCCTTGTCCTTGCAGAAGCAGGCTGCTGCGCCCAAGGACGCGAACGGCAACGGCCGGATCGACCCCGGGGACACCGTGGACTACACCTTCACGCTGACCAACACCGGCCAAGTCACGCTCAAAGACCTCTCGGTCACGGACAACCAGGTCGCCACGGTGACCTGCCCCACCGGATCCTTGGCGCCGGGTGCTTCGGCGACCTGCACCGCAACCCGGGTCCTGACCCAAGCGGACATCGACGCGGGCAAGGTGGACAATACCGCGACCGGCTCGTCCACCGACGCCTACGGCACCACGGTGACCAGCAAAGAAGCCACCGCAACCATCGCGATCCCGCGGCAGGATGCGCTGACCATCAAGAAGTCGGCCGGCACCTGGAACGACGCCAATGGCAATGGAATGATGGATCCGGGCGAGACCATCCCGTACAGCTTCCTGGTGACCAACACCGGGACCACCACGCTGACCGGGATCAAGGTCAACGACGCGCTGGTCGCCCCGATCACCTGCGCCAAGACCACGCTTGCTCCGGGTGAATCCGTCACCTGCACCGGCAGCTACACGCTGACCCAAGAAGACGTGGACCGCGGTGATGTGCTGAATTCCGCCACTGCCACCGGGACCACGCCCGACGGCGGCACCACGACCTCGCCGGGTTCCGAAGTGGATACGCTGATCCCGCGCACCGCGAAGCTGAGTTTCGACAAGCAGGCCGGGCAGATCACGCACACTTCGGGGAATACCCGGACCCAGGCCGGGGACACCATCAGCTACACCTTCGTGGTGAAGAACGAGGGCAACGTCTCGATCGACTTCCTGCAGATCCGGGATCCCAAGGTCGGCATGATCGACTGCAGTAAAGACGTGCTCAAGGCCGCTGAATCGATGACCTGCACAAAGGTGTACACGATCACCGCGGCGGACATGGACTCCGGTTCGGTGAAGAACACCGCCTTCGCCGAAGGCGAAGACCCGGACGGCAACAAAGTCGACTCGAACACCGACGAGACCAGCACCACGCTCGACGCGACCACCGAATTGGCGATCAAGAAGAGCGCCGCCGCACCCAAGGACGTGAACGGCAACGGGCTGACCGACGCCGGGGACACGATCGACTACTCCTTCGCGGTGACCAACAACGGCACGGTGACCATGGACAACCTCAAGGTCAACGACGCGAAGCTGCCCGGTGGCGCGATCAGCTGCCCGGCGACGTCGCTCGCGGCCGGCCAAACGATGACCTGCACCGGGACCTACACGATCACCCAGGCGGACGTCGACGGCGGCAAGGCGGACAATACCGCGACGGTTTCCGGAACGCCGCCCGGCAGCACGGTGCCGGTGACCTCGGAACCGAGCGGAACCAGCACCCCGATCTCCGGCAGCAGCTCGTTGACCATCGCCAAAGACGGTGCCGCACCGAAGGACGTCAACGGCAACGGTCTGGTCGATGCCGACGACACCATCGATTACACCTTCACGGTGACCAACACTGGCACCACCACCCTGCGGAATCTGGTGATCAACGATCCGCTCATCCCGAGCGCGAACATCACCTGCACGGCCACCGAATTGGCGCCCAAAGCGGTCACCACGTGCCGGGGCAGCTACACGATCACGCAGAGCGACGCGGATGCCGGCAAGGTGCTGAACACCGCGACCGCGACCGGAAAGCCGGATCAGGGCGATCCGACCACCTCGCCCGGCGCGGAGAAGGAGACCGAGATCCCGGCCGTGGACCGGTTGGAGATCACCAAGTCGGTGGTGCCGAACAACGGCAAGGCCTACAACGATGCGAACGGCAACGGCCGCCCTGATGCCGGAGAGCGGATCGAATACCAGTTCGTGGTCAAGAACACCGGAAACACCACGCAGCACGACCTGAGGGTCGCCGATCCGAAGATCGCGAATGTCTCCTGCCCGGTCACCGAGTTGGCAGCCGGCGCCTCGACCACCTGCACCGCGAGCTACCCGATCAGCCAAGCGGATCTCGACGCCGGCACGGTGGACAACACCGCGACGGTGACCGGAACCCCGCCGGCCGGTCGGCCGGACACCGCAGTCGACAGCAACAAGGTCACCACGCCGCTGGAGCGCGGGAACAGCCTCACGGTGGCCAAAGCGGTCAGCAGCGTCGACGACGTGAACGGCAACCAACGCACCGACGTGCCGGACGTGGTCAACTACACCTTCACCGTGACCAACAACGGCAACACCACGGTCAAGGAGATCGCGGTCCAGGACGCCAAGATCCCCGCGGTGAGCTGCGCTCCGACCGAACTCGCACCGGGCGCGGTTGCCACTTGCACCGGGAGCTACACGATCACCCAGGCGGAAGTGGACAACGGCAAGGTCAGCAATACCGCCACCGCGGTAGGGACCGGGCCGGACGGCAAACAGACCACCTCGGAGCCGTCCACGGCGGAACAGCCGACCACTGCGGTGGCCGCGATGTCCTTGGTCAAAAAAGTCGACCCCGCGGCGCCGAAGGCCAGCAAGGCCGGTGACAAGATTGCCTACGTCTTCACCCTGGCGAACACCGGTACCTTGACCCTTTCGGACGTTTCGGTGGCCGAGCAGCTGCCCGGCGTCACGGTCAGCTGCCCCGCCGGACCGCTGCTGCCCGGCAAGAGCGTCGATTGCACTGGAAGCTACACCGTCACGCAGGCCGACATCGACAACGGCAAGGTCACCAACCGGGCCACCGGCAATGCCACCGCGCCGGTTCCGGGCAGCACCGGAACCCAGCCGGTGAGCACCGACCAGGCGAGTGTGGACGAGATCCTTACCCGTAACAACCAGTTGGACCTGAGCAAGACGGTCAAGCAGATCATCACCGAGCAGCCCTCCGGCCGGCCCGTGGCCGGGGACCAGATCGTGTACGCGCTCAAGGCGACGAACCGGGGCAACACCACGTTGACCGACGTCGTGATCACGGACAGCAAACTGCCCGGACTCAGCTGCACTGTGGCATCGTTGGCCCCGGGCACCGAGCTGAACTGTGAAGGCACCTACACCTTGACCCAGGCCGACGCCGATGCACCCACCGTGGACAACACCGCGACCGCCAAGGCCACCGGCCCGGGCGGTACCGCGGTGGACGGCGGCAAGCAGTCCACGTCGACGCCGACCTCGCAAGAAGCGGCATTGCAGATCAAGAAGTCCTACCAGCCGCTCACCGACACCAACGGCGACGGCGTGGTCGGCGCCGGCGACAAGGTCACCTTCACCTTCGTGGTGACCAACTCGGGTACGGTGACGCTGCGCGCGGTCGAGATCGATGACCAATTGGCGCTCGACGGGGAGCCGGTGTGCGAAGCGACCAGCCTGGCGCCCAAGGCTTCGACCAATTGCACAGCGACCTACACCTTGACTCAAGCCGATGTCGAAGCCGGCAGCGTGCGGAACTCGGCCACGGCGATCGCGGCCAAGCCGGACGGCGGCGATATCGAGTCGCCGGCGAGCGAAGTCACGGTCGCGATCGACCGGACGCCCGGTCTGGCCTTCGAGAAGAAGATCGCCGGGACCAAGGACCTGAACAACGACGGCCGACTCGCCGCCGGGGACGAGATCGATTACGTGTTCACGGTCAAGAACACCGGCAACGTGAAGTTGAGCGGGGTCGCGGTGGTGGACCGGAAGCTCGCCGACGCCGGGGTGTCGATCAGCTGCCCGAGCACGGATCTCGATCCGGGACAGAGCATCGATTGCACCGCGACGTACCGGATCAGCCAAAGCGACGCCAATGCCGGAAGCGTGAAGAACACCGCGCACGCCGAAGCGAAGCAAGGCGAAACTCCGGTAACCTCGGTGGAATCCTCGAAAGAGCAGCCGCTCACCGTGCTGGACGAACTTTCCGTGGACAAGAAAGTCACCAAGACCAATGACGTCAACGGCAACGGCAAGTTGGACGCCGGCGACACTATCGAGTACCAGTTCCTGGTGACCAATTCCGGCACCCGGGACGCGAGCGGGGTCAGCGTCAACGATCCGCGGGTCAAGGTCGAATGCCCGGCCAGCGTGGTCGGCGCCGGGACCAGTATGACCTGTACCGCGGTCTACACGGTGACCCAGGCCGATGTGGACGCCGGCAGTCTGCAGAACACCGCGACCGCTACCGGGAGCACCCCGGACGGCAAGCCGAACACCAGCGAGCCGGATTCGGTCACCACGCCGTTGGACGGGGCGCCCGGAGTGAAGCTGCTCAAGCAGGCCGGTCCGGTGACCGATGCCAACGGGAACGGCCGGAAAGACGCCGGGGACAGCATCGTCTACACGTTCACGGTGACCAATACCGGGAACACCACGCTGTTCGGCATCGTGGTCCAGGACGAGAAACTGGCTGCTGCCGGAATCTCGGTCGACTGCCCGGTCAGCCAGTTGGCTCCGGGACAGTCCACGACCTGTACTTCGGCGCCGTACCAGGTGACTGCGGCCGACGTCGACGCCGGTGCGGTGTCGAACGTCGCCACGGCCAGGGTGAGCAGCGGCAGCAGCGGCGGGCAGAAGCTCACGTCGGATCCGGCCTCGGTGAAAACCGGACTGGACCCGAAACCGACTCCGCCCACACCGCCGGTGGAACCATTGCCGAATACCGGCGTCAGCAACCTCTGGATCATCGGGTTGGGAGCGTTGATCATCGTGATCGGTGCGATCCTGCTGTTCCTGGGAGCGCGCCGGCGCCGTAGGAACTGAACCAAGGGGAATATGAACAAGCACCGCAAACCGTCTCTGCTCATCGCCGCCGTGGCTGCGGCCGGTCTGGCCTTGGCCGGCTGCACGCCGTCGTCGGACGGGTCTTCTGACGGGTCCTCCTCGGCGCTCGCCCCGGCGCCGAGCACGCAAGCCAGCCAAGGCGTGATCTCGCCGGTGCTGCCGCCGGTGCCGGAGCTGGACGGGGCGCAGGGCATCCGCTCCAGCATCACTTTGGACCAATGCGGGATGGCAGCGGGCCCGGTGACAGCCGCCGGCCAAGCGACCAATGGCGCCGGCTCGGCGACCGACATCGTGATCGCGGTGGATTGGGCCACGGCCAGTTCGGACGTGGTGGCGCGCGGCGTCGCCGTGCTCAAAGCGGTGGCTCCCGGGGCCACCGTGCCGTGGAGCGTCAAAGCCCAACTGGATTACCAGGGCGCCGTGAATTGCATCCCCAACGCGCAGGCCGGAAAGCTCAAGTAGGCTAGGGACATGAATCTGATCTTCAAGCTTCTGGCCGCCGGAATCAGCTTCGGCGCGGGGTTCGCCGCCAACAAGGTCGTGGACACGGTGTGGACCAAAACCACCGGAAACCCTCCGCCCAAAGACGGCGAGAACCTGGAGCACAGCCTCCGCTCGGCGTTGATTTTCGCGGTGGTTTCCGCGACCGTGGCCGCGATCATCCAAACCCTGACCGGGCGCGGGGCGCAGCGGGCCATCGCCAGATTCAACCAGTCCCGCGACCTGACCTGAACGCCTCCCACCGGGCGGCCAGATCTGCAGGCCAAATCGGCTTTATAAGCTGCAGAGCTGGCCACTCAACGTTGGGTGCGACGCGGGTGTAAACTTGCACAGCAATCAAACGACAGGGGAGCGCCGCCGCAAGGCGGGCGCTGAGAGTGCGGATAGCCGCAGACCCTCGAACCTGATCCGGTTAGTACCGGCGAAGGGAGTCGAGTGCTCTTCGGCGTGTCACCGTACACGCCGCCCCTCCTGAAAAGGAGGACAGTATGGCGAACGAGCAATCCGGGGCGGCCAATACCGCAAACAATTCCGCCGGTCCGCAGTCTTCTGCGCAGAAATCCCTTGCCCAGCGCAGCCGTTGGCGAGTGGTGGACATCGTGGTTGCGGCGGTGCTGGGCGTCGCCGTCGGAGTGGTCTTCTGGGCCTGGTCGGCGCTCTACGGCCCGGTTTCGATCGCCTTCGCGGCGTTCCCGCCGCTGGGCGGGCTCTACGGCGGCGGTTGGCTGATCGCGGGCGTGATCGGCGGGCTGGTGATTCGCAAACCGGGCGCCGCATTGTTCTGCGAACTGATCGCGGCCGCCGTCGAAGGCGTTCTGGGCACGCATTTCGGCATGACTGTGCTGCTTTCCGGACTGGTCCAAGGACTCGGCGCCGAGTTCGGCTTCGCGCTGTTTCGCTACCGCCGGTTCAATCTGCCGCCGGCTCTGCTCGCCGGGGCTCTGGCCGGCGCGGCGATGGGCCTCAACGACAACCTGATTTCCAATGTGGCGTGGGAGTTCAGCTGGAAAGTCCTCTACTTCGGCTTTGCCGTGGTCTCCGGCATGGTCATCGCCGGCCTGGTTTCCTGGCTGATCACCCGGGGGCTGGCCCGCACCGGCGCGTTGGCCAATCTGGCGTCGCGGCGGGCCGCCGGCGAACCAGCGTTCTGAGTATGCCGAAGCGCCCGTCCGCACGGACGGCTGCCTCGGTGGCCCCGCTGGGGCTCCGGGCCGAAGGGTGGGGCTGGCAGCACGCCGACCGGTCGCAGCCGGCGGTGCGCGGCCTTGACTTGCAGATCGACCCCGGCGAGCGGGTTTTGCTGCTCGGACCCTCCGGTGCCGGGAAGTCCACTTTCCTGCATGCTGCTGCGGGGCTGCTCGGCGACGAACTGGATGCCGAAGAGTTCGGATCCTTGCTGCTGGACGGCGCGGCGCCGGCCCGGCAGCGGGGTCGGGTGGGGCTCATGCAGCAGGACCCGGATGCCCAGGTGGTGCTGTCCCGGATCGGCGACGATGTGGCATTCGGGGCAGAAAACCTGGCGGTTCCCCGCGAGCTGATCTGGCCGCGGGTGCGGGCCGCGCTGGATGCGGTGGGCCTGGAACTGCCCTTGGACCAGGCCACGGGGAAGCTCTCCGGCGGTCAGAAGCAACGATTGGGCCTGGCCGGTCTGCTCGCGATGCAGCCCGGTCTGTTGCTGTTGGACGAGCCGACGGCGAATCTCGATCCGGCCGGTGTGCTCGACGTGCGCGATGCGGTGCTCCGCTCGGTGGAACGCAGCGGAGCCACTTTGGTCGTGGTCGAACACCGGGTCGCCGTGTGGTTGGAAGTCGTCGACCGCATCGTGGTGCTGGGCGGTCCGGGGCAAGGCGTGCTGTTCGACGGCGCGCCGGAAAAAATCCTGGACGACCGGTTCCAGGCGCGTGCCTCACTGCGTGCGGCGGGAGTCTGGTTGCCCGGCGAAGTGCCGGCCACCCGGCCGGTGCAGGATACCCAGTCCGGCCCTCCGGCCGAAGCCCTGATGCAAGCGGCCGGCCTCGCGGTGTCCCGGCAGGGTGCTACCGCATCGCGGCGCGGCCGACGCCGCGGGAAGGCCAGCCGGGCCGTCGCGCCGGCCGCGGCGCAGATCGACCTGGCGATCCACGCCGGTCAGTCCTTGACGATCACCGGCCGCAACGGATCTGGGAAATCCACCCTTGCCCTGACCCTGGGCGGACTGCTGTCCCCGGCCGCAGGGACGTTGCAGGCCGGGCCCGGTCTGGCCGCTGGCGCCGGGCCGGACCCGATCGACTGGAGCGGCGCCGAACTGATCGAACGGATCGGCACGGTCTTCCAAGAGCCGGAGCACCAATTCGTCACCGGGACGGTGGCCGAGGAACTGGCTTTCGGCCCGCGGCTGCTGGGCCGTGGCGCCGAGCGGGTGGATGAACTCCTGGAGCGGCTGCGCTTGACCGGGCTCCGCGATGCCAACCCCTATACCCTGTCCGGCGGCGAGAAGCGCCGGCTTTCGGTGGCGACCGTGCTCGCCGCGAGTCCGCAGCTGCTGATCCTGGACGAACCGACATTCGGCCAAGACGCGAATACCTGGACCGAGCTGGCGGATCTGCTGATCGAGTTACTCGAGCAGGGTACTGCGGTCGTTTCGGTAACCCACGACGCCGCCTTCAGCGCCGCGATCGGCGGCCACAGTTTGCGGTTGGACGGGGCTGATCGGTTGGACGGGGCTGACCGGTTGGCGGCAACCGAGCGGCTGGAGGGCACCGGATGAGCATCGCCGAAGCCGTTCCGACGTCGGCTCCGGATTCGTCCGGAGCGCCGGTCTTGGCCGGCGCGAACCCGCTCAGCAAGCTGCTGGCTGCCTTGGCGATCGCGATTGCCCTGATTCTGAGTTTGGACGTGGTTTCCGCCGGCACCGCATTGATTCTGGAGTTGGCCGTGCTGCCGCTCGCCGGTTTGTCCTTCCGGATGCTGCTCAGCAGGGGCTGGCCGTTGCTCTTGGCCGCAATCGGCGGCGGGTATGGAACTGCCCTTCTGGCGGCGAAAACCGGAACGGTGGTTTTGGACTGGGGACCGTTCCTGCTCACTACCGGGTCTTTGGATTCGGCCTTGGCCGTGGTTCTGCGGAGCATGGCGATCGCACTGCCCGGGATCTTGCTTCTGGTCTGCACCGATCCCACGGATCTGGCCGATTCTCTGGCCCAGCGGGCCAAGCTGCCGGCCAGGTTCGTGCTCGGCGCACTCGCCGCGATGCGCCTGGTGGGTTTGTTGATCGAAGAATGGCAGACGCTGGGAATGGCGCGCCGGGCGCGGGGAGTGGGCAGCAACGCCGGGTTCTTCGGCCGGCTCAAAGCCTCCTGGGGGCAGGCCATGGCGCTTCTGGTGCAGGCGCTTCGCCGGGCCGGACGCTTGGCCGTGACCATGGAGGCCAAGGGCTTCGGTTCCGGGCCGCGGACCTGGGCGCGCGACTCGACCTTCGGCTGGTTGGATCTCTGGGTGGCGCTGGGCGCCCTGGCGGTGATCGGGCTTTCGATCGGTTTGGCGATTGCTGCAGGGCGGTGGAACCCGGTCTTCTGGTAATCGACCGAGCGCCAAAATATCGCATGTAACGAATAGATCACGACTCGCTGCGGTCGGCTGCGTGTTCAATTGTTGCATTTATGCTTCCTGTGATATTTTTTAGACGTGACGACCGATGTGCAAGAAACCGCAGAAACCGTAGCCCAGATCCTCCGCGACGCCCGTCTGGGCAAAGGCTGGACGCAAGGGAAGCTCGCTGCCGAGCTGGGGACCAGCCAGAGCGCAGTCGCCCGGATGGAACAGGGCAAGCAGAATCTGAGCCTGAAGATGATCCAGCGGATGGAGACGATCTTCGGGCACAGCATTGTCAATGTCGGAGGCTCGATGAAATCCAAAATGACCCACCTGCGGGTCACCGGCGGGCACACCCTCTCCGGCGTCGTCGACGTCAACTCGTCGAAAAACGCGGGCGTGGCCCTGTTGTGCGCTTCGCTGCTCAACCGGGGGACCACCACCTTGCGCCGGTTGGCCCGGATCGAGGAAGTCAACCGGATCGTCGAGGTGCTGACGTCGATCGGCGTGGAATGCACCTGGCTCAACGCCAATGACTTGCAGATCCGCAGGCCCGCGGTGCTGGACCTCGACTCGATGGATGTCGAGGCTGCCCGGCGGACCCGCAGCGTGATCATGCTCCTCGGACCGTTGCTGGACCAGGAAGAGACCTACCGGCTGCCCTACGCCGGCGGCTGCGATCTGGGCACCCGGACGGTCGAGCCGCATATGCAGGCATTGCGCCAGTTCGGTCTTTCGGTCGAAGCGCACCAGGGTTTTTACGGCGTGCAGACTCCGCCGGCCGATGCCGAGGACCGGATCTTCGTGCTCACCGAACGCGGCGATACGGTCACCGAAAACGCCATCATGGCGGCCGCGCACCGGGTGGGCAAGACCGTGATCCGCAATGCGAGCCCCAACTACATGGTCCAGGACCTCTGCTTCTACCTGCAGGAATTGGGCGTATCCGTGGAAGGGATCGGCTCCACGACCTTGACCATCCGGGGCAAGGCGCTGATCGACCTGGACATCGAATACGCCCCTTCGGAAGATCCGATCGAGGCGATGAGCCTGATCACCGCGGGCATCGTCACCGGTTCCGAAGTGACGATCCGCCGGGTGCCGATCGAGTTCATGGAAATCGAGCTTTCGGTGTTGGAGCAGATGGGCTTCAAATACCGCAAAACCGAGGAATACACGGCCCGGAACGGGCATACCCGGTTGGTCGACATCACCACCTTGCCGTCCGAGTTGAAGGCCGCGCCGGACAAGATCCACCCGATGCCGTTCCCCGGCTTGAACATCGACAATCTGCCGTTCTTCGCAGTGATCGCCTCCTGCGCCGAGGGCACCACGCTGATCCACGACTGGGTCTACGAGAACCGGGCGATCTACCTGACCGAGCTCAACAAGCTCGGCGCACGGGTGCGCTTGCTCGATCCGCACCGGATCGACGTCGAAGGCCCTACCCGTTGGCGTGCCGCGGAGATCGGCTGCCCGCCGGCATTGCGGCCGGCCGCGTGCATCCTGTTGGCGATGCTGGCAGCCCGGGGCACCTCGGAATTGCGGAACATCTACGTGATCGAGCGCGGTTACGAAGACCTCGCCGAGCGGTTGAACACCCTCGGCGCCGAGATCGAATACTTCCAGGACTGACCGTTTCAGATAGCCTTCTGCGTCTCGGATAGCCGTTTGCGCGTCAAACCGCTATCTCATGCGCAAGCGACTATCCGAAACAGGGCTTAGCGTGCAGCGAGGGCTTGGGCCAGGTCGCCGCGCAAATCCTCGAGGTCTTCCAGTCCTACGGACAGCCGGACCACGCCGTCGCCCAGCCCGATCGCGGCGCGGCCTTCCGGGCCCATCGCGCGGTGCGTGGTGGTCGCCGGGTGTGTGATCAGGGATTTCGAATCGCCCAGGTTGTTCGAAATGTCGATGACTTTGAGCGCATTGAGCAGCGAAAACGCTTCGGCCTTGCCGCCGCCTGCTCCCGTAGCGCGCAGCGCGAAGGTCAACACGGTGCCGCCCGCGGACATCTGCGCCGCGGCCAGTTCATACTGCGGGTGCGATTTCAGCAGCGGGTACTTCACCCATTCGACCTCGGGCTGCTGTTCCAGGAACTCGGCCAGGGCCAGCGCCGAGGCCGAAGAGTGGTTCACCCGCAGCGCCAGGGTCTCCAGGCCCTTGGTCAAAACCCAGGCATTGAAGGACGACAACGACGGCCCGGTGTGCCGCATCAGTTGTTTGACCGGTCCGTCGATGAATTCCTTGCTGCCCAGGATCGCGCCGCCCATCACCCGGCCCTGGCCGTCGATGTGCTTGGTCCCGGAATAGACCACGACGTCGGCGCCGAGCTCGGTGCAGCGCTGCAGCAACGGGGTGGCGAAGACATTGTCGGCGACCACGGTGGCGCCGGCCGCATGCGCCAAATCGCAGACCGCCCGGATGTCGACGATTTCCTGCATCGGGTTGGACGGCGACTCGAAGAACACCGCAGTGGTCGGCGCCGACAGGGCTTCGCGCCATTGCGCCAGGTCCGGCCCGTCGACGAACACCGTTTCGACTCCCCATCGCGGCAGGATCTCGTTCAGAATCACGAAACACGATCCGAAGAGCGACCGCGAGGCGACCACCCGGTCACCGGCTGCGAGCAGCGCACCCAAAGCCACGAACACTGCGGACATCCCGGAGGCCGTGGCGAAGCAGGCTTCGGTGCCTTCGAGCAGCCGGAGCCGTTCCTGGAAGGTCGCCACGGTCGGATTGCCGTAGCGCGAGTAGACGAATCGTTCGTCCTCCCCGGTGAAGGCGCGTTCGGCGGCTTCGGCGGAGTCGTAGACGAAACCGGAGTTGGTGAATATCGCCTCCGAGGTTTCGAAGAAGCCGGTCCGGTCCAAGCCGCCGCGCACCGCCTGGGTGTCCGCGGCCCATTCGGCAGCCAAGGGGTTGAAAGCCATCGCTTTATGCCTCCAGGCGGTTCTGGTCGGCGAGCGTTTTCCAGGGCAGTTTGCGGTTCTTCCAGCCGTTCACGGTGCGGTCGCCATAGGAGTTCGGTACGCCTTCGAACCCTTCGAGCACGTTGTAGGCGGTGAACCCGGCCTCGGTTGCGGCTTCGGCGGCGGAAATCGATCTGGCTCCGGAGCGGCACAGGAAGACCAGGTCTGCCCCGGCCGGAACCGCTTCCGCCAGTTGCGCCAGGAATTCGGAATTCCAGACGTTTCCGGCCAGGTTCCACTGCACGAACACCGGTTCGACGGCGATCGAACCGGTGTCCGGCACTCCGATCACCTGCCATTCGGCTTCGGTTCGCACATCGACCAGGGTCGCGCCGTCGGCGACCTTCTGCCAGGCTGCCTCCGGGCTGAGGTCTCCCGCGTAGCTCATCGGGCGTCGGCCGGATCGAAGCTGGGCAGGATCACGGCTTGTGCCACCACGATTTTGCCGCCATTCGCGGTGATCGCCGGGCTGCCGTGGAGCACATAGCCCTCGGCGATCGCATCGGACACCCGATGACAGAACGATGAATCGTCGGGACCGGTCAGTAGCCGGTAGGTCAGGCGGTTTTCAGCCATCGGAAACTCCTTTTGCAGTGGGTGCAAAAGGGAGCGAACCCGCTTGCAACCCGTTGACGTTGCCGAGTATTCACCTGAGGCACCCCGCCGGAAGAGAGGGTTGCCGGCCAGCAAGTCAGGGCGGTGCGACGGAAGCCTCCCCTGGGGGAATTCCGGAGCGTGCTGGCGCTCGTTACTCGAGAGCAAAATTAGCACAATCCGCCCGGCCGGGTGGCATGGGCGTGACTTTGTTTCGCGCTCAGATTGTGACGCCCGAAAATCGCAGCGAGCCGCCTGGTGCGGTCTGCGCTCCGAGGTGCAGTGATGCGTTTGAACTATTCATTCCCGAATCATTGACGGGAAGGGTGCCGTGCCTGAAAATTTGATTCGGGCGGTTTAGGCGCCCGAACCCTTGGCAGCTTCGGCGGGAACGTCGAGCGGCTATCAATTATCCATTACATCGATTTATTGGGGGAGAATTTATGGAGTAATTTCGATGAACCCGATCATTCGGCGAGCCAAAAAACTGGCCACATATACGGCGGTCATATGTTTGCTTCTGGCGTCGGCATCGACGCCCCTGCCGGCCATTGCAGCCGGAAATGCCGGGGAGCTGGTGATCGACGCCCCGGAATCCGCGCCAATCTCCGGTCCGAGCAATCCGAACTCGCTGAGCTACTCGTTCGGCAGCCGATGGAACTCGTTGACCGGCTCCGTCCAGCAACTCGGAGTCACCATGCCGATGAGCGCGAACGGTATGGTGAACGTCGTCGACGTCGACATCGACACGAGCCGACTAGGCGCCGCGGACCGCAGCCAAAGCATCCTTTCACGGGAGATCTTCAACGACGAACTCGAACGTGCGGGGGAATCAACCCTGACGCTGCAAGGCGGCCAACAGGTGATGATTGGCACTACCTTGGGCGAATTGGTCAATGTCAGCCTGGCCGATTTGCAAACTACTGCGGTCGGCATTCCTGCCGGAACCGCTTCGTCGATCCTCAATATGTACGATGACGGCCCGAATGTCCTCCTGGGCACCCGTTCTGCGACCTACCGGCAATCCGCCGATCGGGGCAGCGGACAGGTGTTGAAATTGAAATACTCCTGTGTTTATGCGCAATGCAATGAGACCGAACGGTGGACCCGATACGGTGCTCCGGTAGCTGGGAATACCCATGTTTATGGGGTGAGTTCGTGGCGGGGGGCGGTCATTGCCGCAAGCGGCGACCAGCGAGCGGTATTGAGCATCTACCAGAATGGCGAGTGGCAAGAACTGGACACGGTCCCGGCATCCGGAGCCGGCCAAGCCGAGCGCTTCACTCAAGCACGCGTCATGGGGGATTACCTCTACGCGTCCTACCAAGGCACGAATACGACGAAATACGGGACTCATGTGTACCGGCTGAGCCAGGACGCCAATGGCCTGGTCGCCGCAACCTGGGTGCGAAACCTCGGCGCGACGGCCTGGATCGTCAGCCCCGTGGCGCCAGGCATGGGGTACAGCGAATCCAGCATTTTGTACCGCGGTCCGGGGGATTCATTGACCATTTTCGACCCGCTGGCCCCACCAACCGGCGCCAACACGGTTTGGGGCGTATTCAAGCCGCAGCAAATGCCCGAGGGAAGCGGCCTCGGGGCATTGCCGACTTCTTCCTGCTGGATGACTCCGGCGAAGATGTGCGCCACCTGGAACCCCGGGGGCAGCGACATCGTACTTGCCACGAAAGCCGGAGGCTCCGGCTCCGAGACCATCAAGCAGGTCCGTTCGATCTCTGCCGGGGACGCAGTGGTCATCAATGGCGGACGCCGCAGCATTTCGAGGCTTGCTGCCGGGCCGGGCAACTCCGGACTATTTGCCAGCACTTCCTATTTCGGCCATTACGTGCGCCAGATCAACCCCAATACTGGTCAGACGAAAGATCGACCACTGCGCTCCAACCGTGACAGTCTTGGCGGTGCGCCGCAAGTGGAGGGGTTGGGCGCGGTGGGCGATCAACTTCTTGCCGGCATCTATCCGCAAGGCGGCACGATATCCCAGATCGACCCGGCGAAGCCGGTGACCTGTGAGAACCAGATTGACCGAAGCGGCGATGATTGCAACCCTACGATCACCACCGGCGACCGGATCATCGGCTTCGGGCAGGCGCGACCAGTGGCGATTGCGGACCTCGGCGGCGGCCGCGCGGCGATTGCCTCTTATGGTGCCCGGAACAATGCAGCCGGGGCGTTGACTCTTTACAACACGACGACGAAGAAAATCACCGACCGCATCCCACTCCAAGACGCCAACGGAATCAAGCTCAGTGAAATGGGCCTGTCCACCGTCGCCGACCGGGACCTCGCCGCGACCGGTGGCTGGATTTACGCCGGAACCAACGCTGCGCCACCGGACAACACCTCCACCCAGCCGCGGGCAGCGGTCATCAGATACAACGTCACGACGAAAGTCACCGAAGCGATTGAGGTTTCTCGCAAGCTCGTCAGCGCGCTCAAATTCGGCGCCGACGGGCGGCTGTATGCGATGACTGGTTATAGCTTCCTCACCATCGATCCGGGCCTTGACGGTCGGCCGTTCGCTGTAGTCGACAGCATCAACATCGGTACGCGGTGGTCGGCTCCGGGCGCCTCGATGGCGGCCCTGGCAGATGGAACTTTCGCGGTCGTGGCGGGTTCTGGGGATACCTATCCTGGTCCGCTATACCTGGTCGATCCGCGCGGTGCAGGCAAGGCCCGGGCTACCTCGCTCGGCGGCGAGGAAGCTTACGGAGTCGTGGTCGTCAGTGCTCCCTCAGGGCTTGGCTCTCGTTGGTATTACACCCGGGGATTCGGCATCTTCTACCAGGACCAGCCCCAGATCGCTGGACCGTTGCGTTGACGCAGTTTGCCAAGGCTCAGCGGTTTCCAGGGTACGGTGCGGCCGACTCCACGCTCAGGCCGGAGTCTGCGGTAGCGCGGAATTGACTTGTTCCGCATACAGGGCGGCATAGCGCCCGTTGAGCGCCAGCAACTCGTGGTGCGTGCCGCGTTCCACGATCCGGCCCTGTTCGACGACGAAAATCACGTCTGCGGCGACCACGGTGGACAACCGGTGCGCGATGGCCACCGTGGTCCGCCCATGCGCCGCGGTCTCCAGCGCGGACTGGACCACGCGCTCGGAGATCGAGTCCAGCGCGCTCGTGGCTTCGTCCAAGACCAATACCGCGGGATCCTTCAACAACACTCGGGCAATGGCGATCCGTTGCTTTTCGCCGCCGGACAGCCGGTACCCGCGTTCGCCGACCAAGGTGCCGAACCCGTCTGGAAAGCTCATGATGGTTTGGTGGATATTGGCCCGGCGGGTGGCTTCTTCCAGTTCGGCCTGGCTGGCGTCCGGCTTCGCATAGCGCAAATTGTCGGCGATCGTGGCGTGGAAAAGGTAGGTTTCCTGGCTCACGATGCCGATGTGGGCTACCAGGGATTCCTGCAAAAGATCCTTGACGTCGCTTCCGCTGAACTCGATCCGGCCGGAACTGGCCTCGTAGAGCCGTGGGATCAGATAGGAAATCGTGGTTTTCCCGGCTCCGGACGATCCGACGAAGGCCGCGAATTGCCCCGGCTCGATCCGGAACGAAACTCCGTCCAGAGTGGGACGTTCCCCAGGTTGGGCATCCGGATAGGCGAAGCTCACCCCGTCGAACTCGATCCGGCCCAGCTGGCCCAGGTCGCGGAGCGGTCCGGCGCCGGACCGGTCGGCGATGGCCGGTTTCAGGTCGAGGTATTCGAAGATCCGGGCGAACAGCGCGCCGGAGGTCTGCACGTCCAGCGCCACCCGCATCAGGCTGGTCAGCGGGAACAGCAACCGCGCCTGGACCGTGGTGAACGCGACGATGGTTCCGGCCGTGATCGCCTGCGCGCCGCCGTCGACCAGCAAACCGGCCACGAAGTAGACGATCGCCGGAATCGAGGACAAGAAGATCGTGACGATCGCGAAGAACCATTGGCCGCTCATCGCCTGGCTCAGCTGCAGCCGGATCTGGTTCTTGTTCTCCGCGGAATAGCGTTGCACCTCAGCGCCCTGCATGTTGAAGCTCTTGGCGAGGAGGATTCCGGAGACGCTCAAGGTCTCCTGGGTGATCGCGGACATCTCGGAGAGCGATTCCTGGGTCTTGGTCGCGATCCGGGCCCTTACCCGGCCGACCCGGCGCTGCGCGATCACCAGAATCGGCATCAGCACCACCGCGACCACGGTCAATTGCCAGTTCAATAGCAGCATCGCGACGAAAGCCGCGATCACGGTGACGGTATTGCCCAGGATCGAGGAAACGGTATTGGTCAGCACACTCGCCACGCCGCCGACGTCGTTCTGCAAGCGGGATTGGATCACCCCGGTTTTGGTCCGGGTGAAGAAACTCAAATCCATGGCCTGCAGATGCCCGAACAATCGCACGCGGAGCGCGCCCATCACCTGGTTGCCCACCGAAGCGGTGAGATAGGTCTGCCAGACGCCGAGCAGCGCGGAACCAATGTAGACCAGGATCATCAGGCCCACGATCAGGCTCAGCACTGGAAGGTCCGGCCGGCCGGCGGCTGGGAAGAGGCCGTCGTCGAAGGCCCGTTGGGTGAGCAGCGGCGGTACTACGGAGAGCGCGGCACCGATCAGAACCAGGATCGCAGTGCCGATCAGTGCCCGGCGGTGCGGCGCGAAAAGGCCGTAGACCCGGCGGAACAAATGCTCGATCACCGGGGCCTGGGCATTCGCCGCGCGTTGTGCCTCTTCGTCGCTGCCGCTGAGCCGTCCCCGGCCGCCGGCTGCTGCTCGCATCCCGCTCATGGTGCTGAGCCTATCCTGCAGAGCGGAACCGGCGGTGCCCAGGCGTGGCACTTTGAGTTGCCTGAAAGTCCCTGGCCGCAACATCCCCGGATGCATAGGATTTTGAGCATCGCTGCTCGCGTGGCCCGACGCCGCACAGCACCGGCCTCTTGCTTCCCGATTCGCTAAGGACCCCCACCCGTGAAGACGCTGTCCCTGTGGCGCTCCGTCGCCACCGCAACCGCACTGTCCGTTTCGCTCCTGACCGGCGGTGCCGCTGCGCAGGCTGCACCCGCGCCCGCTTTTGCGCCGGTGGCGCAGACGCCTGCCGCCAATGCTGCAGCGCACCGGGATTACATCGCCGATTGGCTCAGGGGCCGGATCACGGCTGCCAAGGACCCGAATTCACCCGCAGTCGACCCCTTGCGGGCAGCGCTCTACCAATGGCTGAAGATCCAAGCCGGTCCGGACCAGCACGCGACCATCGAAGCGGTGGTCAAGACCATGCGTGAGCCGGACGGCGGATTCACCTGGAGCCCGGTGACCGGAATCGTGCCGACCCTGGGTTTCGCGGTTTCGCCGTTCCCGAAGCGTTCGAAGACCGTCGACCTGGCCGGGATGAGCGACGTCCAGATCATTGCCGCGGTGCGTGACTACGCCACGCAGAACAACGATTTGCTGGCCAAGCCGGGATACTACTTGGGTGGCTGGAACGATCCGGCCACCGGAATCGTCTACCTGGACGTGTCCACGGTCCTGGACAATCCGTTCCAAGCGCGCAAACTCTGCTTGACCTCGGCGCAAATCGCCTTCTTCGACCTGCAGACGATGTCCAGCGTGACCGCCAAACCGGCTTTGCTGCCGGTGGGCTGACGCGCCCGGGCTTCTACTGCCCAGCTCGGCAGGTTCAACGGGGTAAACAGGTTCACATGTGAACCTGTTTACCCCGTTGAACCTGCTTTTTGTTCGTCCGGAAGCCGGCCCGTGCTAACTTAGGTTTACCTAACTCAGGAGGGCTTCGGTGGGCGAACGATTGGAGCGGGCACTGCTGCGTGCCTTCCGGGCGCCGAGTTTCGAGCTCCGGGTGGTCGGCACCGAGCATCTGGCGCCGAGATTGCTGAAGCTGGACGTCGACTGCCCGGATTTCATCGAAGCCGCGGAGATCCATCCCGGGCTCTGGCTCCGGTTGTGGATTCCGGGCCCGCAAGGGAAATTCCAGCGCGCCTATACCGTGATCGGGGCCGACCGCGAGGCCGGGACGTTCAGTCTGGAGTTCTACTTGCACGGCGGCGGCGGAGTGGCGGAGACGTGGGCCCGCGCTGCCCGGCCCGGTATGCGGATCGAGGCGGCGCTCTACGAAGGCAAAAGCGTTTTCGATCCGGGTGAGGCTGCGGAAGTGCTCCTGGTCGGGGATCTGACGTCCCTGCCGGCGATCAATGAGATCTGTGCGAGCACCGAGTTGCCGAAGACCGTGATCCTCGAGGCCACGGCTCCCGGAGACGAATCGTTCCCCACCGAGGTGGACCGTCCGCTGTGGCTGGAGCAGCGCGTCGACAGCGCCAACACCTTGGCCGCGTTGCCGAAACGGGACCTGTCCGGATGCGCCTGCTTCATCGCCGGAGAAACCTCGATGGTGCGATCGGTGCGCAAGGAGCTGCTGGCACGCGGGGCGCAAAAGCGGTTGCTGAAAAGCCAAGGCTATTGGATTCGCGGGCGTTCGATGGGCACTGCGGTGAAATGAGCCTCAGTCCAGCAGCGGGCCCAGGGTTTTCGCCCAGATCGACTCGTTGCCGGCCCGGAAGAAACCGAAGTGGCCGATCCGGGAAACGCCCAGGTCCGCCGGGGCATAGCGCAGCATCCGCCGGTTCCGGAGCGGATACAGATCGTGCAGCGTGCTGATGCTCGCACCGGAGAGCAATTCGTCGTCGGTGAAAGAAATCGAGGTCAGCGGTGTCTGGAACTCGGCGAACCTGGCCCGCAACTCCGGGAACTCGCCGATCAGGTAATCCGGGTGCATGCACCAGCGGGACCATTGCCGCATCACATTCGGCGGCAGGTCGCCGAGCAGCTTCAGCTTGGCCCCCGGGTAGTAGCCGGTCAGTCTGATCGCAGCCGGGCCGATGCCTTTCCACAGCAGCGGCGCGATGAACCGCAGAGCGCCCGGATTGCTCCGCCAGTACCCGCTGCCGGATGCCACCGTGATCGCGGAGGCCAAGCGCCGGTGCTCCGCCAAGGGGAGCACTAGGCCGCCCAGGCTGTGGCCCAGCCAGGTGACCGGCACGCCGTCGGCGCCGTCGAGCAGCCAATCCAGAGTGTCCGCCGCGTCCTGCGCCCAGCGCATCAGGTCATTGCGCACTTTGCGCAGGTCGCCGTCGCCGGAATCGCCGTAGCCGCGGTAATCGAAGACCAGTGCTGCGATGCCCTGCCCGCTGAGCCATTCGGCCAACGGCGTGTAAAAACGGGCCTTGGTTGCCATCGCCGCGGCGATCAGCACGATCCGGCGCGGTGGCCCGTCCGGCCGGAACCAACGTCCGTTCAGGGTGACGCCGTCGTCGGTGGGGATCTGCACGGACTCGGTTCCGGGCATCAGGCGACCGCGGGCAGATCAGGGTAGCCGACGCCGGTCAGCTCCTCGCTCGCGGACCAGAGCCGAGCCGCTACGCCGCGGTCCGAGACGTAGCCGCGGACTCTGGCCCGGGCCACATTGCCGCGCATCTCGAAGAGCCCCCCGGGGCCGAAGTACTCGCCACCGGAGAGCTCCGGATCGGTGGCCGCGAAAAGCTGCGGCAACGCGCCCGCCGCGTCGCTCTGGAAGAAGACCCGCAAAGCCTTGCCGCCGATTCGGACCACTGGCCCGGCCGCCATTCCGGCCATCAGATTGGTCTTGGCGATACCGGGATGCGCCGCGACTACCGCCAGCCGTTCGCCGCGCGCTTTGAGCCGGCGGTCGAATTCCCGGGCAAAGAAGAGATTGGCCAGTTTGCTCTGCGAATACGCGGTGCTGGCGCGGTAGGACCGTTCGCCGTGCAGATTCGCGAAGTCGACCTTGCCGCGCAAATGCGCCAAGGAGGAAACCACGACGATGCGCGGGCCCAAAGCGTGGTTGCTCTGCCGAAGCCGGGGCAGCAGCAGCCCGTTGAGCGCGAAGTGGCCGAGGTGGTTGATCCCGAGTTGCTGCTCGAAGCCGTCTTTGGTCCGGCTGAAGGGGGTCGCCATGACGCCGGCATTGTTGATCACCAGATCCAGCGGCCGATCCCACCGTTCGGCGAAATCCCGGACGCTCGCCAAATCCGCCAGGTCCAGCGGCTCGAATCGGGTCGCGTGGTTCCCGGAAAGCTCCCGCACCCGGGACTGCGCCGCCAAGCCGCGTTCCCGGTCCCTGCAAGCCAGGGTGACCACTGCACCACGCTGCGCCAAGGCGACCGCGGTGCGGAAGCCGAGGCCGATGTTGGCGCCGGTCACGATCACCTGACGGCCTTGTTGGTCGCCGATCGATTCGGCGGAAAACGGAGTCATCTGCTTGGCCTCTCCGGGAGCTGGAGGATCTAACCTGTCCAGCGTAGTCGCAGCGAGATGCGAATGGCGAGGAGTTGTTTCAGCGAATGGTGGCGAGCAGGGCGTTCAGTTCCGCAGTCAATTCCGCATCGTGGTTGATTTCGGTGCCATCGATCCGGTTGACCGGGGCCAGCAGGCGGATGCTGGAGACCAGCCAGACCGCGTCCGCGTCGAACAGGTCTGCCGGGACCAGTGGGCCGTAGCCCAATTCCCAACCGGCATCCTTCGCCGCCGCGAACAAGGCGCCCTGAGTGGTGCCGGGCAGGATGCCGGAATCCAGTTGGGTGGTGATCAACCGCTTCACGGCACCGTCGCGGTGCGCGATCAGCACCGAGGAGGTCGGGCCCTCCAGGACCCGGCCGTCGGCACTGGTGAAGATCACGTCGTCGGCGTCGTGCTGGTGGGCATAGCGCAAGGCCGCCATGTTCACCGCGTAGGAGAGCGTCTTCGCGCCCAGCAGCAGCCAGGGCGCGCGTTCGGCCAGGCCGGAATCGTAGCCGCGGTCCAGGAGCAGCACGTCCAGGCCTTTTTCGCGCAGGGCTTTGCTGCTTTCCGGCAGTGCCGCAACCTGGACCCAGGCGGTGGGCTGCCCGGCATCTTCGACGCCACGGGTGACCAGGAGCTTCACAATGGCTTCGGGTTGCGCGAACTCGGCCAGTCCGGTCTGGATTGCGGCCAGCCAGGCAGCTGCCGCCGGAAGCTCGAGTTCGAGCAGTTCCGCCGAGGAGGCCAGGCGGTCCAGATGCGCCTGGACCTTGCGCGGCCGGCCGTCCAAAGCCAGCAGGGATTCGAAGATCCCGTCGCCGCGGGTCGCGCCCAGATCGGTGGCGAAGAGCTGCGGTTGCCGGGAGTCGGCCAACCGGCCGGCGGGGTGGGCGGGGTCGAGGAACACCAGGATGGTCTGAGGCATGAGTTCAGAATAATGCCCCAGCCCAACTTCCACGCCGCAAAGCGGGGCTGGGGCGCTTCTGCCCCGGAACCGGGGGTGGATCTTGGGCTGGAGCCTAGTCGGCGATCAGCCGTTTGCCGAGGTCGACCGTGTCGTCGATGGTGTAACCCAGGTGCCGGTAGAAGTCGACCGCGTCCTGGTTGCCGGCTCGGACCTGGAGGGAGACTTTGGGGCAGCCGAGCCCGTGCAAGGCTTGCTCGGCATGTTCGACGAGCGCCCGGCCGACCCCGAGGCCACGGGCGCCGGGACTGGCCGCGAGATAATTCAGCCAGCCGCGGTGCCCGTCGTAGCCCGCCATGACCGAGCCGACGAGGTTTCCCGAGTCGTCCTCGGCAACCACGAAAAGCTCCGGCTGCACCGAAGCCTTCCGCGCGATGTCCTTGCGCGGATCGTTCCACGGCCGGGTCAGCCCGGCGGCCGTCCAGAGTGCGACGACCGCATCGGTGTCTTCGGGGCGGAATCGCCGGATGCGCATGGCACCAGTGTTCCAGACCGGGCGGACCCCTGGTGAAGCGGCGCCCGGATCAGGCGATCGGGTACCCTTCGACGCGTCCGGCGGTGTTCGGCTGCCAACCCAGCTCCGGGGCCACGTGTTCGGCGAAGGCGGAGAGCACGTGCATGTTGTACTCCACGCCCAGCTGGGTCGGGATGGTCAGCATCAGGGTGTCGGCGGACATCACTGCCGAGTCGTTGCGCAGTTCCTGCACCAATTGGTCCGGTTCGCCCGCGTAGGTCTTGCCGAAAGTGGAGCGGAATCCGTCGATCATGCCGACCTGGTCTGCGTCGCTGCGGCCGAAATACCTGCGGTCCAAATCGTTCATGATCGGGAACACGCTGCGGCTCACCGAGACCCGCGGGGTGCCTGCATGCCCGGCTGCGGTCCAGGCCACCCGGTAGCGCTGGATCTGTTCCGCCTGCAGCTCGTGGAACGGGACGCCGGCGTCTTCGGTGAGCAGCGTCGAGGACATCATGTTGACGCCCATCGTGCCGGCCCATTCCGCGGTGTCCCGGCTGCCGGAGCCCCACCAGATCCGTTGCCGCAGTCCTGGTGCGTGCGGCTCGACGCGGAGCAGGCCGTTCTGCCCGGTCATCCGCGGGTCCGCCGGGGCGACGCCCTCGCCATCGATCGCCCGCAGGAACAGCTCGAACTTCTGCCGGGCGATGTCACCGCCGCGCGGGTCCTCGCTACCGGTGTAGCCGAAGGATTCGTAACCGCGCAATGCGGTCTCGGGCGATCCCCGGCTCATGCCCAACGCCAGCCGGCCGTCGCTGATCAGATCCAGCGAGGCGGTTTCCTCGGCCAAATACAGCGGGTTTTCGTAGCGCAGATCGATCACCCCGGTGCCCACCTCGATGTGCTTGGTGCGGGCGGCGATCGCGCTCAGCAGCGGAAACGGTGCGGATTGCTGGGTGGCGAAGTGGTGGACCCGGAAATAGGCCCCGTTCACGCCGATCCGGTCAGCTTCGACGGAGAGCTCGATGGCCTGCTGCAATGAATCTTTCGCGGTCACGGTCTGCGATCCGCGGCCTGGTCCGTAGTGTCCGAATGATAAGAATCCAAAACCTTTCATGCCGGCTAGAACTATGCGTTTGCATGTATTATTCCCGGCCGGCCGCCGCTGAGGAAGCGGGGGAGCGACTCACCTTGTGGTTGGGACATTCAGAGGCACGAATAACTCACCGGGAACGGCAGCTTACACGAGACATCTATTCCGGTAAGCCACGATCTATGAAAGAATACTTTTCAAACGGTCTCGTCCAGTCTGCGTGTTTGGGGAACTGAGTGAAAATTGAATCAGAAGACATCGATTTAGAGTCGCTTTTATCTAGCAATTATTTCAGCATTCCACGATTTCAACGCCCCTACTCTTGGACGGATGAAAACATTCAGGATCTTTGGGACGATGTGGTTTCCTCAGAGAATGACGATTATTTTATTGGATCGATGGTTGCGTATAGGCGTGAGAAGCAATCATTCGCAATTGTTGATGGACAGCAGCGTCTGACAACATTAACTGTTTTTCTTTGCATCCTTCGGGACGAGCTTAAACGTCTTGACGAAGAGGATTTGGCCGCTGGTATTCATCAGCTTGTCGAGAGAAAAGACAGGAACAATAGAAATCAGTATGTTCTTCAAACTCAAACATCTTTCCCGTTTCTACAAGAAAAAATTCTTCGATTCGGAGATCCGGAACTCAGCGACATAGTTGAGATGGCCGAAGAGCAATCACTTAGAGCAGCGTATCAATCGTTGTCCAAGAAAATCAATTCGATGCTAGAGGCGGTTGATCAGGATGCATCAATTTTGGAAAATGAAAAAAGGGGAATAAAAGTTGATCGTGTTGTAAAGATTCGTGATGCAGTTCTCAATTTGAAGCTAATTTTTGTAAAGCTTGAGAACGAAGAAGATGCCTATTTGATATTCGAGACACTTAATACTCGTGGAAAAGACCTAGCTCTATCAGATTTGGTAAAGACACACTTCACGAAGAATCTCAGGATCACAAATACGATCGATGCCGTTAAGGAAAAGTGGAGCTCGTTGATGGAGACTATTCACAATTCATCAGCAGATATCACACCCGATTCCTTCATATACCACTTCTGGGCCTCGCGCAATGAGGCGGTTCCGCAAAAGAAACTCTATCCGATTATTAAAAAGCAGATCGGTGAGAATAATGCGAGAAGTCACTTGGATTCTTTGGTTCAAGATTCCGTTTATTATCGCGCAATCCATGAGCCTGGATATTTTTGGGGGGTGAACGAGGCAAGAGTTGCTCGCTCTCTTGCGGCGATTCAATTATTTAGACTAGTGCAACCCACGCCGGCGCTACTCTCGTTGGTTCGTTCATATAAGAATGGAACAATTAAACTTGGAAAACTTGTTGAGGCGCTTGAGGCGATTGAGAAATTTCACTTTGCCTTTACGGCGGTGACATCATCTCGATCTTCAGGTGGAATATCTGGAATGTATTCTGCGTTTGCTCGACGACTTTTTGAATGCGATGATTCTCAGGCTGCTGCATTAGAGATAAAGAGTCTCGTTGGAAAACTTCGCGAGAGAGTTCCCCCATATGATGAATTTCTGGCAAGTTTTCGTCAAATTAATTTTACCAACTCCAATTCTAAACAGAAGAATTTGGTAAGATATATTTTGAGAAAATTTTCAATTGAATCAAATCTCAAATTTTCTGCAGATTTCGACGAACTCACAATTGAACATTTTTCACCGCAAGCAAATATTGGTTCAAACGGCTGGGACTCTGGAGTCATTGGGCAATTAGGAAACCTGTTTTTTCTCGAACCTTCGATGAACGAGATGTTGGGTTCAAAGTCCTTCGATAAGAAAATGGAATTAATTAAGTCGAAAAATCTGAATGTCCCTCTCGATGTTTTGAGTGCCGAAAAATGGGATCCGGCAGATGTTCTAGCGCACACTGATCGGCTGGCGCATGTGGCCTATACGAAGATTTGGAAGGTCTAGATTCATCCAGTGTCTCGGTTCAGTCGTCGGGGAAGGCCAGGCCGAGCGCGTCCAGCACGCCGAAGGCCTTGGCCCGGACTTCCTGCCATTCCTCCTCCGGAGCCGAATCCGCGGTGATCGCGCCGCCCACGCCCAGGGTCGCCTGCCCGTGGTCCAGGACCAGCGTGCGGATCAACACGGACAAATCGCTGCCGCCGTCCCGGGAGAAGTAGCCGATGGCTCCGGAGTAGGCGCCCCGGGGCGCCGCTTCGAGCTGGTCCAGGATCCGCATGGTGCTGATTTTCGGCGCCCCGGTCATCGAGCCGGCCGGGAAGGCCGCAGCGATCGCTTCCGACCGGGACGTGCCGGGCCGCAGCCGGGCTTCCACGGTGCTGACCATCTGGTGCACTGTGGCATAGCTTTCGATGGCGCACAGCCGACTCACCCGGACGCTGCCGGGTAGGGCGAAATGCGAGAGGTCGTTGCGCATCAAGTCCACGATCATCAGGTTTTCCGCCCGGTCTTTGACCGAAGCCGCCAGCTCGGACCGCAACTCCGCATCCTTGCCCGGATCCGGATCCCGGCGGCGGGTTCCTTTGATCGGCTCGGCGGTGAGCGCGCCGCCGGGGCTCATCCGGAGCAGGCGTTCCGGCGAAGTGCTCAAAATGCTCAGTCCGCCGAAAGCCAGAAAGGCCGCGAAGGGCGCGGGATTCGCCTGCCGGAGCGTGCGGTAGAGCCCGAGCGGGTCCGCATCGGTGCGGAAGGCGAGGCAGGTGGTGAGGCAGATTTCGTAACTGTTGCCTTCGAAGATCTGCGCTTGGGCCAGACCGATTTTGGTTTTGTAAGCAGAACGGTCGTCGCGGACCGAGACCGTGGTCGGGTCGGGCCTGGCCGCCGTCCCGGGCGCGTGCTTGGCGGCGGCCCGGGTAACGGTTTCCGGCCATCCGTCGTCGGCCAGGCTGAGCGCCCAGGCCAGCTGCTCCTGATGGTCGACGACGACGGCCCGCCCGGCATGCAGCAGGCCGGCGTCAGGGGTGTCCGGGCTTTGCCGGCTGCCGCCGGTTTCCCGCTTGAGTTCATAACCCAGATACCCGATCCAGCCCAGGCTGAACGGCAGTCCTCCGGCGATCGGCGCGGAGGTTCCCGGCCATTGCGCGTCGAGCCAACGGAAGAACGGTCCCGGGACCTCGACCGTGATCCCGCGGAAGCTGTGCCGCGTCATGCCGTCGCGGTGCCAGGCGATCTGGCCGAAGTCGCCGCCGTCATCGGCCATGATGGAGAACCGGCTGCGCTCGCCGCGCTGCTGGGCATCCGAACTGTCCAGCCAGACCGCGTTCTCCGAATGGCCGAAAAGCGCCTCGAAAAGCCCTGCCGGATCACCGGTGAACGGGACCGGGGCGGCCAGCGTGGCACGGGCGTGCTCGCGTTGCAACTCCGGGGCCAGCAGGTTCTTCAGCTGCGGCAACAGGCCCAGCGCCTGCAGCACGTCGGACGGCAGCACCGGTGAGTCCAACCGCAGGTCCGCATGTTCTGCAGGGTGGTCGGCAGCCAGCAACTCGGCTTCCTGAGCGGCCCAAAGATCCCAGTAGGGGGCGTAGGTCTCGCCGTCCCGGGCCAGCGCCCGCTCCTTGCGCAGGGCCTCGGCGGCTTCCACCCAGATCACCGCGTCCAGCATCGGCCGGGCCGGAGCCTGCGCGGCACCGACGCCTTCGACGATGACCACGTCCGAGGCCGTGGTCTGCCGGGCCTCCCCGTCGAAGTGCGCGGACCAATCCCAACTGGTCCACTGGGCATCCACCCCGCGGTGCAGCGGGTTGAGCACGGTTTGCAGATAGCGGTCGACTCCGGCAGACAAGCCGTTCCATCCGGGGTAGACATCCTCCAGGTGGAAAACCGAGACTTTGCGGTGCTCCCGCAGCAGCGAGGCCAGTTCCAACGCCAAGGAGGTCTTGCCGCTTCCGGACCGGCCGTCGACGGCGATGATCACCGGCCGGCGGGCGGCTCCGCCGCCCGATGCTCCAGATACTGCTGGTTCTGCCGGAATGGCTTCAGACATGGTGCCGCGGATCAGCGGCGCCTATGTGTTCGAGGATTCCGGGGATGGCCGCATCAATGAGCCGGTAAGCCTCTTCGAAGTCTTCACTGCCGCCGTACCAGGGGTCGGCGATGCCCAGTTCGCCGGGTTCGGCGGCCGGATCGAACTCGCGGATCAACTGGACCTTCGCCCGGGCCGCCGGGGTCGGTGCGTGCTCGCGCAGCCAATCGAAATGATCGGTGTCCATGGCCAGGATCAAATCGTTGTCGATGAAGTCGGCGGCCGCGATTTTCCGGGCCCGGTGCAGGCCGGACGACGACTGTGCCTCAGTGCCGTCGGGGATGCCGCGCTCGCGAAGCACCGCAGCGGCTCGGGGATCGATCGGGTTCCCCTCCTCCCACTGCGTGGTGCCCGCAGAGTCGATGCGGATGCCTTCGTTTCCGGCAACCGCATGCCGCAGCATCAGCTCGGCCATCGGGGATCGGCAGATGTTTCCGGTGCATACGGTAATGATCCGATAAGGCAGGGTCATATTGTCAGCTTACCCAGATCACCCCGGACCGGCCGGGCCCTCGACAAGTGTTTCCGAGAGTTAAGCCCGGTGTTAAGCTGCTCCGGGTCAATTGTTCATCGCGCAACTGCCGGAGCCGGCGGGTTGGTAACGGAGACGCGCGGACTTGCAGTGCATCCGTTCTCGCCGGCCGGGTCAGATCGGCTCCGCGGTCACCAGAACGTGTTCAGCGGGGCGAAGTCACGCAGGGTGTCATCCGCGGTGATCAGAGTGAGGCCTTCGATCGTCGCCTGGGCCAGGAGGATCCGGTCGAAGGGGTCCCGATGCTGCCAATCCAGACGCCCGGCTTCGATGGCATGGGTCGAATCGACGGCCAGTTCCGAGGCCCGCAGGTTTGCCACCTGCCGGGAAAACGACGAGATCAACGGCTCCACCGCCGGGAGTTTCCCCACTTGGTATTTGAAGGCGATCTCGTAAGCGCTGGCCGCGGAAACCCAGATTTCGTGGTCCGCTTTGAGAATCGCATTGCGGGCTTTGACGGAGAGCAGCTTGGGCGAGGTCAATGCCCAGATCAGGACCTGGGTGTCACAGAGATAGCTTGTCATCTGACAGCCCCAGCTCGTCGGCGGTCCACGGATCGCGGAAAGCGTCGTCCGGGATGTCCAGTTTCAGGAACCCGAGCCTGCGCTTGGCCGGCGGTGCAATCGGAACGATCCGGGCCACCGGGCGGCCGGCCTTCGCGATGACGACGTCTTCGCCGTTCGCCACCAGGCTGAGCAACTCGGAAAGCCGGGTCTTGGTCTCCTGAACGTTGTATTGGCCCATGTTGACCAAGTCTAGTTGGTCAACTTCGAATTCGATCGGTTCTACCCAGTAGTTGGGCGGGTGATTTGTCATGTGAACATGGTGGCCGGGATGATCGGCCGGACGCCAGGAGAGTCGGCTGAATGTGTGGAAAGCAGCAGATCCCCCGGCCTGTTGCGGAGGAGTGCGACCGGCGGTGCGAGACGCGGACGGTGGCTCAGACGGCGTCGAAAACCCGACCCGACGCCGCCGGGTGGGCTACCCCGAAACTCGCCAGCACCTGGACCGGGATGTCCGCGTGGCTCAGTTCCCGGGCCGGCCCGTTGAGGCCCGGCCCGGAAGCTGCAAGCCATGCAGTCCGTTCTTCGGCGGAATCGCCGCCATGGCCGCCGTCGGCCAAGTGGCCGTGGTCGGTGACCACGAAGACGGTCCAGGCTTCGCGCGACCGGTTGGGCCGCGCGGCGACCGCATCCAGCAACTGGCCCAATCTGGCATCGCTGGATTCGATCGCCCGCTGGTAATCCACGCCGGTGCCCACGTCGTGGCACACCACATCGGGGACCCCGAAATAGACGAAGGCCAGATCGACCGGTTCGGCCCGCAACCGTTGGGCCGCGTACTCGGCCACCTCGGCGTCGGCGGCATAGGCGTCCGCCACCGATCCGGAAGCATCCGGATCGGTGGGCGATGCCCATCCGCCCGAGGAGAAGAGCGGTCCGTTCCCGGAGCTCCGGACCAGTGGGTGCCAGGAAGCGGCGATCAAGGCCGTGCTGCCGGGGCGGGCCCGTTGCAGCACGGCGGCAAAGTCGTCGAACCGGTCCAGGGCGGCCGGTCGTCCGGAGTTGTCCAGAACCCCGTGCTGATCGGCATCGACGCCGGTGGCCACACTGGACCACACCGGTGCCGAAATCGTGGGATTGGCGCCGGCCACTTGGATCGGGGTCAGGAAACCGGCAGCGGCAACCAGATCGAGGTTCGGGGTCTCCGCTTCTTGCAGGGAATCGAAGCGGACTCCGTCGATTCCGACCACCAGGACATGGGTCGAACGCTCAGCAGGCATGGCCTCCAGGGTAGTCCGGCGGAATCGATTGCACCATGCCCGGAAGCCTGTCCGGGCTGGCTGTCGGATGCGCTATCGAATCCCGTTCACTATGCTGAACGGAACTGCGGACCGAACGGAATCGCAGACTGAGCGACCTTGAATGTGAGGCTTCCGTGAGCACACTCTCTCCGGCCCCGGCGGTGACCCGGGCCGCAGCCGCCCTCGACGCCTTGGCGGCCTCGGCTAGCGGCGTGATGACTTTGAGCGATCTGGCCCGCGAGCTGGACATTCCGAAGTCATCGGCGTCGAACCTGCTGCAGGCGCTCGAGGAAGCGAACCTGGTCCGCAAACAGGGGGCCGGCTACGGCCTGGGCCGCAAACTCGTGGAACTCGGCGCGGCCTATCTGGACCGGCAGGACGACGTCCGGGAGTTCTACCGGTTCTGCGAGGAGTCGCCCGCCTTGGTCAACGAAACCGTCCGGATCGCCATGCTGGACGGTGAAAACGTGATTTATCTGGCGCGTTATGAGGGGCATCCGGCGGTTCGGTTCACCTCGAACATCGGCGACAAAATGCCGGCCTCGCTCTGCGCCGTCGGCAAGGCCCTGCTCGCGCGGTTGCACGCCAAAGACCTCGAGGCGATGTTCCCGGACGGCAAGCAGCTCCCGGCCCTGACCCCGCATTCGATCACCGACCCGGTGACGCTGCGGGCTGCCCTGGCCGAAGCGCAGCAGCGCGGCTATGCCTTCGAAGACGAAGAATCCACGTTGGGCGTGGTCTGCGTCGGCGTCGCGATTCCCACCAGGGGCACGCACGGCCCCAGCCTGGGCCTCTCGGTGACCGCATTGAAGGCCACCTTCACCCGTGAGCTGGAGCGGAAATTGGTGACCGAGCTGCAGGAGCTCGCCCGTTCGCTCGGCGCGCCAATGTCGTTGGTCCGTTAGCCAGCGGCTTTCCCGCACTTTGGCCTCTTCCGCCTTTGTTCAACATGCTGTACGGTGTGCAATAGGGTGATCAAGCTCGCACTGATCGCCGCTTTCCAGGCCAAGGGGGTCCCGGAATGGAACAAGGGGGCAGGTGCACACCGGCATGAACACCGAACAACCGGCAGCGGCGCAGCAGGCCGCAGGAACCGCGCATGACGAGGCTCCGGTCGAACCGGAGCAGTTGCGCCGCGCCACGCTCGCCAGCTCCATCGGCTCGGCCCTGGAGTATTACGACTTCTACATCTTCGGCCTCGCCACGGCGCTGATCTTCGGCCCGTTGTTCTTCGAGCCGTTCGGCGACGCGAAGGTCATCGCATCCTTCGCGACGTTCGGCATCGCCTATATCGCGCGCCCGCTCGGCGGCGTGCTCTTCGGCTTCATTGGGGACCGCTACGGGCGCAAGGTAGTGCTGCTCAGCACCGTGGCGCTGATGGGCGCGGCAAGTTTCCTGATCGGATTGCTGCCCACCTACGAATCGATCGGGGCTGCTGCGCCGATCATGCTCGTGGCGCTGCGCATCCTGCAAGGGCTCGGTGCCGGGGCGGAGCAGGCCGGTGCGACTACGTTGATTTCGGAATTCGCCCCGCCCAAGCGCCGCGGCTTCTTCGCGGCCCTGCCTTTCGTCGGCATCCAGCTCGGCACCTTGCTGGGCGCCGGGACCTTCGCGATCCTCGGCCTAGTGGACCGGACGGCCCTGACCACCTGGGTCTGGCGGGTACCGTTCCTGGCGAGCTTCATCCTGATCATCGTCGCCGTGGTGATCCGGCTCAAACTCAAGGAAACCCCGGTCTTCCGAGAAATGGAAGCGCACAAGACCGTGGTCAAGAACCCGGTGAGCGCGGTATGGCGGACCTCGCGTTGGAACATCCTCAAGGGGATCGGCATCCGGATGGCCGAAAACGGCAACTCCAGTCTGTATTCGGCGGTCATGGTCAGCTTCATCGGGGGGATCGCCGCGTATCAGAGCAACAACAGCCTGGGCCCGACGGCGTTGCTGGTCGCGGCCGGCGCGGCTGCCGTGATGGTGGTCTTCTTCGGCTGGCTCTCCGATCGGGTCGGCCGGGTTCCGGTGTACAAATGGGGTGCGTTGTTCCAGGCGGTGGTGGCGGTTCCGGCGTTCTATCTGATGACCCTTGGCCAGCCCTGGCTGGTGATCGTGGTCGTCGTGGTCGGCGTCGCCCTCGGGGTGCAATCCATGCTGGGCCCGCAGTGCGCCTTGCTGCCGGAACTCTTCGGTTCCACGCACCGCTTCACCGGGGTGGCGTTGAGCCGGGAGATCTCCGCGATGCTGGCCAGCGGCCTGATCCCGGTGCTGGTGGCGGCACTGCTCGCGGCGACCGGAAACTCCTGGCTCGTGATGGCCGGCGCTTCGCTGATCCTGTCCTTGATCAGCTTCGCGACGACGTTCGTGCTGCCGGAGACCGCGGGGCGGGATCTGCGCAGCACCCAGGACGCCTGAGCGGGAGCGCGGCAACGGGGTACCCTGGGGCAATGCCTCTCGTTTTAGTCACCGGGGCCGCCCGTGCCAACAGTATTGCGGCCGGCATCGTGCCGCGCCTCGCCGCGGACGGCTGGGACGTGGTCACCAGCGATCTGCAGGGCGCGGACTATCCCTGCGATTTGGCCGCGCCGACCGGTCCGGAAGCCCTGATCGGAGCCGTCGCGGCGGACCGCGGCCCGATCGACGCGCTCGTGCTCAGCCATGCCCACGACGTCGAGTCCGGGATCTTGGACACCACCGCGGAAAGTTTCGACCGGCACATCGCGGTGAACGCGCGGGCCAGCCTTTTGCTGATCGCGGCCTTCGCCCGGCAAGTCCCGGACGGTGGCGGAGCGATCGTCGCGCTCACCAGCGACCATACGACTGGGAATCTGCCCTATGGCGCTTCGAAGGGCGCCTTGGACCGGATGGTGATTTCCGCGGCCCGGGAGCTCGGCCCGCTCGGGGTGTCCGCGAATGTGCTCAATCCCGGCCCGATCGACACCGGCTGGATGGACGACGAAGTGCGGGAAACGCTGACCGCCGGATACCCCTTGGGCCGGATGGGTCTGCCCCGGGACATCGCCGGAGTCGTGGCCTTCCTGCTCTCCACGGAAGGGCGCTGGATCTCGGGCCAGTTGCTCAACGTGGACGGCGGATTCTCCGCGCGGTTCTGAGCACCCGCGGAACTGTCCGTTCCCGGGCGCTTCGTTCCCGGGCCGACCGGCCCGCAGGTGGTCGCCGGTGGGCACTCAGCCCGGCAGACGTTGGAAAGCCCGGCAGGCACTCAGTAGAAGTGCACCGGATCGACAGTGTGCGGCATCGCTTCGTCGGCCCGGAACCGGGCGAGGTTCGCGATGAACCGCTCCGCGATGAGTTTGTTCTCCGCCGCGCTCAAGGCGGCCGAATGCGGCGAAACCAGGACCCGCGGGTGCGTCCAGAGCGGGCTCGCGGCCGGCAGCGGTTCCTGTTCGAAGACGTCCAGGCAGGCATAGGAAACTGTGCCGTCGGCCAGCGCGGCCAAGAGCGCGGACTCGTCGACGACGGAGCCGCGGCCGACATTGACGAAGATGGTTCCCGGTGCGAACGCAGCGAACATTTCGGCGTCGAAGAGGTGCTCGGTCTGCGGTGTGCCGGGCAGCGTGTTGACCACCGCGTCGGCGCCGGCCAGCAGTCCGGGCAGGCCGCTGTTGTCGACCACCGATTCGATCCCGTCGATCGGGGCCACCTCGCGTTTGCTGCCGCTGACCGTCATGCCCAGCGCTTTGGCCAGCCGTGCGGTTTCCAGGCCGATTTCGCCCAGTCCAGAGATCACCAGCCGGGAGCCGGCAAGCAGCCGGGTCGGCACGCGGAGCGTGGGCCAGTGCTTGGCTTGCTGGTCGGCTTGCATCTCGGCCACCCGTTTGAAACCGCTCAGCAGTCCCAGCAGGGCGAATTCGGCCAGGGGCAGGGCATGCACCCCGGCCGAGGTGGTCACCTGCACCCGGGACAGCTCAGCGGAGCTCAGCCCGGCGGCGCGGACCGCTCCGCCGGCTCCGGCCGCCATCGCGTGCACCCAGCGCAGTCGGGGATTTTCCCGGATCGCCCGGGCCAGATCGGCCGGTGATTCGTTGGGGATCCCGTACAGCACGTCGGCGGCGAGGATGTTGGCCCAATAGCGGGCTTCCTGTTCCGGACTGCGCCGGAAATCCGGATCGCCGTGGTGATCGGCCGGGTAGCGCTCCGGGGGCAGCAACCCGGCGTCGTACAACACGGTCGCCCCGGGTGCCGATCGCTGGATCTGCGCCACGAGTTCCGCCTCCAGAGGCACGCAGATGGCGATCGTGGGGTCGGTGGGCGCGGTGCTGAAAGTCGACATCTGTTCATCATACTGAAAGGTGGCTAGTATGTTGGACATTATGGATGCATCGGAGCAACGACCACGGATCGCCTTCTTCGGCCTTGGCAAAATGGGCGAACCGATGGCGCGGAACCTGCTGCGGGCCGGGTTCGAAACCTCGGTGTGGAACCGGTCCCGGCCGGCTGCCGAGCGGTTGCGGGAGGCAGGTGCCCAGCTGCTCGGGGATCCTGCGGAAGCGGCCGACGCCGACGTCGTGATCGCGATGCTGCCGGATTTGCCGCAGATCGAGGAGCTGCTCGCCCCGCTGATCGTCCGCTGGGGCGGGGCGCCGGTGGCCCGGCCACGCACCCTCGTGGTGATGAGCACCGTCTCGCCGGCCGCCGTGGTCCGGTTCGGCGCGCGGCTCGAGGGGCTCGCGGAACTGATCGATGCTCCGGTCAGCGGCGGTACCGAAGGCGCCGAACAGGGCACGCTCGCGATCATGGCCGGTGGTTCTGAAGCAGCGTTCCAGCGGGTCAAACAGGTCTTCGACGCAATGGGCAGGGCGCAACGGCTCGGCGGACTCGGCGCCGGTTCGCTGGCCAAAGCCTGCAACCAAGTGCTGGTCGGATTGACCGCAGCGGCGCTCGCCGAAGCCGTGGTGGTCGCCGAACGCTCCGGCCTGGACGGCCAGCAGCTGCTCGAGGTCCTCTCCGGAGGTTTGGCGGATTCTGCAGTGCTGCGCCAGATCGGGCCGCGGATCGCAGCCCGGGATTTCCGGGTCCGCGGTGCTGCGCAATTCATGCTCAAGGACCTTGGCTTCTTCCTGGACGCCGCGGAACAGAGCGGAACCGACGCTGCACTGAGCCGTGCCGCCCGCGACCGGTATGCAGCGCTGGTGGAGCAGGGGCTCGGGGGCCAGGACCTCGCAGTGGTGCGGACTGTCGTGGAAGGACGGGAATGATGTTCGATCTGACCGGCAAAATGGCCCTGGTCACCGGATCCAGCCGGGGCATCGGCCGCGCGATCGCGGAAGGGCTGGCCGAGGCCGGTGCCACGGTGGTGCTGCACGGCCGGCAGGCCGAGCGGGTCGAGGCTGCGGCGGCGGAGTTCCGGGCCAGATTCGGTGCCGGTCGAGTCCACACCAGTGCCTTCGACATCACCGATCCGGAGCAGGTTTCAGCCGGGATCGCCGCAATCATGGCGGCGGCCGGCGTACCGGACGTCTTGGTCAACAACGCGGGCCTGCAGCACCGGGTGCCGTTGTTGGAGTTGGAATTCGCGGATTGGGAACGCGTGTTGAAAACCGATTTGAGCAGCCTGTTCCTGATCGGCAAAGCGCTGGCCGCGCCGATGATCGACCGCGGCAGTGGGAAGATCATCAACATCGGCTCGGTGCAGAGCGAATTGGCCAGACCGACGATTGCGGCCTACACCGCGGCCAAGGGCGGGGTGCGGAACCTGACCCGGGCGATGGCCGCGGAATGGGCCAAGCACGGCTTGCAGATCAATTCTCTGGCCCCCGGTTACATCCACACCGAAATGACCCAGAGCCTGGTCGACGACGCCGCGTTCAATTCCTGGGTGTTGGGCCGGACCCCTGCCGCCCGCTGGGGGACCGTGCAGGATTTGGTCGGGCCGGCCGTATGGCTTGCCTCGGACGCCTCGGATTTCGTCAACGGGCAAACCATTTTCATCGACGGCGGCATGACCGCCGTCGTCTGAATCGGTCGGCCGAGCGGCCGCCGGAACCATCGGGAGCAACCATGGACGCAAACCTCGCAGTGCAGATCCACGCCAAGGGCGATCTGCGTTTGGTCGAATTGCCGATGCCGGAACCCGGCCCGGACGAGGCCTTGCTGCAGATCGCCTACGGCGGGATTTGCGGGTCCGATCTGCATTATTGGCGGCACGGCGCGGCGGGCCAGTCGATTCTCCGCGAGCCGATGCTGCTGGGCCACGAAGTGGTGGGCACCGTGCTGGAAGCCGCCGCGGACGGCAGCTCGCCCGCGGCCGGCACCCAGGTTGCAATCCACCCCGCGACGCCGCGTGCCGATGCCGACGGCACCCCGTACCCGGCTGGCCGGCCGAACCTGGCGCCCGGCGGGACTTACCTGGGCAGTGCCGCCCGTTTCCCGCACACCCAGGGCGCCTTCGCCCGTTATGTCGCGCTGCCCGGGCGGATGCTGCGCCGGTTGCCGGACGGCCTGCCGCTGCGTTCGGCGGCGATTGCCGAGCCGGCTTCAGTGGCCTGGCACGCCGTGGAGCAGGCCGGACTCCGGCCCGACGGCGGCAGTGTGCTCGGCGGGGCCAAGGTGTTGGTGATCGGGGCCGGGCCGATCGGTTCGCTCGTCGTCGCGGTAGCCAGGACGCTGGGTGCACGGGAGTTGATAGCCGTCGATTTGCAGGCCAAGCCGCTGCAGATCGCGCGCGAGCTCGGCGCCACCGGGACCTTGCAGGCCGCGACTGAGGATCAGATCAGCGCGATCCATGCCGACGTGGTTTTCGAATCCTCCGGGCATCACAGCGGACTGGACCTGGCGCTGCGCGGCGCAACCCGCGGCGGGAAAGTGGTGATGGTGGGTTTGCTGCCGGCCGGTCCGCAACCGGTGGATATTTCACTCGCGGTGAGCCGGGAATTGCAGTTGGCCGGTTCGTTCCGGTTCAACGGCGAACTGGACCGTGTGCTCGGCGCGCTGGCCGACGGCTCGTTGCGGGCGGATCCGGTGGTGACCCAGGTCTTTCCGGTCGCGCAGATGCTGGAGGCGTTCGAGCTAGCTGGTGATCCGTCCCGCTCGGGCAAGGTCCTGCTGGAGTTCTGAGCCGGGCCGCCGGGCCCGTCCGCTGTTCAAGCCACGGCGAGCAGCACCCCGACGCCGATGAACAGTCCGCCGAAGACCCGGTTGAGCATGATTTCGCCTTGCCGGCTCGTGGTGAATCGCCGCAGTGAACGGGCCGCTGCGGCGAAGAACAGCCACATCACCGCGATGTCCACCAAGACCACGGTGGCCGCCAAGACCAGATATTGCGGCAGCAACGCCGCGTCCGGCCGGATGAACTGCGGTACGAAGGCCAGGAAGAACACGATTGCCTTCGGGTTGAGCAAGTTCACCCAGAAACCCCGGCGGAACATCGAGAAGGCGCTTTCCCGTGCTGCCGATGCCGCCTCCGGGGCAGGCTCAACGGGCCGGCTGAAGATCTTGCGCACGCCGAGATAGACCAGATACGCCGCCCCTGCATAGCGGATCAGGTGGAAGGCGATCGGCGAGGAGGCGACCAGGAGCCCGACGCCGGCGGCGACGATGGCGATTTGCAGCAGCAGAGCGGCCTGCTGGCCCAGAATGCCCCACAAAGCACGGCGGAATCCGGAGCTGAGCGCGTTGCTCATGGTGTTGATCGCGCCGGCGCCGGGCGTGAAGCTGATCAGCAGGCAGGCGGCCAACAAGGCCAGCCACAGGGATGGTTGCACCTGGAAATACTAGACGATCGCCGATGTGCGTGGTGTGACGCAGGCCGGCTGGCTTCCACTCCGGATCAGACGCCGAATTCGGCCGGCATCCGGCCGGTTTTCACTGCCGACTGCAAGGCGGCGTAGTCCTTTTCGCACTGGTCGGCGTAACTGGCCGACCAAGCCACGATCGCTTCGTCGAACCGCTCGCTGCGCCCCAGATAGCCGGCCGCGACCGCGCCGGCCCCGGTCTGGCTGTGCGCCCGGGCCAGGAGCCGGGCGCACCACTCGACGTAGCTGGTGAAGTTGGCGGCGGACAAGCCGTTGGTCTCCACCGAACCCTTCATATCGCGGAACTGGCGCCAGTAGTAATCGACCCGGCGGCGATCGTCGTCGTCGCCGGCGAATCCTTGGATCCAACCGAGGAAGGGGTCTGAGGAGGCCTGCAGGATCTTCTGGTTGGCGACCACCCGGTGGCCCTCCGAGCCGCCCCGGTGCGGATCCACTCCGGGCGGCAGTCCGTTGGGCATTCCGCCGTAAACCTGCAGCACCGAGGGCGGGGCCTCCTTGGCCTGCAGGAACAACGGTTCGCCCGCGGGCCCTTCGAGCAGCATCACATAGCAGCGGGTGCCCACCGAGCCGACGCCGACCACCCGCAGCACGTAGTCCACCAGAGTGAATTGCTGCAGGAGCACCGCGATGTCCGAGCGCACCGTGCTGCTGTACTCCTGGAACAGCCGGGCGAATTCGTGCGGCTCGGCATGCGGCACATGGCGCATGATCGGCGGTTGGTCGACGATTCGGGAGACGCCGTCCTCATGCCGGGCAACGATTTTGCCGAGTACCTGTTCCGACGTGCGTCCACGGGCTTTTTGGCTGGCCTTGCGCAACAGCTTCTGTTCGTCGGAGTTGAGCTGGTCCTGGACCCCGTCGGTGTTGACTTGGAAGTAATAGCGTTCCAGGGCGGTCAAAGCCATCAGCCGCAGCAGTGTCTGCCGATAGCCGGCTACCGCGGACCGGGTGGCGCTGGTGGCCTGCTGCTCGCTCATCGAGTTGTCCCGGGCGCCGACCATGACGCTCGCAGCGAGTCGTTTCAGGTCCCATTCCCAAGGCGCCAAACCGGCTTCGTCGAAGTCATTGAGGTCGAAAATCAACTGCCGCTCGGCCGATGCGAAAAGCCCGAAATTGGAAATGTGCGCATCGCCGCAGGAAGGCAGCAATACTCCAGTGTGCTGGTTCTGCGCCAAATCCGCGGCCATCACCGAGGCGGTGCCCCGGTAGTAGGCGAACGGCGACTGCAGCATCCGGCCGATCCGCACTGGCACCAGCTCGGGCAGCCGGCTGCGGTTCTGGTCCTGCAGGATGCTCACCGGGTCCCGGTCCAAGGCGGCGAAATCAGCCTGCGCCGCACGTGGCAGGCTGCCGCGTAGTTTCTTTCCTTGTCCAGTCAGCTCCGCAATGCTCGGCGACATGAATTCCCCCAATATTGTGTTGTGCTTTTGGTCCGCCAAGTCTAGGCCGCAGTGCCCCTGGTCCACACTTCATCCCAGGGCCGGTAGCCGATGGCCACTGAAGTCCGGGCTGCGATCTCGGCCCCGGCGAACCGGTCGGTGATCCACAACGCCAGGTCCAGACTCGAGGTGAGTCCGGCTGCGGTAATTCGGTCCCCGTCGTCGGCCACTTTCTGCGGGACCACAAAACTTCCGGCCGCCCGCAACTCCTCCAGGACGCCTTGGCTCGCGGTGGCCGCCCGGCCGTGCAGCATGCCCGCGGCCGCCAGCACCATCGCGCCGGTGCTCACCGATCCGGCCCACTGCAGGCCGGGTGCGATTTCGGCGAGTTTCCGGGGCAGGAATCCATCCTGCACCTGGGCCCAGGTGCCGTGGGCGGGTTTGGCCACCCAGCCGCCGCCGGGGATGATCACCGCGTCCGGCTTGCCGAGCACGTTTTCCACGAAGATCTGGGTCTTCCAGGCGGATTGAACCAGGCCCGGGCTGCGCACACCGACCAACTCGACGTCGAAGGGGGCGCCCTCCCTGGCTGCGATGTTCAAAACCTCGGCCGGGGCCAGCGCGTCCAGATCGTCGAATCCGTCGAAAATCACGATTTCAATGCGCATGCATCTATCGTCCCTGGTGGGCGGAGCCGGGCGGAAGGAAAGTTACCGGAGAGTAATCGGTCTTTGCGAAATCTTTACATTCCCGGATTTCCGTGCCGCCCGGCTCCGGCCGCGGTTCAGGCGTTTTCCAGCTCGGCCAACAGGCCTTCCAGCTGGTTGAGCGTCATGGTCATGCCTTCGATCATGCCCATCGCGACGATCTGATCGCGCTCTTCATTGCTGGTGAAAGCGACCTCGTTGCGGAAGGTGGTCACGCCGTCCTGCTCGGTCAGCGTAATGGTCATGCTGCCCTGGGGCAGATCTTCATTGACATTCCCCTCCGCATCGCAGAAGGCGTCGGTCCAGACGATCTTCTCCGGCGCCACGATCTCGACGTAGCTGGCCTTCGACCAGAACTCTTCGCCGCTTTCGTCGCTGCGCATGCTGTACAGCCACTGTCCGCCCGGACGGAAGTCCATGGTCGAGTTGTTGACCGGGAAGCCTTCCGGCCCCCACCACTGCTGGATGAGGTCGGATTCCGAGAGGGTGCGGAAAACCAGTTCCCGCGGAGCGTTGAAATCGCAGCTGAGGATGATGCCGTGCTCAATGATTTCCTTGCGTACTTCAGTCATTTTCCGGTTCCTTTTCAGGTGTAGTTGCTTGGAGTTTTTCGAGGAGGGTGTCAAGGCGCTGGAGGCTGCCTTCCCAGAGATTGGCATAGTGTTCGGTCCAGTCTTTGAGGTGCACGAAGCCGGTCGGTTCGAGGCTGCAGGTGCGCCATTGTTGCTTCACCGTGCGTTTGATCAACCCGGCTTTTTCCAGGATTGTCAGGTGTTTCGAGATGGCGGGCGTGCCCAACTCGAACGGAGCCGCCAGTTCATTGACCGTGGCATCGCCTTGATGCAGCAAATCGATGAGGTGTCTGCGGACAGGGTGCGCCAAGGCGGAGAAAATCGCGTCGAGCCGGGCTTCTTGCGCCGGTTCGGCCTCGTATTTTCCAATCTTGGAACTTTCCATATATGGAAACTAAACCTCGAGTGGATTCCACGTCAACCCCTTTCGCCGAATTCGCCGAATTCGAACCGCCCTCACCTCGCTTCGCCCGCCCCGCGCCCGTCCAATTCGGGTTTTCGGTGGGCAGGGACGGCTGAGCCCGGTGAAGGGTGCGATTGGACGGGCCTGGTGGCCACTATTCTCAAAGGTGGGGTGTCAACAGTGGGGCTGCCGAGGCCGCCCCGGTCGGAGAAAGGGTAGCGGGTGGAAAGCCAGGGGCGCAGATATGCCGGTGAGCCCGATTCGACGCGTGCGGCGGGGCGCCGGCTGCGGCTGCTCGAATCCGGCCTCGAGCTGTTCGGCACCCGCGGCTACCGGGCGACGACGGTGCGGGAATTGTGTTCTGCGGCGCGGGTTTCGCACCGCACGTTCTACCAGGAGTTCGCCAGCACCGAAGACTTGCTGCTGGCCGTCTATGCATCGTGTTTGGACCGGCTGGTCGAGGTCGTGGTTGCGGCGATTCCGCTCGATGCGCCAGATCTGACCGGCACCTTCTGCAGTGGTGTGGATGCCTTCCTCTCTGAGATCCGGGCGGACCCCCGCCTGGCCCGAGTGGTCTGGTTCGAAGTGCTCGGGGTCAGCGAGCGGGTGGAAGCGGCCTATCTGGGCCGGATGGAGGAATTCACGGCGTTCTTCGGCGGGCTCCTGGATGCTTGGGGGCTTACCTTCCAGGTGGCTCCGGTGACGCGTACCGTGATCCTCCGCATGCTCACCGGCGGAATCAGCCATGTCTCGATGGTCTGGGTGAAGCAGGGTTTCGAGGAGCCGCAAGCGCAGATCGCCGAGGCTATCGTGCGGTTGTTGCAGGCCTGCGCCGCAATGTTGGTGCAGCTGGACGAGACGCTACCGGAGCGCCCGAGCGAATAATCCGAAAAAGTGTGACCCCGGGCACACTTTTTTGATAATCTGGTCACAATCGTTACCACTTTGGGGAGGCTCGATGTCCGAACAGATCCGGCAGGCCGCCGTCGTCATCATCGGGACCGGTTTTGGGGCGATGGCCGCGGCGGCGAACCTCCGACGGCGTGGCATTGACGATTTCCTGCTCCTGGAGCGACGCAGTTTCATGGGCGGGACGTGGCAGCAGAACAGCTATCCCGGCGCTGCGGTCGATGTGCAATCTCCGCTGTATTCGCTTTCTTTCGAGCCGTACCCCTGGTCCCGGATGTTCGCCGGGCAACCGGAACTCGCCGGCTACACCGAACGCGTCATCGCCCGGCACGGCTTGGCCGAACGCACGGTGCTCGGCGCCGAGGTGACCGGGCTGGAATGGGACGGGCCGGCGGGCGAATGGTTGATCAAGACCCGGCAGAGCGGGGAATTCCGCGGCCAATTCGTGATCAACGCCACCGGCCCGCTGAGCACTCCCGTGGTGCCCGATTTCCCGGGGAAGGACAGCTTTGCCGGCCCGGCCTTCCACACCAATGACTGGGACCATTCGGTCCCGCTGGCAGGAGCCCGGATCGCGGTGGTCGGTTCCGGAGCGAGCGCGGCGCAGGTGATCCCGGCGATCCAGCCGGAAGTCGCCGAACTGCACGTCTTCCAACGCAGCCCGCACTGGGTGATGCCCCGGCCGGATCGGGAATTCAGTCCGTTCCAGCGCCGGCTGGTCAATGCTCCGGTGCTCCGCCGAGTGGTCCGGGCCGCCATCTACGCGGGGTTGGAAACCCGGATCATCGGGTTCAAGTACTCCGAACGGATGCTCAATCTGGTGGCCAGGCGCCGGGCATTGAAACTCATCAGCTCGCAGGTGGCCGACCCGGAGCTGCGGCGCAAAGTGACGCCCGGGTACACCATCGGCTGCAAACGGATCATCCTTTCGAATGCCTACTATCCGGCGTTGGCAGCCGGCAACACCACATTGCACGACGCCGCGGATGGGATCGATCGGATTGACCGGGAAGGAATCTGGACCGTTTCCGGCCGGCACATCCCAGTGGACGCGATCGTCTGGTCTACCGGCTACGATGCGACGGACGGTCTCATCCCGTACCCGGTGACCGGGCGCGCCGGGTGCGGTCTGGCCGCCTTCTGGGCCGATTTCCCGCGCGCCTACCTGGGCACCACGGTGCCGGGGTTCCCCAACCTGTTCCTGGTCACCGGGCCGAACACCGGAATCGGCCACACCAGTGCGATTTTCGTGATCGAGGCCCAAATGGAATACATCATGCGCTGCATCGGCGAGGTCCGTGCCCGGGGCGCGACGGCGATCGAAGTCAGCGAAGCGGCCGAGGCCAAGTACACCCGACGGATCCACGCGGAGATGGAGCAGACCGTTTGGAAACGCGGCGGCTGCAATTCCTGGTACCAGTCCCGGGACGGGCATGTCACCGCGATGTTCCCCGGCTTCACCTTCACCTACCGGCGCTGGGCGAAACGGTTGCAACGGTCCGACCACCTGCTGACCTGGCGCGGCGGATCGGACCAGGCACCGGGCGCGGTTCCCGAGGCGGAGGTCGCGGCGTGAAATCGTTGAACGGGAAAGTCGTGGTGGTCACCGGGGCCGGATCCGGTATGGGCAGGGCTTACGCGCTGGAAGCGGTGCGGCGCGGTGCCCGGGTGGCGCTGAACGACGTCGACCCGGGGGATCTGGCCGAGACCGTACGTCTTTGCGCGCCGGCCCAGGTTCTAGCCCGGGTTTTCGATGTTTCTTCGATCGCCGATTTCACGGCATTCGCCGAAGCAGTCGCCGCGGAACTCGGCCCGGCGGATGTGGTCATCAACAACGCCGGCGTCGAAGGCGAAGGGCAACCCTTTTGGGCCACCTCGGAGGAATCGTTCGAGCGGGTGATGGGCATCGATTTCTGGGGTGTGGTGAACGGCACCCGCGCATTCTTGCCGCAATTGCTCGACGGCGACCCGGGATATCTGGTGAATGTCTCTAGTTTGTTCGGTCTGATCGGGCCGCCGAACCACAGCGATTACAGCTCAGCCAAGTTCGCGGTGCGCGGTTTCAGCGAGTGCCTTGCCGCCGAGCTGATGGATACGCCGGTCCGGGTGTACACCTTGCACCCCGGTGGCGTCGACACCAACATCACGCGGAGCCAAGCCACCCAGGCCTTCCGCGGCAAGTACCTGAAAACCTCTCCCGAGGATGTGGTTCGACTAGTCTTCAATCGGCTGGGCAGCTCGCGGACCAGGATCGTCTATGGCAACCGGGCCGCCAGCACCTGGTTGGGCGCCCGGCTCTTGCCGCAGCGGCTGATGAATCGGCTGGTCTCCGTGGATATGAAGTCGATTCTGGACCGCTCTGCCTACCCGGCTTCGGCCTGGCTTGCCGCACGTCGGCCCGATGGTGAAGCATGAGCGCGGCCGGTGCGCTGCGCCGAACCTATGAGCGGTTCGGTCAGCTGCTGTACGCCGCCAATTGGCAGGCGGAAGCACGGCTGCGCGGTCTGGCGACCGGAGTGGTCCCGGTAGAGGGTCTTCCGCTCAGCTATTTCGACGGCGGGGACCGCGAGGCAGAGGCGGTGGTGCTGTTGCACGGTTTCACTGCGGACAAGCGGATTTGGATCCGTTTCGCCGGGCGACTGCTGAATTCGTACCGAGTATTGATCCCGGACCTTCCGGGCCATGGGCAGACGCCTTTCCGGCCCGGCCTCGGGTATTCGCCCCGGGACCAGGCGCGCCGGGTCGTGGCGATGCTCGACAAGCTGGGGATTCCGACCGCGCATGTCTACGGCAATTCGATGGGTGGCTTCATCGTCGCCCATCTGGGTCTGGGGCATGCCGGGCGGATCGCCAGCATCGGGTTGAGCGATGCGGCAGGGGTCGACGGGCGGGAGCCAAGCCGGTTGGACCGGCTGGTGGCTGCGGGGGACAATCCGTTCCTGCTCGACTCGCCGGCGGATTTCAGCCGCCTGTATCCGATGACCATGCACCGGCCCCCGTTCAATCCGGCTCCGGCCCGGGCCGGCTTGGCCCGGGACTACATCGACCGGAAGCAGTCCTACGCGGAAATCTTCGCCGATTTCCACGGTTTTGAGCCACTCGGCGAGGCGGATCTCGCCGGGCTGGCCGTGCCGACGCTGGTGGTCTGGGGAGCCCGCGACCAGTTGGTAGACGTCAGTGCGGCCCATCTGCTGCACCGGCGAATACCGGGGGCAGAACTCAATATCTACGAAGACCTCGGCCATATGCCGATGCTCGAAGCACCGGGCCGGGCAGCGGACGATTATCTGGAGTTCCTGAGCAGGAACCGATCGCAGAGCAGGGGACGAGCATGAAGAATCTCAAGGGCAAGGTAGCGATCGTCACCGGAGCCGGCGGCACCGGCATCGGCAACGCGCTGGCCAACGAACTCGCCAGCCGGGGCGCCATCGTCGCGTTCTGCGACATCACCGGGCTGGAGCAGACCGAGGAGCAGCTGGCCGGCAAAAGAGCCGAGTTCTTCGCCGAACGGGTCGACATCTCGGACCGGCAAGCTGTGGACCGTTTCGTCGAGGCGGTGTTGGCGCGCTTCGGTGGCTTCGATCTGCTGATCAACAATGCCGGGATTGCGCTGGGCGACCGGACCTTTGGCGATCTCACGGCGGCGGACTTCGAACGGATCACCGGGGTGAACTATTGGGGTGTGGTGCACACTACCCAGCTCTGCTATCCGCACTTGCTGAGCCGTCCGGAGGCTGCGATCGTGAACATCTCCAGCAGCCAAGGCATCCTCGGTTTGCCGTATCTGGTGCCCTACTGCACCACCAAGTTCGCGGTGCGCGGATTCACCGACAGTTTGCGGGCCGAGCACCGGATCCGTGGCATCCGCCATGTCACCGTGCACACGGTGCACCCCGGCGCGGTGGCCACTGATATCACGCTGCATGCCGACTACCAGGACGGCTCCAGCCAGCGATTCCATGAGATGCTCCAGCAGGGGACGCAGCCGGCCCGGGCGGCGCGGATCATCCTGGACGGTGTGCTGCGCAACCGGGCGCGGATTTTCATCAGCGACGGACGAGCGCAGGATTTGCTGGCCAGGCTGCTGCCAACGGCGAATGTCCACGTGGTGCGTGCGGTGATGCGCTTGAAGGGCATCGCACCGCGCTGAATTGGATTCGGCCCGGTCCCACTGAGTTCGCCAACTGAGTGGGACAAACCCGTTCTGTCCCAGTCACGCGGTCGACTCAGTGGGACCACGCCGCAGCGCGATCGATGGTCGCCGCACAGCTTTTTCCAAAGTTGAGCACAGATGGCTCAACTTAGACTTGACATTGGTCGACTCAAGCGTAAAGTTGATATTAGAACACTCAACTTGTAAGAAATCCCGAAAGGAAAAAACATGTCACGTGCAGTAGGCATCGACCTCGGAACCACCAACTCGGTGGTTTCCGTCCTCGAAGGCGGCGAGCCCGTCGTCATTGCGAACGCCGAAGGCGGCCGCACCACCCCCTCAGTCGTCGCGTTCTCCAAGAGCGGTGAAGTCCTGGTCGGCGAAATCGCCAAGCGCCAGGCCGTCAACAACATCGATCGCACCATCGCCTCGGTCAAGCGCCACATGGGCACCGACTGGACCGTCGGCATCGACGACAAGAAGTACACCGCGCAGGAAATCTCCGCCCGCACCCTGATGAAGCTCAAGAACGACGCCGAGTCCTACTTGGGCGAAAAGGTCACCGACGCGGTGATCACGGTTCCTGCCTACTTCAACGACGCCGAGCGCCAGGCCACCAAAGAAGCCGGTGAGATCGCCGGCCTGAACGTGCTGCGCATCGTCAACGAGCCCACTGCGGCGGCGCTGGCCTATGGCTTGGACAAAGGCAAAGAAGACGAACTCATCCTGGTCTTCGACCTCGGTGGCGGCACCTTCGACGTCTCGCTGCTGGAAGTCGGCAAAGACGACGACGGCTTCTCCACGATCCAGGTCCGCGCCACCTCCGGCGACAACCGCCTGGGCGGCGACGACTGGGATCAGCGGATCGTCGACTACTTGCTGAACCAGCTCAAGGTCAAGGGCATCGACCTCTCCAAGGACAAGATCGCGCTGCAGCGTCTGCGCGAAGCTTCCGAGCAGGCCAAGAAGGAACTCTCCTCGGCCACCAGCACCAACATCTCGCTGCAGTACCTCTCGGTCACCCCTGACGGTCCGGTGCACTTGGACGAGCAGCTGACCCGGGCGAAGTTCCAGGAACTGACCGCTGATCTGCTCGAGCGCACCAAGAAGCCGTTCCAGGACGTGATCGCCGAGGCCGGGATCAAGGTTTCCGACATCGACCACATCGTGCTGGTCGGCGGTTCCACCCGGATGCCCGCAGTGACCGAATTGGTCAAGCAGCTGGCCGGTGGCAAGGAGCCGAACAAGGGCGTCAACCCGGACGAGGTGGTCGCCGTCGGCGCCGCGCTGCAAGCCGGCGTGCTCAAGGGCGAACGCAAAGACGTGCTGCTCATCGACGTCACCCCGCTTTCCCTCGGCATCGAAACCAAGGGCGGCGTGATGACCAAGCTGATCGAGCGGAATACCGCGATTCCGACCAAGCGGTCCGAGACCTTCACCACGGCGGACGACAACCAGCCTTCGGTGGCCATCCAGGTGTTCCAGGGCGAGCGCGAGTTCACCCGGGACAACAAGCCGTTGGGCACCTTCGAACTGACCGGCATCGCACCGGCTCCGCGCGGCGTGCCGCAGGTCGAAGTCACCTTCGACATCGACGCCAACGGCATCGTGCACGTGTCGGCCAAAGACAAGGGCACCGGCAAGGAGCAGTCGATGACCATCACCGGCGGTTCCTCGCTGTCCAAGGAAGACATCGAGCGCATGGTCGCCGACGCTGAGGCACACGCTGCAGAGGACAAGGCCCGGCGTGAGCAGGCCGAGGCCCGCAACAGCGCCGAGCAGCTGGCGTACTCGGTCGACAAGATCCTCACCGACAATGACGACAAGCTGCCGGAAGAGGTCAAGACGGAGGTCAAGGCCGACGTCGAGGCGCTCAAGACCGCGCTGGCCGGCACCGATGAGGACGCGGTCAAGGCGGCCTCGGAGAAGCTGCAGGCTTCGCAGACCAAACTCGGCGAAGCGATTTACGCTTCGGCCCAGGCCGAGGGTGCCGGCGCTGCCGGTGACGCCCCGAGCGAAGATGCCAAGCCCGACGAAGACATCGTCGACGCCGAGATCGTGGACGAAGAAGAACCGAAGAACGAGAAGAAGTAGTCATGTCCGACCAGAGCCAATCTGATCAGGGCCGCAACCCCGAAAAAGACGAAACCGACGTGGACCCGGCAACGGGTCCCGCCGGGGACGTTCCGGAGGAGCAGGATCCTTTGGCGCAAGTCGAAGACATCCTGAACAATGCCGAGGTGCCCGCCGACGAGTCGGTGGCCCAGGGCGCCGGGCAGGTGGATGCCGCAGAGCTCAAGAACGATCTGCTGCGCTTGCAGGCCGAATACGTGAACTACCGCAAACGCGTCGAGCGGGACCGGGCGGTCGCGGGGGAGAGCGCCGTGATCGGCGTGCTGAACTCGCTGCTGCCGGTGCTCGACGACGTCGATGCGGCCCGCACGCATGGCGATCTGACCGAGGGCCCGTTCGCCGCGATCGCAGCCAAGCTCGAAGCTGCGCTGAAGACCTATGGTCTGGAGCGCATCGACGAAATCGGCGTCGAGTTTGATCCGAACGTGCACGAAGCGCTCATCCAGCAACCCAGCGCCGAGGTCCAGACCGACTCGGTCAGCCAGGTGCTGCGCTCCGGTTACCGCAAGGGCGAGCGGGTCTTGCGCGCCGCCCAGGTGATCGTTGCGGTCCCGGAATAATTCGCATCGAGTGGCCAGATCTGCAGGTTTCAACCAAGTTTTAGCCTGCAGATCTGGCCGCTCGATAGTCTTCAATAGAAACGAAAGGAGATACCTTGGCTAGTCAAGACTGGGTCGATAAGGACTTCTATGCAATCCTCGGTGTCTCCAAGGACGCCTCGGATGCGGACATCAAGAAGACCTATCGCAAGATGGCCCGCAAATACCACCCGGACCAGAACCAGGGCGATGCCGCCGCGGAGAAGAAGTTCAAAGACATCTCCGAGGCCTATTCGGTGCTTTCCAGCGCCGAGGACCGGGAACAATACGACGCGATCCGCGCCATGGGCTCAGGCGCCCGATTCAGTGCCGGAGGCGCCGGTGGGCAAAGCGGCGCCGGCTTCGACGATATGTTCGGCGGCCTGTTCAACAACGCGCGCGGCGGCTCCCGCAGCCGCGGCTACGATGCTTCCGGATTGCCCCCGGAGTTCGCCGATATTTTCGGCGGCGCCTACCAGGGCTACCAGCAGCCGCGCCCGACCAAAGGGGCGGACCGTACCGCGAAAACCACGATTTCCTTCGCCGGATCGATCAACGGCACCACGATCGGCCTCCGCGAGCCGGACGGCGAAGTGATCGAGGTCCGCATTCCGGTCGGGATCAAAGACGGACAAAAGGTCCGGGTCCGTGGCAAAGGGCAGCCCGGAGCCGCCGGTTCCGGCGATCTGATGGTCGAAGTGCAGGTCACGCCGCACGATTTCTTCGTCCGGGACGGCAACAACATCCGGATCCACGTGCCGGTCAGCTTCCCGGAGGCTGCCTTGGGTGCGACCATTTCGGTGCCGACGCTCGACGGCGAATCGGTCAAGGTCCGGGTGCCCGCCGGCACCCCGTCCGGCCGCACGCTGCGGGTGAAGGGCAAAGGCGTGAAGACCTCGAAGGCCACCGGTGATCTGCTGGTGACCATCGATGTGGCGGTGCCGCAGAAACTGAACAAAGAAGCCGAGCAAGCGGTCAAGGAGTTCGAAGCCGCGACCTCGGGGGAGAATCCCCGGGCCGATCTTGCCGGGAAGGCCAGGCTTTAGCCGATGATTTCCCAAGACCACGCTCCGTTGTACGTCATTTCGGTCGCCGCCGAACTGGCCGAGATGCATCCGCAGACCTTGCGCCAGTACGACCGTTTGGGTCTGGTTTCACCGAGCCGGGCGCCGGGCCGTTCCCGCCGCTATTCGCCTTACGACGTCGATATGCTGCGGGAAATCCAGCGGCTCTCCCATGCCGGTGTTTCGCTCGAGGGGATCAAGCGGATCATGCAGTTGGAAAACCAGGTGGCGGCCTTGCAGGCCAAGGTCAAGGAGCTCGGCGACCAGCTGGCCCAGCAGGGCAATGCCCAACGGGTGTTCGCTGCTGGTTCGACCGGTGATGTGGAGAGCCTGCTCCGCGGCCAGCGGCCGCGGGCGCGGAGCCAGGCCATGGTGATCTGGCGCCCGGTCCCGCCCATCCACCACGACTGAGCCCTGTGGAGATCAAGCCCTTGCGGCCCGTACTGAATTCAGTACGGGCCGCAAGGTTTTAACGGTGTTCGGTCAGGCGGTTCAGCTGATCGCGGCATGCGCGCGGCGGTGCCCGGGCGCTGGCTGATCAGGCTCGGCGGCCGGGGGCTGATCGTGCTGTGGAATTCCGGATTGGTCCCGGAAATGGCCGACCATGGTCAAAACCAACCCGGCAACCAGCCAGCCGGCCAAGACCAGCCATTGGAACGCGGTGTTCGCGCTCGGGAAATAGGACAGATCCCGCAACAGCGTTCCGGAGGCTCCGGGCACGAACCATTGGCCGATCTCGCCCCAGGGTCCGGGCAGGAATTCTTTGGGCTGGGTGAGTGAGGAGAGCGGGTTGCCGATGAACATGGTCAGCACCGAGCCGACCGCGATCCCGGCGCGGCCGATGAAGGCATTCAGCCCGACGATCGCGGCCGCGGTTGCGCCGACTGCCAGGAAAATCGCGGCAGCATTGACCAGGAAATCGCCCTGCAGGATGTGCAGCCAGCCTTGCATGATGGTGGTCAGGCCCAGGCCGCCCAAAACACCATAGCCGGCGACCGCGGCAAGCCTGCGCCAGGTTCCGGTGACCAGCAGCGAGATCAGCACGCCGCCGACGATTCCACCCATGGCCAGGGGCAGGCCCGCGACGGCCAGCCCGGTGCCGCGAGGGTCATCGGTGGAAAGCGGTACGACGTCGGTGATCTTGACTGTCGGAATCGCTGCCGCGGGCGCCCCGGCGGCCGGCGCCCCTTGGGCCAGGGCCTGTTGCAAGCCGGTGATGGCTTGTTGCTGGATCTGCGACTGCAGTTGGGTGCCCAATTGGGTCAACAGCTGCGCCGAGATCGGGCTGGCAGCACTGGAAACCAGGATTTCAGGCTGGGCGCCGAGGATGACCGCGCCGTAGATCTCGCGGTTTTCGATCTGCGCTTTGGCATCGTCCCGGCCATTGGCGGAGCGGATGTCCAGGGCTCCTTCAGGCGCTTTCTGGGCGAGCTGGGCGATTTGCTCGGAGCTGCCGAGCACCGCGATCGGCAGCTGTTGGACCTTTGTGGTGACGCTGGGCCAGGCGAAAGCCAACAGCACGATGCAGACGGCCAGGGCCGCGAGCAAAGCGGTGCGGGCTACTACGGGCCACGGGGTGTGCGGATTGTGCAAGCCGTCCTTGATCGGGCTGGGCTGGTTGGACATTGCGGTTCCTTAGGCGGAGAGGTTAAAACGAATGTTCGTTCTCTATTATGGAGCGTGTCGCCCTAATGTCAAAACGAACGTTCGTTTTTGATAATATGAAACCATGCCGAAAGTGACTGAAGCGCATCGGGAGCAGATGCGGAAGCGGATTCAAGACGCGGCCTTGGCCTGTTTCGCCCGAAAAGGCTTCTCCGCGACCTCGATGGCGGACATCGTCGCCGAGTCGGAACTGTCGGCGGGCGCGATCTATGGCTACTACCGGGGCAAGGACGAACTCACTGCGGATGCCGCCCGGGCCATGTTGCAGGAACGGATCGGAGCGATGCTCGAGCTGGCTCAGGGGGTTGAGATACCGCCGCCGAGCGAGGCGGTCGCCAGGTTCCTGCGCAGCATGCCCGAAGTGGCCAAAACCGGGCTGGCGCTCCAGGTTTGGGGTGAAGCAGTGCAGACGGACGCGATTCGCTCCGTTGCCGCGGCTGCAGTCCAGGAACTCACCGGGCAAATGGCGGAATACCTGCGCCAGTGGTTCCGCCGCGGGCGGGGATTGGACGATTCGGCGGCCGAGGACCGGGCCCGGCTCTTGGCGCCGGCCGTCGTCGGACTCTGCCAGGGATACATCGTGCGTCGCTCCATGGCGAAGGACGAGTCTGCAGAATCCTATTTCGCCGCAGTTGCGGCATTGCTGGAAGGGCTCTGATCCGAAAAGGTTAGCCGCCCGGCTTTGCGATAGCGGTTTGACGGATATCCGACTATCGCAAAGCCAAGCGGCTAACTGGAATCGAGATTGCCAGGTACTACTTGACTACTTGGCGAGTTGGGCGTTGATCGAATCCACGTAGCTGGTCACCCGGGTGTAAACGCCATAAGCGTTCTTGCCGGCGCAACCATAGCCCCAGGAAACCACGCCGACCAGCCGGCCGTTGATCACCAACGGACCGCCGGAGTCGGCTTGGCAGGAATCCTTGCCGCCCTGGGCGAATCCGGCACAGACCATCGAGTCGTTGTAGTAGGTTCCTTTCGAGCTGCCCTGCGGGTAGGCCGATGCGCAAGCCGAGTCACTCGTGATCGGCACATCGACCTTGCGCAGCTTGCTCTGGTAGTTGGAGGAGCCGCTCGCGGTGGTGCCCCAGCCGAGGACCGTGGCATTGGTGCCGGCGGCATAGACTGCGGGATTGGTCTCCAGAGTTGCCACTGGTCCGGAGAAGTTCGTGTTGAGGGTCAGGACCGCGTAATCGTTCTCGAAGGTGCTGCCGTTGTAGTTGGGCGCCATCCAGATGCTCTTCACCGTTGAAGAGTTCGGGCCGCCCGTGCGGTTTGCGCTGCCGCCGTTGACGCTGAAGAAACCGGGAGTTTTGCCGTCAACGCAGTGCGCAGCAGTGAGCACCTTGTTCGCGGCCAGCAAGGTGCCTCCGCACCAGTTGCCGCCATTGGCTTGGTTGACCGCGACGATGGCGGGATAGTCGCTGATGCTGGCGGTGTCGCCGCCGACGATCCGCGGGCTCGGCGTGCTGGCCGCTCCGGCAGTGCTGGTGCCCGTGAAGACCAGGCCTAGGGCGATCATTCCAAAGAGTGCTGCTTTGACGCTCTTTCGCATTGTCATCCTTATGTCGATGGGGTTCCGGGCCCATCTTGCGGATCGGCGGGTTGCCGACCACGGCGATGGGTTCCATCAACCATTGATGCGCAGACTGGATGCTTCCTGGGAATAGACCATTAACCGTCGGGGAATGGAATGAATTCGATGTTTCGCCGGTTTTCTGGTTGTTATAGGCAATCTTTTGGTTTTCTCGAACCCGATGCCGGAACAAATGCCCGGCGAAGGATTCGACCTGGGGAGCTCACCAGCTCAGAGTGTTGATCAGGCCCCGGTGGTCGCTGCCCGCCGGTGCCAGTACCGCAGCGTGGTTCACCGTCATTCCTTTGCTGAAGATGTGGTCTGGACGGGTGGCCGGAAACTGGGCCGGCCAGGTGAAGCCGAACCCGCCGTCGCTGGCGAGGTGCTCGGTCATCCCTTGCTGGAAGCCGGCCAGCACCCGGTCCGTGCTCGCGGCATTGAAATCGCCGAGCGCCAGCGTGCGTTCTGCCGGATCCTGTCCCATCCGCTGCTGCAAGTCCGCCAGCATGGCGTCCCGTCCGGCATATTCGCCCGGCCGGACCGAGGCCGCATGCACCACATAGACGCTGATATTCCCGACCGGAGTCTGCACTGTGGCATGCAGGGCCCTGACCCAGCTCAATCCTTCGAGCTGCAGCGACTGCGATTCCAGGATCGGGAACTTGCTCAGCAGCGCCACGGAGCCGCCCTGGGCCTGGTACGGGTAGTCGGCGTCGAGATTGTCCGGCAGTCGTCCGGAGGGCAGTTCCTGCACCGCGATCAGGTCGGCGTTCTGCGCCAGCAGCGAGCTGCCGGTGCCGAGGACGGACCGGTTCGCCTGCAGATTCTGCGTGGCGACAACCAAGCTGTTTGCGGAAGCCGGAGCGGATGCCGGTTGCGGCAGGATGCCCGGGACGAAGATCAGGCACCAGGCGATCACCGGGACCAGCCAACTGGCCCAGGCGAGGATCGAGCGGGAACGGACCGCCGGAATCAGCAGCACCGCACTGAGCAAGCCGAGCCAGGGCAGGAAGCTCTCCAGTGCCATGCTGAGTCCGCCCGCACTGGGCAGATTTCGATGCCAGAGCAGCAGTGCGGCCAAGGCCAGGCTGAGCAGAATCGTCACGAAGGCGCTGAACGAGCGAATCCGTCGGCGGGCTTTCGGCGTGCCGGGCCGGGCTCCGGGTGCACTTCTGCCGCCCGACGAACCGTCGTCCAGGTAGAGCCGGGGCAGGGTTGCGGTATCCATCAATTCACCATCTCCGCCGAATCTGTGCGGTCACTGTGCGGCTTGTAACCGCAGTCGCCGGCTTTGTTGCATACCCCGCGTCTGGCCGCGGAATCACGCCGGGCTCATACCGCAGGAGGATTTTCCGAAAGTCCGGTTCCCGGTGCGGCGGACCTGCACCGAATGTGTTCCGGAGATTCGCCCAACGTTCACCCGCAAATCATGGCCGAAGCCGAAACCGCTGAGTACCTTCGACAGTGTCAGGCAAGCCAGCATCTTCCACCCGAGTGAGGATCCAGCATGAGCAGCGTTCAGACCAAGCCCATTTTGTCCGAAGAAAGCCTTGCGGCCGGAAACGACGACGTCGTCGACGCGAACGTCAGCATCGTCAATGCGCTGTTCGACGGGTATCTCACCGATGCCGAAATCGCCGCCGATGCACTGCGCAGCTACTACGCGGATTTCTATTTGACCCAAGTGCTCGAGGGCGGGTTCGAGCAATTCATCTTCACCTCGGATCTGGACGAGGATCTGCTCGGTTACCTCCGCGAAGGGTTGACCGCGATGGGGGCCACGGAGCATCTGGCACTGCTCGAAAAGGGTCTGGCCGAATTCGCCGCGCTGCCCGAGGAAGAGCAGGATTTTTACCTCAACGGCTCGCTCGACGATGACGACGAAGATGACGATGACTACGACGATGAGGACGATGCGGCTCGCCTCGCCGACGAGGCGGCCGACGACGAATCGGTTGACGATGATGACGACGACGAAGCGGACGGCGTCGAGGGGCCCTTCGACGACTTGGACGAGGAAATCGCGGTGCAGAATGAACACACCGACTTGACCGAGCTGAACGGGGCGTGGCTGCGCGGCCTGGATCTCGAGGTGCTGCCGGAAGCCGACATCGACGCCGCCGTCGATGCGCTCAGCGCGGCCTTGCCGGATCTGGCCGAACGGCAGGCCGCAGCGGCGGAGGCCGCACAGGCCCAAATGCCCGATTTCGAGATCATCATCCGCGAACTGTGCGATGTGGCCGGCTACGAGCTGCAGAACATCACGTTGGGCCAGCCGGACTTCGAGTACAACGGCGAAAGCGGATTCGCCTGGCACTTCAGCACCGACCACGGCGACTTCGTCATGGTCGAGGAAGAGACCGAAGCGTTCATGCTCGAACCCGCGACCGGCAAGGTGGTCGCGGCCGTGGAATTCGAGGAAATCGACGACGAGGAACTCGAAGACGCCTCGGTCTGACTTCGGCGTCCGCCGCGACGCCCGTCCGTCAGGGTTTCCGCGGGGAGGAACGTCTCTGCCCGCTGGATCCGGTGATTGGACGGGCGTGGCGGTAGCTTTGGTGGGTAGTTCTGCCCATGGTCATCCTGTGCTTGGTCTGTGTAGCTTAGAGCTTGAACCTAAGCTGCTTTGACGGTACGACGCCGTCGCGACCAAGAGGACTCGGATGAATGACCAAATGCTCGGTGCGGATACCGATCAACTGCGCGCCCTGGCGCAGGCATTCGGCAGCGCCGCCGACCAGATAAATTCCGCCGTGGGTTCCTTGAGCCCGGCGGTGCAGCACAGCCCGTGGAGCGGCGGCGACGCGATGAAGTTCCGCGCCGATTGGAACAGTCGGATGCGGCCGCAGCTCAATGGCACGGCGAATGCGCTCAGCGGCCTGTCGAAGAAACTCGTGCAGCAGGCGGCGGACCAGGATCGGACGTCGGCGGTCGACGGTGGCGGCCCGGGCGGGGTGCCAGGCCCGACGCCGGAGCAGGTCAAGCAGCATCAGGCGGACCTGCGCTCGCAATTGGCCAAGATGCAAGGGGCCTCCAAAGACGAGGTCGAGAAGTGGTGGAATGGTCTTTCCGATGAGGACAAGAAGTACCTCATGCAAGGAAAGGACAGCCGGGGCAACGCGTTGGGCTCGGATCTGCTGGCGATCCAGTCGAAGCTGCCGGCGGGAGCCGTGGAGCAGCTCCGCTCGGATCTGACCAATGAGGCGAAAGCCACGATCCCGGTCTTCAAAGAAAAAACCACGATCGGCATCGATGGCCGGGCCGGCTGGGTGCACGGCGGCGCGCATTTGGCGTCGGAAATCACCGAAAACGCCGACGGTTCGGCTTCGCTCAAAGTTTCCGGGGACATCGGCGGCGGGGTCAACAACCCCGGCGGTGGGAACGCCAAAGACGAGAACAGCAAGCCCGGCGTCAATGCGGGTGCCACCTTGACCGGCGAAATCAGCCGGACCTACCTCTTCAAGAACAAGGCCGACGCCGAGGGCGCATTGAACGGAATGGTGAACGGACTGCCGCCGGACGGGTTCGGCGATGTCAAGAAGATCGTGGGCAATCCCGTCGATTACATCAACGACAAACTCAACGGCGCGGCGCAAGCCAACCACTCGGTCTCGCAGAGCGATTCGGTTAAGGGCACCCTCTCGGTTTACGCCGACGGCAAGCTCGGCGGCGGCGACTCCGGGGTGAGCGGCGGGGTCAAAATGGATCTGGCTTACGAACACAACCTCACCAAAGACACCTCAAGCGCCTCCGGCACGCTGAACGTCAAGGCCGATTTGGACCTGGGCAACAACTTGAAGCTGGCCGGCGACGGCGAAGTGGGCGCGAAGATCACGATGGATGGGGACAACAACATCCAGAAGCTCACGATCAGCGCCAAAGGCAACCTGTCCGAGTCCTTCGGTGCGAAATCCGAAATCGACGGGCTGGACAAGGGGGCGTTGGGCGGCTTCAAACTGAGCGCCGGCGACCAGGGAACCGTGCAGATGGACATCCCCTACACGGCGCAGAACCAGCAGATCATCACGCAGTTCATGGGCCACATGGGTACCGGAGACACCGCGGCCATGGTCGGTGATCTGCAGCAGATCTACAAGGGCAGCGCGGTGACCATGCAGGTCAACACCGTGGCCAAAGCGGAGACGAATCTGGTCGACATGGACGCTTGGGCCGCGTCGTTGAAGATCGGCAAGAGTACTGAAGTCACCAGCAATGTGGGTACGCTTTTCAAACTGGCCGGAGACGAGAAAATCCAGGCCTTCACCCCGGTCGGCCACCGATGACGGCCAACCGAAAACCGCAGCAGGCTCCGGGATCGTGCCGGATCGAAAGGACGTTGGTTGAGCGTGTCGATTGAACTTCACTCCGCACTGGGTTTCAGTGCCGTGCTGCCGGACGGTTCGTTCCTCCTGGCGGACTCCAGCGGCGGTCCGCAATCCGAGCAGATCAGCATTCCCGGCGACATCCTGTTCTCGATGGTCCGGGACGACGACACGGTGCACGATTACGCCCAAACCATCGAATGGACCGAAAAGTTCGCGAGCTTCTACACCTTCACCTACCACGGGGTGATCCAGATGGCGGGCAGCATAGCTAGTGAAGGCAAGCAGAGCTACGCGGTCGCGGTGGACTTCACCGATCAGAACGGGAACCAGCGGATCGCCACCGTGGTGGGCATGAAGTTCGGCACCGGTGAATTCTTCGGCCTCACTCTGCTCGACCCGGTGACCGAGCCCGGGCAGCAGCCCGATGCGCAGTGGGTCAAACAGATCGTCGACGGCATCTCGGTGAATGCCGCTGCTGCTTAGGCCGGTTTGCGGTAAGTCAGATCCCGGACCGTGCGACCGGCCAGATGGGCCTTGTTCTCGAAACTGGTGATGATCCGGCCCTCGAACCGCGGCGCCCAGGCTTCGTGTTCATTGAGCAGGGTCGAGGCTTCACCGATCTCGAGCATCTGTTCGGCGTAGTGTTCCCAATCCGTGGCGAGCCGCCACAGCCCGCCGGGGCGCAGCGAACGCGCCACCAGCTCCGCGAACTCGGGGGTCACCAAACGGCGTTTTTCGTGTTTGGCTTTGGGCCAGGGGTCGGAGAAAAAGGTCCAGACCTCGGCGAGCGATCCAGGCCGGATCATGGTCGCCAGCACCTCGGGGGCATTCGCCTGGACTACACGCAGATTCTGCAGGCCATTGGCTGCTGCCCGCTGCACGGTCTGCGCCAAGCCGGGCAGGTACACCTCGACCGCCAAGAAATCTCGCTCCGGCGCTTCGGCCGCGGCATGGACCACGGCCTCGCCCAGCCCGGAACCGATTTCCAGCACCAACTCGGCATCCCGGCCGAAAGCCGCGGCTGCGTCGAAGCGGTACTCCGGATCGACCGAGGTGTCCGCCAAAGCCCGCGGCACATCGATCAGAAACTGCTCGCGGTTCTCTTCCCAAGCCTTTTCCCGGCGCCCTTGGAGGCGGCTGCCCCGGCGCACGAAGGAGACCGGTTGCGGGCGGTATGTGCTGTTTTCCATCGCCTTCCAGCTTATCCTGCACCGATACCCGCATCGGTGTGCCGGCGCAGCGCGAGCCAGGCCAGGACCATGGCCAGGCCGGCCAGGACGATCACCATGAGCGCCAAGGCGTCCCAGCCCAGCGATTGGAAGACGATGCCGCCGCACCAGCCGATCAGACTCGAGCCGATGTAATAGAACAGGTTGTACAAGGCTGCCGCCTGGGCCGGCCCGGTTTTGGCCAAGACCGGCGTCCAGCCGGAGGCCATCGCATGGGCGGCGAAGAAGCCCGCGGTCAGCACCAACAGGCCCAGGAGAATCACCGGCAGCCACGGGGCCATGGTCAGGGCGACCCCGACGATCATCACCGAAGTGCCACCAGCCAGCACCCGGCGGCGACCCAGGCGGGCGCTCAGGCCACCGGCGAACCGGGAGGAAAAAGTCCCGGCCAGGTAAGCCAGGAACAGCAAGCTGGTCAAGGTGGCCGGCAGGAAAAACGGATCCGCACCGAGCCGGAAGCCCAGGTAGTTGTAGACCGCGACGAAGCCGCCCATCAGCAGGAGCCCCTGCGCGTAGAGCACGAGCAGGGCAGGGTTGCGCAGATTGGCGAGCAGCCGTCCGGCCAGGCCGGGGCCGCCGTCGTGCTTCGAGCGTTTCGCGAAGCCCCGCTGCCGGGGCGCCAGCAGGATGAAGCCGACTGCGGCGAGCCCGGAAAGCAGACTGACCGCCAGCACACCGATCCGCCAACCGGCGAAGTCGCCCACCGGTCCGGCGACGACCCGGCCCAGCAGGCCGCCGATCGACGTCCCGGCGACGTAGGTGCCGGCCGCGATCCCGGCGTGCAGTTTGTGCACTTCTTCGGTCAGATAGGCCAGTGCCAGGGCGGGTATCCCGCCCAAGGACACGCCTTCGAAAAAGCGGACCACCAAGATCGCGGACAGGTTCGGCATGAGCGGGACGATCAGACCGAAGACCGTGGCTCCGATCACGGCAAAATACATTGCGCGCAATCGGCCGATCCGGTCTGCCGCCGCGGACCAGGGGATCACCGCCAAAGCGAGTCCGACGGTGGCTGCGGAGACCGTCAGCGCGGCATCCGCGGCGCTGACCCCGAGGTCCGCGGAGATCAGCGGCAGCACGCCCTGGACCGAATAGAGCTGGGCGAAAGTGGCGACGCCGGCGCAGGCCAGGGCGACCAGAATCCTGCGATAGGCATTGCTCCCGCGCGGGTGGCCTTCCCAAGCGCGGCCGGCGGACGGGGGCGCTGCAGGCATGTCTTCATGGTAAGCGTGCCGGGCGACCCGGATCGCCCGCCGCCGTGATGCCGGACACGTTGTCCGAAAATGATTCGCAATACTGTTACACTGGTAACACTTGGTGCGGATTTGTATCCGTACCCTGCGTCGATGAACGCGATCGTTCGGTCCCGCTGTGTGAATCCCCTTGGTTTGGGAGTGCGGTTGACTGCAATGTCTCTTATGCATTTCTTCGGCGAACCCTTGCGCCAACCGGCCGCGGGGGACGACGCCTCTGCCGCTGTCCGCGATTGACATCGCGCTGCCGGAAGAGACTCAGCCCGAAAGATTTTCCTGACCATGCAAACATTTGCCTCCTTGGGTGTGCCCAAGGCCCTCGTTTCAGTGCTCGATGCGCAAGGCATCAGTGCTCCTTTCCCGATCCAAGCCAAGACACTGCCCGATTCGCTCGGCGGCCGCGATGTGCTGGGCCGTGGCCGTACCGGCTCCGGCAAAACCCTGGCCTTCGGCTTGCCGTTGGTCGCCCGGCTCGCCGAGCGCGAAGCGGCTTACCTGCGCAAGCCCAACCGCCCGCTGGGCCTGGTGCTAGCACCGACCCGCGAACTGGCCACGCAGATCAATGCGACCATCGAGCCGCTGGCGAAAGCCCTCGGCTTGAACACCACGGTGATCTACGGCGGAGTCTCGCAGCAACGCCAAGAGCGCGCGCTCAAAGCCGGCGTCGACATCGTGATCGCATGCCCGGGCCGCCTCGAAGATTTGATGCGGCAGAAGCTGGTCACCCTCGAATCGGTGGAAATCACCGTGCTCGACGAGGCCGACCACATGGCCGACCTCGGCTTCCTGCCCGTGGTCAAGCGGATCATGGACACGACGCCGGCCCAGGGCCAGCGCTTGCTCTTCTCCGCGACTTTGGACAACGGTGTGGACAAGATCGTGCAACGCTACTTGAGCCAGCCGGTCACGCACTCGGTCGACGAGCCCAAGGCCGCGGTCTCCACCATGGAGCACCACGTGCTGGCGGTCGCCGATCAGAACGTCAAAAAGCAGCTGATCGTCGAGCTCGCCTCCGGAACCGGCCGCCGGGTGCTCTTCATGCGGACCAAGCACCATGCCCGCAAGCTGGCCAAAACCCTGACCGACGCCGGAATCCCGGCCGTCGACCTGCACGGCAACCTCTCGCAGAATGCCCGTGACCGGAACCTCGCGGAGTTCTCCTCCGGCGAAGTCCGGGTGCTGGTGGCCACGGACGTCGCCGCGCGCGGGGTGCACGTGGACGACGTCGAACTGGTCATCCATGTCGACCCGCCCACCGAACACAAGGCTTATCTGCACCGTTCGGGCCGGACCGCCCGGGCCGGTTCGGATGGCACGGTGGTCACGATCTCGCTTCCCGAGCAGCAGCAGGACGTCAAAAAGCTGATGCGCGCGGCGGGCGTCGACGTGGCCTTCGAAAAGGTCACCGCGACTTCGCCGCTGATTGCCAAGCTCGTTGGCGACGTGGCCGAGAAGATCGACCCGCGGACCCGGGCCGCGCTGCTCGCGGCGAAAGCCCCGCAGCAAGGCGGCGGCCGGTCCACCGGGGCAAACGCCGAGCGGAAGCGCACCCAGCGTGCGGAAGGCGGCCGAGGCCGTTCGCAAGGCGGCCAGCGCGGCGGTCAGCGTCAAGCTGCTGCCGGCAACCGCGAGGAACGCCGCCGGGATCAGCCGCAGGCGCCGAGATTCGGTTCGGATGCTCCGCGGAGTGTCCGTTCCAATGGCCGGACCGATTCGGCCCGCACCAGTTCGCCCCGTACTGCCGGAGCCGGCAACGGCTCCCAGCGGGGCAGTGCGGGCCGGAACGCTTCTGGCCATGGCAGCGCCAACCAGGGCGGCTCCATCGAGCACGCTCCGGCGCAGCGCCGCAGCCGTCCTTCGGGCCCGCGCCGGGCCGGCGCACCCGCATCGAACGCGCGTCGGGGCTAGCCCGGCCGCAACTGCCGACCATGCCCCGGCATGGACCTTGAGCGATAGGCGCTCCTGCTCGCTGATCGAAAGATACAGTGAGCAGGAGCGTTTTGCGTTGTGGCAGAAGAAGGAGACCCTGTGCCCGGAACCACCGGTGGCCGAAGCCTGCTGGAGAAGCACAGCATCGACGTGGTTCCGGCCGAGGAACGCCATGGCCGGCCATGGCATCAATTCACCCTGTGGTTCGGTGCGAATCTGCAGATCACCGCGGTGGTGGACGGCGCGCTCGCGGTGGTCTTCGGCGCCGATGCGCTCTGGGCGATCATCGGCTTGCTGATCGGGAACATCGCCGGTGGCGTGGTGATGGCCCTGCACTCCGCGCAAGGGCCCAGGCTGGGACTTCCGCAGATGATTTCCAGCCGGGCGCAGTTCGGCGTCTATGGGGCGGTGATCCCGTTGGTCCTGGCGATCCTGATGTACTTGGGTTTCGCCTCCACCGGGGCGGTGCTCGCCGGCCAAGCCGTGAATGTGATCACCGGTTGGCAGAACCAGGCCCTGGGCATCGTGGTCTTCGGGGTGCTCACCGCTGCGGTGGCCACCATGGGGTACCGGTACATCCACGTGCTGGGCCGGATCGCGACGATCGCCGGGTTGCTCGGATTCGGTTATCTGACCTTCCGGCTGTTCGCCCAATACGACGTCGGCGCCCTGTTGGGGGCGAAGGCCTTTGCGCCCGCGAGCTTTTTGACCGCGATTGCGCTGGCCGCCGGCTGGCAGCTCACCTATGGGCCGTATGTGGCCGACTATTCGCGCTACCTGCCGGCGCAGACCCCGCAGCACAAGACATTTTGGGCCACCTTCGGCGGCAGTGTGCTCGGCTCGCAGTGGTCGATGTCGTTGGGGGCCTTGCTCGCCGCGTTGCCGCTTGCCGCCGATGCCGGGTTCCTGGGCAATCAGGTCGGGTTCCTGGGCCAGCTCGGCGGGCCGGGGGCGTTCACCGTGTTCATCGCCCTGGTGGTGCTGATCGGCAAGCTCACGGTCAACACGCTCAACGCCTACGGCGGCTTCATGTCGTTGCTGACCACGGTCTCCGCGTTCACCGGACGCAGCCGGATCCGGCAAGCCGTCCGGGTGCTCTACATCTGCGGGTTCCTGCTGCTTTCGGTGCTGATCGCGGTCGGCGCTTCGGCGGACTTCCTGGGCAACTTCAAATCGCTCGTGCTGTTGCTGCTCATGGTGTTCATCCCATGGAGTGCGATCAATCTGGTGGACTACTACCTGATTTCCAAAGAACGCGTGGACATCCCGGCGCTCTACGACGTCAACGGCCGCTACGGGAAGTGGAATCGGGCGGCCTTGCTCAGCTACGCGGCCGGAGTCCTGGTGCAGATCCCGTTCCTGGCGCAGACGCTCTACACCGGGCCCTTCGCGGCGGCCTTGGGCAGTGCGGACATCTCGTGGCTGGTGGGCCTGGTGGTCTCCGCCGCGATCTACTACCCCTGGGCGAAACGCCTGGTTTCAAGGCGCACCGACGAGCACGCCCAGCGGAGTCAATGAGCGCGTAGGCCGATTGCCTGGCAACTCCGTCGTCGAGTCGGTCAGGTCTGCGCCGGGTCGATGCTGATGATCGCCACGAAGCCGCGGCCGCTGAGCTCCGGCGCCTGCTCGCCGTGGCCGACGACGGCGTCGTACCGTGCCAAGGCGACCGGCTCACCGGCGCTGCCATCGGGCCCCGGAACCGAAACCGTGGCCGCGCCTTGCAGCAACACCGCCCATTGCCCGGGGAACACCGGGTGTGGGCGCTTTTTGGACAGCTCCAGGACCGTGGTGAACCCCTGGAAGGCGCCGCGCCGGGTCATCACATTCAAGTCGGTACTGGACCCGACCGGCTCTCCGGACACTGCGGAATCCCCGGAGAATCGGAACGGCCGGTACTTCTCCAGGCCGTGCTCGGCGCCGTCGACGTCCAGCAGCAGGAATTCGCCCTCGATCAAGGTGATCACCCGGTCGATGCCCGGCAGTGCGGAAAACGGCCCGGCCTGGTCGATCGAGGCGATGCTGATCCGCCAGCCGAAATCACTGCCGGGCGCATCCGCATCGAGCACCCGGGTGTTACCGCCGCCATTGAGCCAGGGCTGTGCCTTGAGCTCGGCGTATCTGATCACTCGCATTCAGTCGTCCACCGTTTCCACACTGATCACACGCATCCGTTTCGGCTCTTCACGCCGCCGCCGAATCGCTCGCCGGATCCGGTTGGTCGCGAATCCCAGGACCGGCGCCAGGGCCAAGGCCAGAAGCAGCTTCAGGATGAACGGCCAGGGCACCAGGCTCAAGACCACGAAGATCAGCACGAAGCCGGCTACCTGCAGGCCGATGTCGAGCCAATCGATACGTGAGCGCATGGGTCCAGCCTACGGGGTCTGCGGCGCAACGGGGCCGGGATCAGTCCTTGATCGCGGTATGCCGGGGGCTGTCCGGGTTCATCATGGAGTGCCGGCGGCCGTAGCAGAAGTAGATCACCAGGCCGATCGCCAGCCAGGCCACGAACCGCAGCCAGGTTTCCCAGTGCAACTGCAGGATCAGGAACAGTGAGAACAGCACGCCGATCGCCGGAACCACCGGCATGAACGGGAGCCGGAAAGTCCGCTCCGCCTTCGGCTTCGTGTAGCGGAAGACGATGACCGCGACGCAGACCACGACGAAAGCCGCCAGAATGCCGATGTTGGTCAGATCGGCGACTTCGCGGATCGGGAAGATCCCGGCCAGCACCGCCGAACCGACGCCGGCGATCCAGGTCACCCGCTGCGGCACGCCACGCCGGTCCACCTTGGCGAACCACTTGGGCAACAGGCCGTCCCGGCTCATTGAGAACCAGACCCGGGTCACGCCGAGCAGGAAGGTGAGCATCACGGTCATGATCGAGACCACGGCGAAGACCGAGATCACCGTGGCGATGACCGGCAACCCGACGCCCTGGAAGGCGGAGGCGAAGCCGGCCTTGGGGTCGATGTCCTGGAAGTTCTGCATCCCGGTGAGCACCAGGGTGGCGCCGACGTAGAGCACCATGGCGATCACCAGGGACAGAATAATGGCTTTCGGCATGTGTTTCTTCCCGTCCACGGACTCTTCCGCGGCGGTGCTCATCGCGTCGTAGCCGAAAACTGCGAAGAAGACGGTCGCGGCGCCGGCGACCACCGGGCCGAAGCCGAAGGGCATGAACGGAGAATAGTTCTCGGTGTTGATGTAGAACATGCCCAAGCCCACGATGAACAGGATCAACAAGATCTTCAGCCCGACCGCGATCAGTTCGAACCGGCCGAGCGCTTTGGTGCCGCGGCTGAGGATGAAGGTGACCAGGAGGCAGATCACGATGGCCGGCAGGTTGATGAAGCCGCCGGGGGAGTCGGCGGTTTGCGTCATCCAGGTCGGCAAGTGGATCCCGAAGCCGGAGAGGAAGGCATCGAAGTAGCCCGAAATGCCAATCGCAACGACAGCCACGATCGCGATGTACTCCAGCAGCAGGTCCCAACCGATGAACCAACCGGTGACTTCACCCAGCGCCACGTAGCCGTAGGTGTAGGCGGAGCCAGCGCGCGGGATCATCCCGGCGAACTCTGCGTAAGACAGGGCTGCCGCCGCCGAGGCCAGGCCCGCGATCAGGAAGGAGATCAGCACCGCCGGCCCGGCGGCGGGGTTGTTCGGGTCTCCGGCTGCGACCAAACCGGCCAGGGAGAAAATCCCCACACCGACGATGCCGCCGACGCCGATCGCGGTCAGCTGCCAGAGCCCCAGTGATTTGAACAGGCCACTCTGCTGCGTTTCGTCCTCGACTCCGTCGATCGGCTTGCGCCGCCAGATCGAATACGGATTGGCTGCGCGTACTGGTCCCATGGGGCTCGCCTCCGGTGCGTCGACATTGATGCCGGTGAAGTATTGCTGTTCTGACTGGCCAATACTAGACCGGAAACTTGCTCGAGGCAGCAAGTTCCGGCGGATCGGATCTCCGGTGACGGCTTGCTCAGGTGGCGAGTTTGTTTTCGTAGTATGCGATTTTTACGTCCACTGCGGCCAGATCCGATTGCACCTGTTCGAATTGCGAAAGCACCTTGATCCGATGCTCCAGCAACAGGGTCATTCGTTCTTGGTGGGTTTCCGCCCCGCCGGCCAACAGTTGCACGAAACGTTGCATGTCGTGCACCGACATTCCGGTGCGGCGGAGTTTGACCAGCAGCATGATCCGGCCGATATCTTCCTCGCTGTACTTGCGGCGTCGATCGCCGCCGCGGGCGATCCGCGGGAACATGCCCTCGCGTTCGTACAGCGCAGCGTGTCTTGGCTCAAGCCGGTGGCGTCGGAGACGTCCGAGATCGAAAGTTGGGTTCCAGTGCTCATACGCCCAAGCTAAGACCTGGAGTGCACTCCAGCACAAGTGCTCCGGCCGGTTTCATCGAACGGATTCGGCCAGGCCGACGGCGGCTCAGCGGTAGCCGGTGACGAAGGGCTGGCTCGTCGGCACGATCTGCTTGCCCAACGGCATCAGCGAAACCGGAATCAGTTTCAGGTTGGCGATCGCCAACGGTATGCCGATGATCGTGATCGCCATCGCGATCGCGGTCATCACATGGCCGATGGCGATCCAGATGCCGGCCACCAGCAACCAAACCACATTGCCCAGCGTTGCCGCGATTCCGACGCCGCCGGGCTTGTCCACCACCATCCGGCCGAACGGCCACAGGGCATAGCCAGCGATCCGGAACGAGGCGATGCCCCAGGGGATCGTGACGATCAGAAGGCAACAGACGATGCCGGCCAGGAAGTATCCCAGCGCGAGCCAGATCCCACCGAAGAGCAGCCAAATGACGTTCAAAAGTGTTTTCACGATTCCATCTTCCCGCATGGAACGATGCGGCACATCAGGGACAGCCCTGAGACCGACCCTGGTTCAGAGCCGCTTTTCGTAGATCAAGGTGTCCCGCCACTGCCCGGCCAATGGGCCGTAAGACATCAGGCCGACCCGTTCCCGGTAGCCGATCTGCCGGAATCCGGACTTTTCGTGGAGGGCTTGGCTCGCCGTGTTTTCGCGGAAGATCGAGCATTGCACGGTCCAATAGCCGAGGCTTTTCGCGTTCGCGAAGAACTTTTCCAGCAGCGCCCGGGCGATTCCCTGACCGGCAAAGGCCGGGTCGACGTACACGGAATGTTCGATGACTCCGCGGTACACCTCCCGGGGGGATACCCGGGTCGCGGCGATCCAGCCGGCCATCGGCGCGGTCTGCGGATCGGTTCCGGAGCCGCGGGTTCCGGCAAACCAGGCAAGCCGCAACTCCGGCACCCGGCTGGCGAAGAACTGCGCCGCACCGGGTAGCGCCGGATCGAAGGTGGCATGGCCGCCGGCGATGCCAGCGGCATGGATCCGTTGCACCTCCGGCCACGAAGCGTCGTCGAAGGCCGCGATGTTTCCAGGGCTGGCGCCCAACAAATCAGGCATGGCGAAAGCATAACCCGGAGCCGTGACCGTCCGGAGCCGAGGTTGACAGGGGCCTGACCGCTCGGCATGAATAGAGGATGCCTTCACGCGATCCTGAGTCGATGACCTTGGTCGTCGACGCCGTTTTCCGGCTCAACGGTGCATTTCTGGCCGCTGGCGACCGGCTTGCCGAGCCGTCCGGAATCACTGCGGCGCAGTGGCAGGTGCTGGGATATCTGCGCAGGCAGGAACTCGCGCAGCAGCAGACGACGGCGGCCGAGGTGGCCCGATCGCGCGGCTTGCGCCGGCAGAGCGTCCAGGAGACCGTCAACCGCCTAGTCGGGAAGGGCTTCCTGCGCCGCAGCAGCAATCCGGACGACCGGAGAGCACCGCTGCTGGAGCTCACCGGGCAGGTCAGGGAGGCCTTGGCTTCGGTTGACGCGCGCCGGGAGCGATGGGTGCAGGCGATGCAGCAGCGGGTTCCGCCGGCTTCGTTGGCGGCATTGCTCGCCGGGCTCGATGAGGTCCAGGCCGCGCTCGACGAGGCTGAGCGGAACTGAGCAGCTCGACTCGGTTCCAGTGCTTCGGAATCAGCCGGCGAGTTCCCGGTTCAGATTGATGCGGGCCTGTTCCAGCCAAAGATCTTGCGCTGCCGGCAGCCGGTACAACGGGTCCAAGGACAGCAATCGCCGGACCACGGCGGCGCGTCCGGCGGCGAAATCGGCATCCGGAACTGCGGCGTAGTCCATTCGGACCGCGTGCAGGTAGCGGGCATAGGCTTCCGGGGTGGAGCCGAGGATGGCCAGATCCGCGTCGCACAGCAGTGCTCCGGCCGGGTCGTCCGCCTCCGGTTGGTGGCCTGCCGTGAGCCGGACAAGCCGCTGCACTTCTTGAAGTTCCGCAGCCGGCACGGCGCCGTCGAGCAAGCTGCCGGCCAATTCGGCCGAGTCTGCCTCGTCCTGGCCGGCCACACCGCGATAGACGGCGTCGTGGAACCAGGCCGCCAAACGCACGCTCCGCGGGGCTTCCGGCGCCAATAGGTCGATGGCTTCCAGGATTCCCAGCAGATGGGTCCGCGAGTGGTAGTGCCGGTGCGGCTCGGCCCAGCGTGCGAGCAAATCGCCGCCGGTCCCGTCGTGCCCCGGGAGCAACGACGTCCAGCGGAGCCGGAGTGCGGTTTCCAGGGATTCGCTGCGCTGCCGGGCCGGGATCCGCAGGCCGCTCGCGATCAGCCGCCGGGTGAGTTGCCGGCCGTCGACCGGGATCGCGCCGAGCCGGATCAAGTCCGGGTAGCGGCGCAGCGGGACGTCGTAGTGATCCCGGTCGAAAGCCCGTTCCGTGAGGCCGGCATCCGCTGCCATGCGGTGCAGCTCGGCCAGCGACTGATCGGAGACCAGATGCGAAAAATAGGTACCGTGCGCCGGCCACGTCGGCGGATCTATGTAGACGGCCATACCGGCAGCTTAGTGCGGTCCGCCGCCGCCGGACGCGCTTTCTGCGCTCTGCCTGAGCGGATTGGCACCGTGTCGCAAGTAGGATGTTGATACCAAAAGCGCCGACATCGGTCGCGCCCGCCAGTAGGAAGACAATCGGATCGTGACTTTGCGAAGCCCGCTCGCCAAGAGCCTCATCACCTTGGCGGCGCTTATCGTCGCGGCGGGTCTGATCGCTTGGGCCTTCTGGATTGCACCGGTTTTCGGCCTGGATTTCCGGGTCTACGTCTCTGGTGGGGAAAGCGTCCTCGGCGGCGGCGGGGACCTTTACAGCAAGGTCTACAACGGACTGCTCTTCACTTACTCGCCGTTCTCCGCGCTGTTCTTTTCGCTGCTCGCGCTCTGCGGATCCGACGTCGGCCTAGTGATCTTCATCGCATTGTCGTTGGCGATCGCCCTGCTCACCGCGGTCTACGGTGTCCGGTTCGTTTTCCGGCAGCGCAGCGTCACCGCGGTTCTGCAGCATCCTTGGTTGCGGCCGGCCGCAGTCGTGGCCTTCGGCTTCGTGGTGGCGCTGGGGCCTTGGCGGGAGACCGTCGCCTTCGGCCAGATCAATGTCGTGTTGTTCGGCCTGATCATGGCGGACTTCATGATCAACCGGAAGCGTTGGCCCACCGGGTTGCTGATCGGGATCGCCGCTGGAATCAAGCTCACCCCCTTGGTCTTCGGCCTCTATTTCCTGGCCACCGGGAATTGGCGTGGCTTGCGCAATATGGCTTTGGGCTTTGTCGGCACCATCGCTTTCGGATTCCTGGTGCTGCCCAAGGAGTCCATCGCCTATTGGCTTCAGCTGTTGCCGGACACGTCCCGGATCGGTGGCGCGGGATATGTGGACAATTTGTCGGTCAAGGGCGCGATTCTGCATTTCTTCGGCCCTGACTTCGCGGTGAACGCCCCTTGGCTGATCATCGGCATCCTGCTGGCGGCGATGACCTTCCTGACGGTGCGGCGCAGTGCCCGGCAGGGTGAGCCGATGACCGGCATCGCGGCCACCGCGTTGCTGATGCTCTTGATCTCACCGATCAGCTGGTCGCACCACTGGGTCTGGGTTGCCCTCTTCTTCCCGGTTCTGATTCGCAACATCGCCGACTTGCCCGCGCAAGCCCGGGTCCTCCGGGTGACCGGTTTGGGCTTGGTGCTGCTGGCGGTTCCGATTTTCATGTTTTCACCGAAGACCATCGGGGCGCTGTTCGGCTCGGAGAATCTGAACTCGCAGATCCCGACGGTCTGGCTGATGGCTTCCAGCGTCGGCGTCTTCTGGGGCCTGGCAGCCGTGTTGTGGTGGCTGCTGGCTTCCCGGCTGAAGCCCGTGCGACGCGAGCTGCCGGCATCCGGTGCCGAGCTCGCGCAACTGCGACAGCGTGCAGACTGAGGCCCGCGGCGATGACCACACCTGAGCAGCAGAAAAACACCAGACGCCGCCTCATCATCGGCGGCTTGGTGGGATTCGTCGTGTTTTACCTGTTGTCGATGATTTTGCGCTCGTTCGGCAATGACCTGGGTTGGGTGAACACCGCGCTGCTGATCACCAGCATTCTCAGTATTGCCAGTCTGATCGTGGGCGGCGTCGGTGTGGTCTGGCACCTCTGGCGTTCCCGGAGGGGATGATTTGCCTTGCGGCACCCGGCCTCCGGCAGGTCGATGCTTTGCCGGAGACCGGGCGCTGCCGGGGTTCGAGCCTCAGATGTAGGTGATGTCCCAGTGGTTGCCTTCATCGCAGTAGGTGTTGCCGGCCGAGGAGCGCCACTGCGGGTAGCCGTCGCCGCGGTCGGCGATTTTGCTGAATGAGTTCTTGACGTAGGCGTCGATGCAACTGCCCTTGGCGACGTCGACCTTGTAGCCGTTGTAATGGCTCTGCGTGCCTGAAGCATGGCCGACTTCGGTGCCGCCGGTGATGTTGATGGCACAGCCGCTGGCCTTTTTGAGCGTGACCACGCCGGTGACCGTTGACTGGTTGATCTGGTCGAATGAGGTGCAGGAGGCGTTGGAGCGGGTGCTGCAATTGCCGCTCGATGACCACGTGATTCCGGCCTGCTTGAGCTGGGCGGCCGCATCGGCTTGGCTCAACTTGGTGACTGCGGAGGCCGGCGCCGAAAAGCTGAACAGCGCTACTGCGGCCAGGCAGAGCACGAGCAGGGTCTTGCTGAGTGTTCGCAACATGTGGCGATTCCTTCTGGTAGGTGGACCTTGAGGTCGCTTAGGAACTTACGCAACCGTCTGTTGCGCGACAAGAGCGAGGGCGGCATTCCCGGGAAGTTGCCAGCCGTGCTTCACGAAATCTTTTTCAGATAGCCACCTGCTGTTGCGTCGATCGAGCGCGCAGCGGCTGTGGATAACTTTCCTTTTCAACTTGAGCATAGTAGACTCAAGTTAGTTTATATCATTCAAGTCAAGCAGAGACAGGCCCGCTGATCCGTGCCTATATTTGCAGTAGTCAGTAGAGCCAAAAGGAAGGAGCTCACGTGGACACGAAATTCACTACCAAGAGCCAGGAGGCTCTTTCTGCCGCGGCGATGAACGCCTCGACCGCCGGAAATCCGCAGGTTGAACCGGTGCACATGCTCAAGGCGTTGATGGACCAACGCGAAGGCGTGGCCGTGGCATTGCTCAGAGCCGCCGGGGTGGACCCGGATTCGGTGAGCGTCGAAGCATCGAGCGCGATCAAAGCCCTGCCGGCGACTTCCGGGAGCACGGTGGCCCAGGCCCAGTTCTCCCGCTCCGGCCTCCAGGTCATCCAGGCTGCGCAGCAGGACGCCGAAGCAATGGGGGACAGCTTTGTCTCCACCGAGCACCTGCTGCTCGGAATCGCTGCCGGGAATGATCCGGCAGCCCAAATCCTGCGTGAATCCGGTGCCTCGGCTGAGGCATTGCGCGCTGCGCTGCCCGGAGTCCGCGGCGATCGCAAGGTCAATTCGGCGGATCCGGAAAACACTTTCCAGGCCTTGGAGAAGTACGGCACCGATCTGACTGAAATCGCCCGTTCCGGCAAGCTCGATCCGGTGATCGGACGCGATTCCGAAATTCGCCGGGTGATCCAGGTGCTGAGCCGGCGCACGAAGAACAACCCGGTGCTCATCGGCGAGCCCGGCGTGGGCAAGACCGCCGTCGTCGAGGGCCTGGCGCAGCGCATGGTCGCCGGCGACGTGCCGGAGAGCCTGCGCGGGAAGACCCTGATCAGCTTGGACCTCGGCGCCATGGTGGCCGGAGCCAAGTACCGGGGCGAGTTCGAGGAGCGGCTCAAGGCGGTGCTGGAAGAGATCAAGGGCTCGGACGGGCAGATCGTGACCTTCATCGACGAGATCCACACTGTGGTGGGCGCCGGTGCTTCGGAAGGCGCCATGGATGCCGGCAATATGCTCAAACCGATGCTCGCCCGCGGTGAACTGCGCCTGATCGGTGCGACCACGCTGGACGAATACCGCGAGCATGTGGAAAAGGATCCGGCGCTGGAGCGCCGGTTCCAGCAGGTTTATGTCGGCGAACCGAGCGTGGACGACACCATCGGCATTCTGCGCGGCTTGAAGGAACGCTACGAGGCGCACCACAAGGTCTCGATTGCGGATTCGGCCCTGGTGGCCGCCGCGGGTTTGTCGAACCGCTACATTTCCGGTCGGCAGTTGCCGGACAAGGCCATCGACCTGGTCGACGAAGCGGCCTCCCGGCTGCGCATGGAAATCGATTCGGCGCCGGAGGAGATCGACCAATTGCGGCGTTCGGTGGATCGGCTGACCATGGAGGAGCTCGCCCTGGCCGGGGAAACCGATCCGGCATCGATGGAGCGGCTCGAGGCATTGCGTGCCGACATGGCCGACCGCAAGGAAGAGCTTGCGGGGTTGAATGCGCGCTGGGAAGCGGAGAAGGCCGGGCTCAACCGGGTGGGCGAACTGAAAGCCAAACTGGACGAACTCCGCTCGATTGCGGAGAAGGCCCAACGCGAAGGCGATCTGGAGCAGGCTTCACGGATCCTGTACGGAGAGATTCCGGGCCTGGAGCGGGAACTCGATGAGGCGCAGCAGGCCGAAGAGACGCTCGCCGGGGACGCCGCGCAGAACAAACCCGAGCTGATGGTTGCCGAAGAAGTGACCGCGGACGACATTGCGGAAGTGATTTCGGCCTGGACCGGAATTCCGGCCGGCCGGATGCTGCAGGGCGAAAGCCAGAAGCTGCTGCACATGGAAGACGTGCTGGGCTCCCGGTTGATCGGCCAGGCCAAGGCCGTGGAAACCGTTTCCGATGCGGTGCGCCGATCCAGGGCCGGGATTTCCGACCCGGACCGGCCCACCGGCTCGTTCCTGTTCCTCGGCCCCACCGGGGTGGGCAAAACCGAATTGGCCAAAGCTTTGGCCGACTTCTTGTTCGACGACGAGCGGGCGCTGGTCCGGATCGACATGAGCGAATACTCGGAGAAGCACTCGGTTTCCCGACTGGTCGGGGCCCCGCCAGGGTATGTCGGCTATGACGAAGGCGGGCAGCTGACCGAAGCCGTGCGCCGTCGGCCGTACTCGGTGATCTTGCTGGACGAAGTCGAAAAAGCGCACCCGGAAGTCTTCGACATCCTGTTGCAGGTGCTCGACGACGGCCGGCTCACTGATGGGCAGGGGCGTACCGTCGATTTCCGCAACGTGATTTTGGTGCTCACCTCGAACCTGGGCTCGCAATTCCTGGTCGATCCGTTGTTGGACGAGAAACAGAAGCGCGATTCGGTGATGGCGGTGGTGAATGCTTCGTTCAAGCCGGAGTTCCTCAACCGGCTCGACGACATCGTGATGTTCGAGGCCTTGACCGTCGAGGAATTGTCCAAGATCGTGGACTTGCAGGTCCAGGCCTTGGCGGCCCGGCTGCAGGGCCGGCGACTGACCTTGGAGGTGACCGACGGAGCCAGGGCGTGGCTCGCGATGACCGGTTTCGATCCGGCGTACGGAGCCCGCCCGCTGCGCCGGCTGGTGCAGCGTGAAATCGGCGACCGCTTGGCCCGGGCTTTGCTTTCCGGAGAGATCGCCGACGGCGATGCGGTCCTGGTGGACACTGCAGCCGACGTCGACGAGTTGGAAGCCGGTGGCTCCGGAGCCGGACTCACCGTCCGGAAAGCCTGACCGACCCGTTTCCGGGGTGCTTCAGCAGGGCTTGCTGAAGCACCCCCCCGAGTGCCAGAAAGGGCCCCGCACCACATGGTGCGGGGCCCTTTCTGGCTATGCCCGTGCGGCTACTTGATCAGGTTTTCCTTGATGATTTCGCCGCCCTTGGTGTAGGCGATGCAATCGATCCGGCGATCGCCCTTGTTCCAGGTCGATTCGGTCGGGTAGCCGAATTGCTGCCGGATGTCGTAGTTGCTCGCCGAGGCGGTCAATTCGATGCCGGCGCAATAGTCGTCGCCTTTGTTCCGGAGCGCTTCTTCGCCGGGGAAGCTGTCGCCGCTGCCGTAGCTGAAGGTGCCGATCAGCTGGCCGGAATGCCCGGTGCTGCAGCTGACCACGTCGGCCCGGGTATTGATGTCGACGTAACCTTTGATGCAGTCGCCGACCTTCCAATTGGTGGGGCTGACGTTCGCCTGGATCACCGAGCCGTCGGCTCCGCTGGACTGCGGCGTGGCTGCGTCCGACGTCGAACTGGCCGTGGTGCCGGTGTTGGCCGCCGAGTCATTGCCTTTCAGCAAGCCCATCAGGAGCCAAATCAGCAACGCAATGAGCGCCAAGACCACTACTGCACCAGAGACGAAGATCCACAGCTTGGCGTTGCTTTTGGGTTGCCCGCCCGCCGGGGCGAAGGGTCCGCCGGGCCCTTGTGGGCCGTTCGGACCGTAACCGCCTTGGGGGCCGCCAGGCTGTTGCGGCCAGGCGGAGTCCTGCGGGTTGTTCTGCGGGGCGCCGTACGGCGGTGCGGGGTTCGGCCCCGGTTGGCCCGCGGACGCCGGTTGCGCCGACGGGAAGCCTGGTGGGGCGCCGTAGGGTGCGGCGGCCGGAGCGGCCGAGCCCCACGGTTGGTTCGGCGTCGGCGGCTGGGCCGCGGCGGGCGCGGCCCAGCCGGTTGGCGGTTGCGGCTCGGCGGCCGGTTGCGGGTCGGCGGCTGGAAGCGGGCCGTTGGCCGCAGGATCAGTGGTCGGTTCTGCCGCTTCTGCGTCGCGGGCCGGTGCCACGCCCGATGGCTCGGCTTCGGGCAAAGGTTCCGGTTGTCTGTCGGCGCTTGCCGGGACCCGGGAATCTGCGGCCTGGGGATCTGGAACCGGGGAATCCGCCGTCGGAACCGGAGCTGCTGCGTCCGCCATCGGAACCGGAGCCTCCGCGGCCCCGATCGAGTCGAAGGCGTCGTCCCAGCTGTTCGAATCGTTGCCGTCGTTCAGCCAGGAGGATTCGGCCGGCGTGCTCGCAACCGGAACGGAATCCGTCGGTCCCGAATCCGCCGGTCCGGGAGCCGCCGGTGCCGTACCCAGGGGTTCCGAAACCGTGGCCTGGGCTTCGGCTTCAACCCGGGCTGCTTCCGCTTCGGCCGCTTCCAAGGAAGCATTTTCAGCCGCCTCCGGGCTGATCGCGGCGTCGTCGAGCGTCGGTTCCGGAAGATTCGGCTCCGTGCCGGGCACGCCGTCCTTCGGGTTGTTTTCCTGGTCGCTCATCCGAACCCCCTGCATTGTGCTGTCCAAGCTGGACCGACGGTCTGTGCGACCGTCCGGGCCAGACTGGCCATACTGCTGATTATTTCCATTCTTGAGACGTGACTCTACCGAAGTTCGGGCCCAGTTGGCAGGGCCGTTCAGGCAAGCAAGTCCGGGCGCGCTGTGAGGTAGAAGACAAAGTTCGCACAGAGCCCGCACAAAGCATGTAATCTATAGATACGACAAATTGACCGAAAACTCCGGGGCCTCGCCTGACGCCAAGGCGACCACCTCCGGTACAAGTACAAAAGGGGGTCACGCCATGGGGCGCGGCCGTCAAAAGGCAAAAGCTACTAAACAGGCTCGGGACATGAAGTACTACTCCCCGAGCACTGATTACTCTGCGCTGGAACGCGAGCTCTCGCATCCGTCCAGCCCTGCCTCCACACGCTTCTCGGAAGTGCCGCCGGAGCCGGATTATTCCGGTTACGAAGACAAGTATGCGGATGAACCCGAGGACGGCGACGAGGATGCTGTAGATAGCCGACGGATCGGTTAGTCCTTCTACATCAGGTTCCCTGACTCCGAACACGTCTGCTGGTTGGTGCAGCACATCGGTCACTTGCTGCCGAGACCGTCGTGTGCGAAGTCGCGTTGGCCCGCGCCCGATTCCGGGACGTGGGCCATTCGTGTGCCCAGACGGTGTCCGGTGCCGGCCGGGGTGAGGGTTCCGCTCCGGGTGCTGCTGTGCTTGGATGATTCCGAGGACCGGCACCGGGTCGGCCCACCGTCCCTGGGAGCGTCATGAGCATCGTGCAGAGCTACAAACCGGGCACGCCGTGTTGGCTTGATCTGTCCAGTTCGAATCCGGCTGCCGCCAAGGAGTTCTACCGGGCACTGTTCGGCTGGGAGTTCGTGGACATGCCGATCGGTCCCGGAATGACCTATTCGATGGCGAAGTTCAAGGGCGAATGGGTCTGCGGGATGATGGCGCAGATGCCAGAACAAGCGCAGGCCGGATTGCCGTCGTTCTGGGCGGTGTACATTGCGGTCGACGATGCGGATGCGGCAGCCGCCGCGATCGAATCGGCTGGCGGCAAAGTCTTGATGCCGGTCGACGACGTGCCCAATGGATCCGGGCGGATGGTCGTGGCGGTGGACCCGGGTGGGGCCAACGTGGGCTTCTGGCAGGCTTTGAACCATCACGGAACCGGAATCGTCAATGAAGTGGGTACCGTGGTCTGGCACGAACTCACGGTGGCGGACGTGCCCGCGGTGTTGCCTTTTTACCAAGCCGTGGCTGGCATGGCGGCCGAAACCTCGCCGATGGGCGAGGTCGGCGAATACACCAGGTTCCTAGTGGACGGGGAGTCGGTGGCCGGTGCAATGCAGGCGCAGCCCGGCATGCCGAATGCCTGGACCGCTTACCTCGCGGTCGAGAATTGCGATGCGGCATTGGCACGGATTCCGGAACTCGGCGGCTCCGTCCTCTCGCCGGCATTCGATATCCCGTTCGGACGGATGGCCGTCGTGGCCGATCCGGCCGGGGCGGTTTTCTGCGTGATGGACCTGGCGGAGAACCCGGGGGCGTAGCTTCGCTGGGTCGGGATGAGCTTGAGTCGGGCGGGTATGTCCCACTGAGTTCGATCACCCGGTGGGACAGAACGGGTATATCCCAGTGAGTTATCGAAGTCAGTGGGACCCAGTCGCGGAAATCGTAGCCAGGGCTTGGCGGACCAGAGCGATGAACTCGGCTGGCCGGTAGATCACTTGGGCGTAGCCGACCCGCAACACCGGGACGCCGGAGACCGTGTATTGGTTGAACCGGCGGAGGTCCTCTTCAAAAGCCGCCGCGCTTAGGTGAAACTCTTTACCCATGAGTTCCAAGGCCAGGACCCCGTCGATGAGTTGGTCCATCCGTCCCAGCCCGGGCAGATAGACCTGCGAGGCAACGATGAAGCCGGCATTTTCCAGCTGAAAGCGGGCTGCGACTTCGAGCACCGACTCGGAGTGCGGATCGAACCTTTGCAGAATTGAGCGGGCTTTTGCCGAGCGTTGACCGCAGAGCCGCTGGGCAACTTCCTGAATGCTGACCTCTTTTGTGCGGATTGCGGAGCACAGCACGACCAGAGCATCGAGCTCGGGTGCGCAGTGCAGAACCTGCAGCACGATGTCGAGTGCGGACAACGGCAATCTGGACCGGTGCTTGACGACCTCGGGCACCGGGCGACCATGGTCGACGGCGATATGCGGGGTGGTCGGCGGCTGCAAGATCCACCAACCTCGGTCCTGCGCGGCATTCAGACAGGCCGGTACACCCGCGGCCCGGTATACCGCGATGCGCTGTCGGCTGGTGCCGGGCAAGGCGTAGACGCCGGAGCCATGCCGGACCACAGCGCCGGATTCAACCGCGCGACGCAGGGCACTCTCCGGCACTCCGGCAAGCAGCAGATCTCGCCACCGGCCGCATCCGGCCATCCGATTGAGCACTGCTACCGGATCAGCCATTGTCAAACTATGCCGGATTTCCGCTGCCGAAACGGGATCGAGCCGTCTGTTGTGAGGAGGTAGCTTCAATGACCTGGTTGTGCAGGAGGACTGTCGGCTCTTTCGGCCAGGACTATGTCCCACTGAGTTCGGCAGTCCGGTGGGACAAAACGGGTATGTCCCACCGAATCGGTCAACTCAGTGGGACCTACCCGCCAAAAGAGATCAGGCCCGCGAAATCAGGCGTAGTTGCCGACCATGCGCACAGCACCGCCGTCGACGCCCTTCGCACCCTGGACGTAGTCCGGACCGTCTTTGGGGCCGTTGTCGGAGGCACTGACCGTGCCCATCACCCAAGCCGGCAAACCCCGGTTGTTCAAATGCTCCACGACGGCGTCGGCGGCCTGCGGGCTCACGATCGCCACCATGCCCACGCCGAGGTTCAGCGTGCGCTCCAAGTCGGCCAGCGGCACATTGCCCAGTTCGGAAACCAGCTTGAAGATCGCTGGCAGTTCCCAGCTGGACCGCTCCACCGTGGCGGTGAGTCCTTGCGGCAGTACCCGGGCCAGATTCGCGGCCAAACCGCCGCCGGTGACGTGGCTGAAGCCGTGCACCGCCAGCTCCGCGTCGACGTCGAAAGTGCGCGCCAAGTCCAAGCAGTCAGCAGCGTAGACCCGGGTCGGTACCAGCAATTCCTCGCCTAGAGTCCGGCCCAGCTCGCTCACTTGGCGGTCCAAAGCCCAGCCGGCATGATTGATCACCCGGCGCACCAGCGAGTAGCCATTGGAGTGCAGGCCGGAGGAAGCCATCGCGACCACCACATCGCCGTCGCGGACCCGGTCCGGTCCCAGGAGCTTGCCGGCTTCGACCACACCGGTCGCCGCGCCGGCCACGTCGTACTCGCCCTCGCCGAGCAACCCCGGGTGCTCTGCGGTTTCGCCGCCGACCAGCGCGGTGCCGGCCTGTTGGCAGGCTGCCGCGATGCCGCGTACGATGTCCGCGATCCGTTCCGGAACCACTTTGCCGCAGGCGATGTAATCGGTCATATAGAGCGGCTCGGCGCCCACCACCACGATGTCGTCTACGACCATGCCCACGAGATCGAAGCCGATCGTGTCGTGGATGTCCATGGCCTGGGCGATTGCGACTTTGGTGCCCACGCCGTCCGTCGAAGTAGCCAGCAGCGGTTGCCGGTAGCTGAGCAGTTTGCTGACGTCGTAGAGTCCGGCGAAGCCACCGACGCCGCCCAAGACCTGAGCGCCGTGGGTGGCTTTCACGGCCTCCTTCATGAGTTCGACGGCCTTGTCGCCAGCCTCGACGTCGACTCCGGCGCTGGCGTAGGTGATCGCTTCGCTCATACTTTTTCGGTCCTGTTTTCTTGTCGGCGGGCCGCCCCGTGCGGGTCCGCTTCATTCAGCAATTTTTCCAGTTCGGCACCCGGGCCCGGGTCGCAGCCATTGGCACCGGGATGCGAGCCGTCCGGCTGCGGCGCAGCGGCGCGTTCCAAGAGGTTCTTGCCCAAGCGGTCCGCAGCGGGCAGCTCGATCGGGTACTGCCCGGTGAAGCAGGCGGTGCAGAGCCGCTCCCGGGGCTGCTCGGTCGCGGCGATCATGCCGTCCTCGGAGATGTAAGCCAGGGAATCCGCGCCGATCGACTTGGCGATCTCCTCGATGGCTGCGCCATTGGCGATCAGCTCGGCGCGCGAGGCGAAGTCGATGCCGTAGAAGCATGGCCAGCGCACCGGCGGCGAAGAGATCTTCACGTGGACCTCGGCGGCCCCGGCTTCGCGCAGCATCCGCACCACGGCCCGTTGCGTGTTGCCGCGGACGATCGAATCGTCCACGACCACTAGGCGCTTGCCCCGGATCACCGACTCCAAAGCATTCAGCTTGAGCCGGATGCCCAGTTGCCGCAAGGTTTCGGAGGGCTGGATGAAGGTCCGGCCCACATAGGCGTTCTTCACGAAGCCGTGCGCGAACGGGATGCCGGATTCCTCGGCGTAACCCACGGCGGCCGGGGTTCCGGATTCCGGCACCGGAATCACGATGTCCGCGTCGAATTTGTTCTCCCGGGCCAGCTGACGGCCCATTTCGACCCGGGATTCGTAAACCGAACGGCCGGCGATGGTGGCATCCGGGCGGGCCAGGTAGACGTACTCGAAGACGCAACCGGCGGCTTTGGCCGGCGCGAACCGCTGGCTGCGTACGCCGTCGTGGTCGATCGCGATGAATTCGCCGGGTTCGATTTCCCGGATGAAGCTGGCCCCGACCGTGGCCAGTGCCGCCGACTCGGAGGCCACGACCCAACCGCGTTCCAACCGGCCCAACACCAGGGGGCGGACGCCGTGCGCGTCCCGGGCGGCGTACAACGTGCCTTCTTCCATGAAGACGAAGCAGAATGCGCCCTTGATCCGCGGCAACAAGTCCATCGCGGTGGTTTCCAGGCTGTCTTTGCCGCTGCCCTGCAGCAAGGTGGTGACCAACGCGGTGTCCGAGGTGTTGCCCTGCGCCATTTCACCGACTTTGGGCCGGCCGTAGCGCTCCATGACCAGTTCGAAGAGTTCGGCGGTATTGGTCAGGTTGCCGTTGTGCGCCAGGGCCACCGTCCCGGTGCGGGTGGCGCCGAGGGTGGGCTGGGCATTCGCCCAAGTGGAGGAGCCGGTGGTCGAATACCGGCAATGCCCGACGGCGATGTGCCCTTTGAGCGTGTTGAGCGTGGATTCGTCGAAGACTTGGGAAACCAGACCCATGTCTTTGTAGACGTTGATCCGGTCGCCGTCGCTGGTGGCAATGCCAGCTGATTCTTGGCCTCGGTGCTGAAGCGCGTACAGACCGTAATAGGTCAGTTTCGCTACTTCCTCGCCGGGGGCCCAGACACCGAAGACGCCACATGCATCTTGGGGGCCTTTTTCGCCAGGGAGAAGATCGTGGGAAAGTTTACCGTCGCCGCGTGCCACTGACTCATTCTAAGGCATTGGCCCGGCGACGGCGGACAGAATCCGCGGGCTAGGCCCCGGCGGGTTCCCCGGGGTCCGGTTCAGTGGTTTCTTCGACGTAGGCGACGGTCGCCTTCCGACGGCCCAGCCAATCGATCACCAGGGCCACCAAGCCGCCCAACCCGGTGCCCGCGATGATCAGCAACACCACGAAGAAGCCGAACACCGTGCTCTTGTCGTACTGGCTGTCCTGCGGCACCACGGCCACGACGACGGCGGCGATGATGCCCAGAATTGCCCCCGCGATCAAGAACGGCACGAACTTCGGTGCCCGTCGGATGCTGACGCGGGTTTCTTCTGGTTGCGGGGCTGCTCCGGACGCGGGTTCAGTCATGGTTCAAGCCTAAGCGCTTTGCAGCCTGGTCAAAATCACCACAGCGGCAGCAGCCCCGCCAGATCGGCGCGCAGCCCGGAAGCCGAAACGCTGCTTCCGGCGACGGCATCGTCCCAACTGATGCTCCCGGTGGCCAAGCCCAGCCAGGTCGGGGCATCGGTTTCCACCACATTCGGCGGCGTGCCCCGAGTGTGCCTTGGCCCTTCGATGCACTGGGCCACACCGAACGGCGGAACCCGGACCTCCACCGAATTCCCCGGTGCCCGGGCCGACAGCTCTTCGAGGCTGAAGCGCACCGCTGCCGCCGTCGTCGTCCGGTCCGTGGCCCCGGCGCGCCAGGCGGTCAGCGCAGCCTGGCCGTCGGCCTCCGAGATTCGCCGTCGTGCGGTCATTGCTCCAGCAACGCCGAAACCGCGGTACCGAGCCGGAGCTGGCCGACCACCGAGGATCCGCCAGTGATCGGATCCACGACTTTGCCCAGGACTTCCGCGACCCGGGACACGTCCACGGCTCCGCTGGCCGCCAACGCGGTCAGGCCCACCAAGGTGGCGGCGCGGCCGTTCCCGTCCAGCATCTTCACCGCGACTCCGACGCCGGTTTCGGTGCCCAACGCGAGCACTCCCTCGGCACCCAGCTTGGCCAGAATGCCCAGGTCTTCCATCACCACGGTGTTCGGCTTGCCCCGGCCCTCCACGGTCCACGGATAGTCGAGCATGGCGGTGGCGATCGTCGCAGCGCGGGCATTGGCGTTCTTGTCGCTCGGGGACTTGCCGAGCTTCCCGTAGCCGCGGGCCAAACCGAGCAACGAGATCGCGGCCACCGGAGCGCCGCAGCCGTCGATGCCGACGTGCACCGGCTTTTCGCCGCAGTACTCCTCGATCAAAGTCAGCACCAGGCGTTGCAGGGGGTGGTTGGGTTCCAGGTAGCTGCGCAAGTCCCAGCCGTTTTCCTTGCAGGCCCAGAGGAACGCGGCGTGCTTGCCGGAGCAGTTCATGGCCAGCCGGGATTTTTCCTTGTCGGTGCGGATCATCCAGCGGTAGGCCTCGGAGTCCTGCGGCCAGGCCGGGGGGCACTGCAGGTCTGATTCGCTGAGTTCGGCTTTGTCCAGCATGCTGCGCACCAGGTCCATATGCTCCAGGGAGCCCACGTGGCTGGCGCTGGCCAGAGAGGCCTGGGCGCCGCGCAATGGGGCCCCGGCCTGCATCGAGGCGAGGGCCTGGAAAGGTTTGAGCGTGGAACGCGGATAGATCGGTGCGGTCGGGTTCCCGAGGCTGGTCACCACGGAGCCGTCGGCAGCGGTGACCACGAGGGACCCGATGTGCCGGGATTCGATGAAGCCGCTGCGTTCGACGACGGCAAGTTCTACGGCGTCCTGCGCCAGGAAGGTATTGACCACGGATACCAGTATCCCGGATTGCAGCCGAAATAGTCGCGGATCCGCAAAATAGTCCAGTTCCGCCCGGGTGGGTAGGCTTGGGGTTTGTGAAGGTACTCGTCATCGGCGCCGGCGGCCGCGAACATGCCATTGTCCGCTCATTGCTCTCCGACCCCTACGTCCACGAGGTCCATGCTGCCCCCGGCAACGCCGGAATCGCGCTGCTGGTGCCCACCCATGCGATCGATGCCAACGACCCCGCTGCGGTGACCGCGCTCGCGGCGAAACTCGACGTCGATCTGGTGGTGGTCGGGCCCGAGGCGCCTTTGGTCGCGGGAGTCTCCGATGCCCTGCGGGAGCGCGGCATCCCGGTCTTCGGGCCGAGCCGTGCGGCAGCGGCTTTGGAGGGTTCCAAGGCCTTCGCGAAACAGATCATGGCCAGCGCCGGGGTGCCGACCGCGATGGCCAAAGTCGCCGCCGACCTCGAAGAGGCGGCCGAGGCGTTGGATACGTTCGGCGCGCCGTACGTGGTGAAGGACGACGGACTCGCTGCCGGCAAAGGCGTGGTGGTCACCAGCGATCGGGCCGAGGCCTTGGCGCACGCGCAGGCCTGCTTCGAAGCCGGCGGCACCGTGGTGATCGAGGAATTCCTGGATGGACCCGAAGCTTCGCTCTTCGTGATTTCCGACGGTACCGATGTGGTTCCGCTGGCCCCGGCCCAGGACTTCAAACGGATCTTCGACCAAGATGAAGGCCCCAATACCGGTGGCATGGGCGCATACTCGCCGTTGGAGTGGGCCCCGGCGGGATTGGTCCAGGAGGTCATCGACCGGGTGGCGCAGCCGACCATCGATGAAATGGCGCACCGCGGCACGCCGTTCGCCGGAGTACTTTATTGCGGGCTCGCGCTGACCTCACGCGGTACCAAGGTGATCGAATTCAACGCCCGGTTCGGCGATCCGGAAACCCAGGCGGTTCTGGCGCGGTTGCGGACGCCGCTGGGCGGGCTGCTGCTGGCGGCCGCGAAAGGGCAGTTGGCCGACGTCGAACCTCTGCGTTGGACTGAGGAAAGCGCGGTCGCAGTGGTGGTCGCCGCGGAGAACTATCCGGGCACGCCGCGTACCGGAGACCGGATCCGTGGGCTGAAAAAGGCCAACGCGATCGAGGGTGTGCATGTGCTGCACGCCGGTACCGCGAGCGACGACGAAGGCAAAGTGGTCAGTGCCGGCGGCCGGGTGCTCGCCGTGGTCGGTTTGGGCGAAGACCTGGTCGAGGCCCGGGAACGCGCTTACGAGGGCGTCGGGTTGATCCAGCTTCCAGGCTCGCAGCACCGGCAGGACATCGCAGCGAAGGCGGCCCGGAATCTGATTGCGGTTCCGGCGGCCCGGAGCAATGCGGGTTCGTCCACCGAGGCGGGTGCCTGATGGCCGGCTTCGAAGCGCAGGCGCTGGAGCTCCCGGGGTGGCGGCACGTCTATTCGGGCAAGGTGCGGGATCTCTACGAGCCGGTGTCCGGACCGGCGGACCGGGTTCTGGTGGTCGCCAGCGATCGGATCAGCGCCTACGACTTCGTTTTGCGCACCGAGATCCCGGACAAAGGGAAAATCCTGACCCAGCTGAGCCTTTGGTGGTTCGGCCAGCTGGAGGTGCCCAACCATGTGCTGGCGAGTTCAGTGGCCGAGGGGGTTCCCGCGGAGGTTGCCGGGCGGGCGATGATCTGCCGAAAGTTGGCGATGTTCCCGGTGGAATGCATCGCTCGGGGATACCTGACCGGTTCGGTACTGGCGGAGTACCGGCAGTCGCAGAGCGTCGCCGGGCTGCCGTTGCCGGCCGGATTGCTCGACGGCTCACGCCTGGACGAGGCGATTTTCACGCCCTCCGCGAAAGCCGAAGTGGGCGAGCACGATGAGAACATCGACTTCGCCGCCGTGGTCGCCGCAGTGGGTTCCAGCCATGCGGATGCGCTGCGTTCCCTGACCTTGGACGTCTACCGCCGGGCCGAGGCGATCGCCCGGGAGCGCGGCATCATCTTGGCCGACACCAAGGTGGAGTTCGGTCTCGATTCGGACGGCGTGGTCACGCTCGGCGACGAAGTGCTCACCCCGGACTCCTCGAGGTTCTGGGATGCTGCACTTTGGCAGCCCGGAAAAGCGCAGGCAAGTTTCGACAAACAGTACGTCCGGGATTGGCTCACTTCTGCCGAATCGGGCTGGGACCGCAATGGCGAGCTGGCCCCACCGGCCTTGCCCGACGTCGTCGTCGAACGGACCAGGGCGCGCTACGTCGAGGCCTACGAGACGTTGACCGGCTCAACCTTCTGATTTCAGATAGTGTTCCGTACTTCGGATAGCCGGTTGCACGTCAAAGCGCTATCTAGAAAGCGAGCCGCTATCCGAAACCGGGATGAGCAGACCTAGGAGGCCGAATTGACCGCGTGGCCGAAGCGGCATCGATTACTGACGGTCCTGTCTGTCCTGCTGCTCGTAGTAATGTTTCCGATTTTTTCCGGGATCTGGTTCGGCCGTGGCCCGTGGGCGTTTTTGCCCACGGCGATCTTGCTGGCGATTTCCTGGTATCTGCTGGAGCGATTTGCCTCCAGGCAACGTCAACGCATCTTGCGGGAACTGGCCGCGACGGGCCGATTCTGCTGCGCCATCCGATGGCCTGACGCGCTGCCGGGTTCCTTGCGAGAGGGTTGGGCGCCAGGCGTCGGCAGCCTGGTGGTTGACGGATTCGGGTTCCAGTACGGGGGTGTCGGCGGCGAGATTCCGTGCGGGCCCCGTGAGGATCGCGAGTTGCTGGAGCGCCTTGGCCGTCGGGATTTGCAGGCCGGTGAAGTCCGGTCTTTACGGCTGATCGCCTCGTCCATTGGAAGGTATCGGACTAGGCTCGGGGTACTCGAAATCTGCGCCACTGCGGAGCATCTAGGCAGGCTGGATGCCGTTGCCGGAGCAATCGACAAATCTGCGCCGTGAACCCTCTCCCGGGTTCAGATAGCGTTCCGCACCTCGGATGGCCGGTTGCGCGTCAAAACGCTATCTAGGCTGCAAAAGGCTATCCGAAACCGGGGATTGGCTAAACTCTAACAATGGAAGCCCAGGAAAGGCGGCGGTGGTCGGTCAACCTCCTGGTCGACAACCTGTTCTTCATCTTCAGCGGAGTCGCTTCGGTGTGGCTTGCGTTGCTGGTGCTCGGCGAGAGCTTCACCGGGGGCTGGACCCGGGTCTGGTACGTGGTGCCGTTCTGGTTGGTGCTGGCCTATGTCGCTTTGCCCCGGTTGCACCGGATTCTGACCAGCATCTACGTTCCGGATTACTTCATCGGACGTTCCCGTACGGCGGACGGACTGCTGGGCGACCCGATCAACCTCGCGGTCTGCGGCTCCCAGGAGCAACTGGAATCCTCGATGGTCGCCGCCGGTTGGACCAAAGCGGACGAGATCACCCTGCTCAGCAGCTGGCGGATCATCGTCTCCACACTGACCCGGCGCAGCTATCATGAAGCCCCGGTGAGCACGCTGACCCTCTTCGGCCGACAACAGGATTTCGCCTATCAGCAAGAGGTCGAAGACAGCCCGGCGAAGCGCCACCACGTGCGCTTCTGGCGTTGTCCGGAAGGCTGGCTGCTGCCCGGCGGGCACCACGCCGATTGGCTCGCCGCCGGAACTTTCGACAAGAGCGTCGGACTGTCCCTGTTCACTTTCCAGATCACGCACAAAATCGACGAACACATCGACAAAGAACGCGATCACATCATCGACACCTTGGCCCGGGTCACCCCCGGCATCCGGGTCGAGGTGATCAAGGACTTCTCCACCGGCTACCACTCCCGCAACGGCGGCGGGGACGCGATCAAAACCGACGGCGACCTGCCGATCGTCTATTTGGATGCGGTCCCGGTGACCAAACCGGCGGTGACCGATGAAGAAACTGCGGAAATCCCCGGGACCGAGGTGGCCGTGCCAATCCTGGAACGGCCGCTGCCGACGATGTTCGGGGCGTTCTTCGGCTTGTTCTCCGCGATCACCACGATCATCTGGGGCATGCTGTTCCTGACCTCGAGTCTGAGCAGCGAAATCCTCCAGGGCGAAGCCGGCAGCCCGGCTGAACTGGCTTTGCTGGTCGAGGGGGTGACCGCGGTAGTCGTGACCTTGCTCGGGTTGATCGCACTGGTCCAGCTGGTCCTGGCGGTGTTCGTCTGGACCGGGCACAATTGGGCGCGGATCACCTTGATGGCGGTGACCTCGCTGTCGACCGTGATCGCCTTCATCACCGCGTTCCAGGACGGCACCAGGATCACCTTGAGTGCGGACCTGCTGAACACCAACCTGCTCACGATCACCCTGCAGATCCTCACCGTCCTGGCTTTGTCCAGCTCGAAGGCCCGGGCTTATGCGCGACGCCGGCGGGCTTGAGCCCGGGCCGATTCTGGCGTGGATGCGGTATCTTGGCTACTGATGCATGATTTCAGCCAACCGGTGATCGCCCTGGCGACCTTCGAGCTCGAAGCGGGCAACAAATTCGACGAGCACGTCCACGACGTCGACCAGCTGGCCTGGGTCCGCGAGGGCGTGCTCATGGTGACCGTCGGCAGCCGGCATTGGATGCTGCCGCCCAGTTTGGCGCTGTGGATTCCGGCCGGGACCTGGCACACCACCACCTCGGTGCGCAGCGGGACCATGCAGGGGATCTACTTGAACCCAAGGGTTTCCGCGGTGCAGTGGAAGGAACCCACGGTGGTGAGCGTCCCGACCCTGCTCCGGGAAATGATCAACTACCTCGGTGCCGACTTGGCCGAGGAGCCGCGCAAGCGCGCCGAAGCCTTGATGCCGGATTTGCTGCAACCGGTGAGCACTTTCACGATCGAACTGCCGATGCCCTCGGATTCCCGCGCGATCGCGATTGCCGAGAGCCTGCTCGCGAACCCGGCCGATCCCCGCGACCTGGCCGCCTGGGGGCTTACTGTGGGCGCGAGCACCCGGACCCTCTCCCGGATTTTCGCAGACGAAACCGGTTCCGGATTCGGCCAGTGGCGCACCGCGCTGCGGCTGCGGGCGGCCCTGGCGCATTTGGCCGAAGGCGCTGCGGTGAGCCAAGTCGCCACCCGGGTGGGCTACTCCTCGACCAGCGCATTCATCGCAGCCTTCCGGAAAATTGCCGGCCAGACGCCCGGTGCATACTTCGCGCAGCTGAGCCCACAGCCGGAATCTGCCTGAGCCCTGCGCAGCCGAGCCCTGAACCGGTCGCCGGACCGTCCCGGACTCCGCCCGGGTTCCCGGACGGCGGGATGGCAGGCTCCGTGGCTATAGTGGCAAGAGTCTTCCTGCGGATTCGGGACGGACGGGCACCGACGAGAGGCGGCTGGCGGCAATGGCAGCAACGAACAAGAAACTCCAACTGAAAGTCATCGGCTTGGCGATCTCCGCGGCGGTGGGCGGATTCCTCTTCGGCTTCGATTCCTCAGTGGTCAACGGCGCCGTGGACGCGGTGCAGGGCCAATTCGCCCTGAGCGAGTTCGTCACCGGCTTCGCGGTAGCCTCCGCGCTGCTCGGTTCCGCGGCCGGCGCGTACTTGGCCGGCAACGTCGCGGACCGATTCGGCCGCCGGGCGACCATGTTGCTCGGCGCCTCGTTGTTCTTGGTCTCTGCGCTCGGCACCGGCTGGGCCTTCGCGATCTGGGACCTGGTGCTTTGGCGGATCGTCGGCGGTCTGGGCATCGGCATCGCTTCGGTGGTCGCGCCGGCCTATATCGCCGAAATTTCGCCGAAACTGATCCGTGGCCGCTTGGCCTCGTTGCAGCAGCTGGCGATCACGCTGGGTATTTTCGCCGCGCTGCTCTCGGATGCGGTCTTCGCCAATGCGGCAGGCAATGCTTCGGCACCGTTCTGGTTCGGTTGGGAAGCTTGGCGGTGGATGTTCCTGGCCGGCGCGGTTCCGGCGGTCGTTTACGGCGTGCTCGCCCTGCGCTTGCCGGAATCGCCGCGCTATCTGATGCAAAAGGGCCGGGACGCCGAGGCGCACGAGATTTTCGCCAAGCTCTGGCCGGCCGACGACGTCGAAAAGGCGGTCCGGGACATCCACAGTGCGATTTCCGAAGACGCCAAAGCCAAAAAGGCCACATTGTTCGGTGGCCGGTTCGGCTTGTTGCCGATCGTCTGGATCGGCATTGCCTTGTCGATGTTCCAGCAGTTCGTGGGCATCAACGTGATCTTCTACTACTCCACCACCTTGTGGAAATCCGTGGGGTTCCAGGAATCGGATTCCCTGTTCATCTCGGTGGTGACCTCGGTCACCAACGTGGTGGTCACCGTGGTCGCGATCCTGTTGGTGGACCGCTTGGGCCGGCGGCCGATCCTGCTCGCCGGTTCGATCGGTATGGCGGTCAGCCTGGGCACCATGGCGTTGGCTTTTTCCACGTCGTCGGCGGTGAACGGCGAGGTCTCGTTGAGCGGGGCCTGGGGTCCGGTCGCGCTAGTTGCCGCGAATCTCTTCGTGATCGCCTTCGGGGTTTCCTGGGGTCCGTTGGTCTGGGTGCTGCTGGGGGAGATCTTCCCGAACCGGATCCGGGCCAAAGCGCTGGGCGTCGCGGCAATGGCGCAGTGGATCTCCAACTTCGTGATCACGGTGAGTTTCCCGGGGCTGGCCGCGATGTCGTTGCCGGTCACCTATGCGATTTACGCCGGCTTCGCGGCGCTGTCTTTCGTCTTCGTGTTCTTCAAGATCCCGGAGACCAATGGCATGTCGCTCGAAGAGGCGGAGACGCTCTTCGTCAAGAAACCCAAACCGGGCCGGGCCTAGCGGATTGCTGCGGCCGGCAACGCCTCGGCCAACTGATTCTGCGCGCCTGGGCGAGATCCGGGCCGGTTCGGCCGCCTCCAGTTTTCCGCCGACTTAGGGCAGCTAGTTACTAGGAAGTCCGAGTATATTTTGCGGTAGGGCATGAGCCAGATCACAGGCCGTGCCGGCAACGATGCCAATTCGCAAGGAGATCCCACGCCATGGTGCGCGAACTTTCACACTACGTCGGCGGCCAGCATGTCGCGGGCACGTCCGGTCGTTTCAGCGATGTCTTCAATCCGTGCACCGGCGAGGTTCAGGCCCGGTTGCCATTGGCCAGCAAAGCCGAAACTACCGCAGTGATCGACAATGCGGCTCAGGCGCAGCTCGGCTGGGCCGCGACCAACCCGCAGCGCCGGGCCCGGATCCTGCTCAAGTTCGTCGACCTGGTCAACGAGAATATGGACGAACTGGCCGAGCTGCTCTCCAGCGAACACGGCAAGACCTTTCCGGACGCCAAGGGCGACATCCAGCGCGGCATCGAGGTCGTGGAGTTCTGTGCTGCGGCACCGCACCTGCTCAAGGGCGAATTCTCGGACAGCGTCGGGGCCGGCATCGACGTGCACTCATTGCGCCAGCCGCTCGGCGTGGTCGCCGGGATCACCCCGTTCAATTTCCCGGCGATGATCCCGCTCTGGAAGGCCGGACCGGCGCTCGCCGCGGGCAACGCTTTCATCTTGAAGCCCTCCGAACGGGACCCCTCGGTGCCTTTGCGATTGGCCGAGTTGTTGACCGAAGCGGGCTTGCCGGACGGTGTTTTCAACGTGCTCAATGGCGACAAGGAAGCCGTGGACGGCTTGCTGGAGGATGACCGGGTGCGGGCGATCGGATTCGTCGGCTCCACCCCGATCGCGCAGAGCATCTACGCCTCCGCGGCCGCCCACGGCAAGCGGGCGCAGTGCTTCGGCGGTGCCAAGAACCACATGGTGATCATGCCGGACGCCGATCTGGACATGGTGGTCGACGCGCTGATCGGCTCGGCGTTCGGTTCTGCGGGCGAACGTTGCATGGCGATTTCGGTGGCGGTACCCGTGGGCCAGGAGACCGCCGATGCGTTGGTGGCGAAACTCCAGGAGCGGATCAAGGAGCTCAAGGTCGGTCCCAGCATGGACCCGGCGTCGGACTTCGGCCCGGTGGTCGCCCAGTCGGCCAAAGACCGGATCGAGGATTACATCCAGGTCGGCGTCGACGAGGGGGCGACGCTGCTGGCGGACGGGCGCGGTTGGACGGTCGACGGTTACCCGGGCGGATTCTGGGTGGGTCCGACGCTCTTCGACAATGTCACCACCTCGATGCGGATCTACCGCGAGGAGATCTTCGGCCCGGTGCTTTCGGTGATCCGGGCGAAGGATTACGAAGCAGCGCTGCGCTTGCCGAGCGAGCATGAGTTCGGCAACGGGGTGGCAATTTTCACCCGCGACGGCGACGCTGCCCGGGACTTCGCCAGCCGGGTGCAAGTGGGCATGGTCGGCATCAACGTGCCGATTCCGGTGCCGATCGCGTATTACACTTTCGGCGGCTGGAAGGCCTCCGGTTTCGGCGATCTGAACCAGCACGGCGCGGACGCCTTCCGGTTCTACACCAAGACCAAAACCGTGACCACCCGCTGGCCGTCGGGCATCCGGCAGGGTTCCAGCTTCATCATGCCGGAAGGCAGCTGATGACCGCCGAGACCGTCGATCCGGCAGAGCCGCCGATCCGGTTCGAGCGTCGCGGCCACTTGGGCGTGGTGATCCTGAACCGGCCCAAAGCGGTGAATGCGCTCAACGAGCCGATGGTCGAAGCGATGTTGGCCCAGTTGCAGGAATGGGCGGCTGATGATTCGGTGCAGACGGTCCTGGTCTACGGCAGCGGAGACCGCGGTTTGTGCGCCGGTGGCGATGTCACTGCGATCTTCAACGACATTCCGGCCGGCGGCCTGGGCACTTCGAACTTCCTGCGCACCGAATACCGGTTGAATGCGTTGATTTCGAATTATCCGAAGCCCTATGTGCCGTTCATGGACGGGCTGGTGCTGGGCGGCGGGGTCGGGATCTCGGCGCACGGCAATACCCGGGTGGTCACCGAACGCACCCGCTGCGGGATGCCGGAGACCACCATCGGATTCGTGCCCGACGTCGGCGGTACCTATCTGCTCTCCCGGGCTCCGGGGGAGACCGGGACGCACGCCGCGCTCACCGGGGCGCACCTGAGCGGGGCGGATGCATTGTTCTTGGGGCTGGCGGACAGCTTTGTGCCTTCGGAGAATCTGCCGGCTTTGGCGGCGGCCTTGGAGAACGAAGCTGCCGCCGAGGCCGTGGCCCGTTTCGCGCGTCCCGCCCCGGCCTCGGAACTGGCGGGGCAGCAGGGTTGGATCGATCAGGCGTACGCTTCCGACGACGCGGGCCAGATCGTACGCAACCTCCGCGAACTCGGTTCCGAATTCGCCGCGACGATCGAATCGAAATCGCCGACGGCGGTCAAGGTGGCGCTCGCTTCGCTGCGTCGTGCGGCCCGGTTGGCCAGCCTGGAAGAAGTGCTCGACCAGGAATACCGGGTGGTGCTCCGGTTCCTCCGCGGCACCGAAATGTGTGAAGGCATCCGGGCCCAGGTGGTGGACAAGGACCGGAACCCGCAATGGAACCCGGCCACGCTCGCCGAAGTCAGTGCGGCCGAGGTCGAGTCGTACTTCGCTCCGTTGGGCGCTTCCGACATCAGTGGCGAATTGAATCTGGCAGGGAAGGACGCACGATGAAAATAGCATTCTTGGGCTTGGGCCACATGGGTTTGCCGATGGCGGTGAATCTGGTCAAGGCCGGCCATTCGGTGCTGGGCTTCGATGTGTTCCCGGCAGCCCTCGAGGCGGCCACGCGGCAGGGAGTCCCGGTTGCCGACTCGGCGGAAGCCGCTGCGGCGGAAGCCGAGGTGGTGCTGACCATGTTCCCCAGTGGGAAGCATTTGCTGGAGGCCTACCGCGGCGGATTGCTGACTGCGGCGCCGGCCGGCTCACTGTTCCTGGACTGTTCCACGATCAACGTCGACGAGGCGCGGGAAGCCGCCGGTTTGGCGGTGGCCGCGGGCCACCGTGCGGCGGATGCCCCGGTGTCCGGAGGAGTGGTCGGCGCCGAGGCCGGCAGCTTGACCTTCATGGTCGGCGCTTCGGCCGAGGAGTTCGCCGTACTGCAGCCGATCTTGGATGTGATGGGCAAACGTGCGGTGCACTGCGGTTCGAACGGTGCCGGGCAGGCGGCCAAGATCTGCAACAACATGCTTCTGGGCATTTCGATGATCGGCGCCGCCGAGGCCTTCGTCTTGGGCGAAAAACTTGGCCTGGAGCACCAGGCGCTCTACGACGTGATCTCCACCGCGTCCGGTCAATGCTGGTCGGTGACCACCAATTGTCCGGTGCCGGGGCCGGTGCCGGCCAGTCCGGCGAACCGCGACTACCAACCGGGATTCGCCGGCGCCCTGATGTCGAAGGACCTCGGCCTGGCGTTGAATGCCGTGCAGAGTACGGGTGTTGCCGCTGAGCTGGGCCCCTTAGCGGCCGCGATCTACGCCCGCTTCGCTGCCGGGGAGGGTGCCGGCCGTGATTTCTCCGGCATCATTACCGATATTCGAGACCACTCAAACTAGGGGGCACCATGACCGAATCAATCACATCCGAACCCAATGTGCTGATCGAAAAGCGCGGTCGGGTGACCTTGCTGACGCTCAACCGGCCGCATGCGCTCAATGCGCTCAATGAAGCCACCATGAACGACCTGGTGGCCGCTGCCACCGCAGCGGACGCCGACCCGGAAGTGGGCGCCGTGGTGATCACCGGCTCGGCAAAGGCCTTCGCCGCGGGCGCCGACATCAAGGAGATGGCAGCCAAGGATTACATGGAAATGTACTCCTCGGACTGGTTCCGGAACTGGGAGAATCTCACCCGGCTGCGGATCCCGATGATTGCTGCGGTTTCCGGCTTCGCGCTGGGCGGCGGCTGCGAATTGGCGATGATGTGCGACTTCATCATCGCCGGTGATAACGCCAAATTCGGCCAGCCGGAAATCAATCTCGGTGTGCTGCCCGGCATGGGCGGTTCCCAGCGATTGACCCGTGCGGTGGGCAAGGCCAAGGCAATGGACATGATCCTCACCGGCCGGATGATGAACGCCGAAGAAGCCGAGCGTTCAGGTCTGGTAGCGCGCATTGTGCCCGCGGACGACGTCGTCGAAGAGGCGGTGCAGGCCGCCGAGGTGATCGCGTCGAAGTCCAAGCCGGTGGCGATGATCGCCAAAGAAGCGGTCAATGCGGCTTTCGAGACCGGCCTGGTGCAGGGTGTGCTCTTCGAGCGTCGGTTGTTCCATTCGGTGTTCGCGACCGAAGATCAAAAAGAGGGCATGGCGGCGTTCGTCGACAAACGCACGCCGGAGTTCAAAAACCGCTGATACCCCCTCGCCGAGCGGCCAGATCTGCACGCTAAAATCGCGATTTAGCATGCAGATCTGGCCGCTCGATGCGTGTTGCAGGCAGAGCCCGACGGGGCGGAGTTACTGCTCGCGCCGGTTTTGGCTGGTCACCCATTGGCCGGCGGATACGCCTTCCGGGTACTCGGCCACGGTGAGCGAACCGAGGGGTTGCCGCGTGCTGCAGCTCACGGTGTTCCAATGCAGGGTCGAACCGGCCAGGGTCGTCGCATTTCCACCGGCTGCTCCGACCCGCTGGCTCTGGTAGACCACTTCGCCGGGCGACATGGCGACTCCGCCGAGGTCTAGGTATTGCAGGCAGGCATTGTTTCCGATGTCGACGACGACGGCGATGCCTTCCGCCGGGTTCGCGGACGGCCCGGCTTCGAGCACGATTCCGGCGGCCGAGGACATGACCGAGGTCCCGCTGGGCAGCGTCAGATCCACTGCTCCATCGGGGTCAATCTGGGCGACTTGGTATGTTTCGGCGGCCGGGAAAGGCAAATAGAGCGGGGTGGCTGCCATGGTCGGTGCGGCCGAGGCGGCGATGCCGCCGCCGATTGCGGTAACGGCGATGAGCGTGGCTAGCGTGCTTCGGACGAATTTCTTGGTGGTAGCTCTTCTCAATTGATCCAACCAGAGAAACCTGGTACCTACCACGGTGCAATTGGCGAGGGCTGGCTGCGGTGAACTTTGCCCGCATGGAAGACGTCTGCCCGGTGAACGTCAAGAACTCGGCGCTTAGAAGTCGCCGGAATGCGAGCGGAACCGGCCCAGCACATCGATCAGGGTGTGCACGTCGTCGGTGCCGAAACCGGACTGGCTGAAGATCTCCTCATTGAGCGCCGCCGTCGCGCGTTTCACCACGCTGCGCCCTGCGGGCGTGAGTTCGATCAGCGTGGCCCGGCCATCGGTCGGATGCGGTGAGCGCAGCACGAATCCGGACTCCTCCAACCGGTCGACGGCGTTGGTCACCGAGGTCGGGTGCACCTGGAGCAGCGCGCTGGCCTTGTTCATCGGCAGCTTGCCGAGCTTGGAAAAGCCGAGCAGCGCCAGCAGTTCGTAGCGGGCGAATTTGAGTCCGAACGGCTTCAACACGTTTTCGATCCGCAACAGCAGGATCTGCTGGGTCCGCATAATCGCGGTGATCGCAGCCATCGGTGCCGCGGTCGGTTCCCAGCCCTGCCGTTCCCAATTGCGCTGCGCTTCGGCGATCGGATCCCTGGACAGCGGGTGGTTCATGCCTTGAGCCCCGGGAAGTCGGCGTCCGAATATTCGATGTCGAGGCCGGATGCCGCGGTCCCGGCGCCGCTGTGCCGCAATTCTTCCGCGCGGCGCAGCTCCACCCTGCGGATCTTGCCGGAAATCGTCTTCGGCAACTCGGCGAACTCCAGTCGTCGGATCCGTTTGAACGGGGCCAGATGCTCGCGGCAGTATCGCAGGATGTCCTCTGCGGTTTCCGGACTGGCCTGGTAGCCCGGGGCGAGCACGACGAAGGCCTTCGGCACCGAAAGCTTCAGAGGGTCGGGTGAAGGTACGACGGCGGCCTCGGCGACTGCCGGGTGTTCGATCAGGACACTTTCCAATTCGAAGGGACTCAGCCGGTAGTCGCTCGACTTGAAGACGTCGTCGCCCCGTCCCACATAGGTGATCACGCCGTCGGCATCGCGTTCGACCATGTCCCCGGTGTGGTAATAGCCGTCCCGGAACGCGAAATCGGTCTTTTCCGGATCGCCGTAGTAGCCCTTCATCAGTCCGATGGGGCGACCGTAGACCGAGTCCAAGCGCAAGCACAGCTCGCCGGCTTCGCCTTCCGCGCCGGTCGCCGGGTCGACGAGCACCGCTTCGTAGCCGGGAAGCGGTTTGCCCATGGCGCCGACCTTCACCGGTTGGCCGGGTGTGTTGGCAATTTGCACCGTGGACTCAGTCTGCCCGAAGCCATCGCGGATGGTCTGCCCCCAGGCTCTTTTGACCTGCTCGATGACCTCGGCGTTGAGCGGTTCGCCGGCGGAGACCACCTTCCGCGGCGGGTTCCGCAAGGCGCTCAGATCGGCTTGGATGAGCAGCCGCCAGACCGTGGGCGGCGCGCAGAAACTGGTCACCCCTTCGGCGTCCATCTGGGCCATCAACGCTTTGGCGTCGAAGCGTTCGTAGTTGTAGATGAAAACACAGGCTTCGGCGATCCACGGTGTGAAGATGTTCGACCAAGCATGTTTGGCCCAGCCGGGGGAGGCCACGTTCAAATGCACATCGCCGGGTTCCAAACCGATCCAATACATCGTGGAAAGGTGCCCCACCGGGTAGGAAGTGTGCGTGTGTTCGACCAGTTTGGCCTTCGAGGTGGTGCCGGAAGTGAAATAGAGCAGCAAGGTCTCCTCGCCCCGGGTCGGCGCATCGGCGGTGAATTCCAGACCGGCCTGCGCTGCATCGGCGTACTGCAACGCTTCGGGATCGTTGGCTGAGGCGCCGACTTCAATCAACCGGTAGTCTCCCGGCACCGAAGCGAACTTGCCGACGTCGGCGCTTCCGGCGAGGGCCCAACGCGCTTCGCCGCGGGAGACCCGATCCTGCAAATCCGCCGCGCCCATCTGAGTGGTGGTCGGGATCAACACGATGCCGAGTTTCATGCCGGCCAGCATGGTTTCCCAGAGTTCGACCTGATTGCCCAGCATCACGATCATCCGATCGCCTCGGCGGACGCCTTGCGCACGCAGCCAGTTGGCGACTTGGTTGGAGCGCTGCGACAGCTCGGCGTAGCTGCGACGCAGCGCAGAACCGTCCGGTTCCACGATCACCAAGGCGGGATTGTGCGACTTGGCCGGATCGGCCGCGATCGAGTCGAACCAGTCGAGCGCGAAGTTGAACTCTTCGAAGTGCGGCCAGCGGAATTCCGCGCATGCGGTTTCGTAGTCTTCCCGAAGCGCGACGAGGCGGTCCCGGACGGCACGGAATTCGTCGGTTGCGCTCATGGCTGGCTCCTCGCGGCGTAGTGATCTGTCTCACTGTGCAATACTCACTGTGCAATATACTAGGACTTCCAAGGGTTTGAAAGCGCCAAAAGCACTTGCATGCCCGGAACGGCGCAGAAAGAGAGCCTACGTGCAGGATCAGAACGGCACCGTGAAGGTCAGGGATTCGGCGATTCCGGAGGCTGATCTAATGGGCATGATCGGGTTGCTCCCGGCAGCTGAGCATGCCCGCTACCTGGCCGCCCGGGAGGTCCTGCAGCGCCGGATCCGTCCGGCGAGCATCGATTACTGGAACCGGGAAGAATTCCCGCACCAGATGTTGCCTGGGCTGGCCGCCCTCGGCCTGGGCGAATTGCAAGTCGATGGCAGCAGCCAACTGTTCAAAGGCCTGATGTATTTCGAAGTAGCCAGGGCGGATGTCTCGCTCTCTGCTCTGGTCGGCATCCACAATGAGCTGATCGTTGGCATGATCGACCGGCTCGGCTCTCCGGCGCAACGCGAGCGGTGGCTGCCGGGATTGCGCACGTTCCAGTCGCTCGGCGCCTTTGCGCTCACCGAGCCGGAACACGGCTCGGATATCGCCGGCGGGTTGGCGACCAGTGCCGAATTGATCGACGGCGAATGGGTCATCCACGGTGCCAAGCGCTGGATCGGTTCCGGCACGATTGCCGATTTTGCCCTGGTCTGGGCCCGGGACAAAGCGGATCAGCAGATCAAAGGCTTCATCGTGGAAACCGATCGGCCCGGTTATTCGGCGACCAAGATCGAACACAAGATGGGCTTGCGGATCATGCAGAATGCGCACATCCGGTTGGACGGGGTCAGGGTCCCCGCGGACAACCTGCTCCCCGGTGCGGTCAACTTCGCCGCCGCGAACGAACTGCTGCGGGATTCCCGCGCCTGGGTGGGTTGGCAGGCCGCCGGCATCCAATTCGGTGCCTTCGACATCGCCCGGGACTATGCGCTCGAGCGCTTTCAGTTCGGCCGGCCGCTCGCGAAATTCCAGCTGATCCAATTGAGCCTTGCCGAGATCTTGGGCAATGCCTCGGCTTCGCTCGCGCTGATGCTGCAATTCGCCCGGATGCAGGAGTCCGGCACCGCGCAGATGGCGCAGGCCGCCATGGTCAAAGCCACGACGACCAGGCTGGCCCGGGAGTCCGTGGCGCAGGGGCGGGCTTTGCTCGGCGGCAACGGAGTGACCAGTGATTACGAGATGGCGAAACTCTTCGGTGACGCCGAAATTCTGTATTCGTACGAGGGGACCTATGAGATCAATTCGCTCATCGTGGCCCGCGCGATGACCGGGCTGGGCGCATTCGTCTGATTTCTGCGATGATTAATTGATCGGATCTTTCACCCGAGTGAGGGGGGCTGGTGGAAAAGTTTGCCGATCAGGGCCCATGTTGGGTAGACGTGATGAGTTCCGACCGCCCAGCAGCAGAACGGTTTTACGGGGAGTTGTTCGGCTGGCAATGCACGCCGGTCGATTTCGAGGGGTTCGGCGACTATTCGATCTTCCGGAAAGACGGTGCACCGGTTGCCGGGCTCGGCACGAACACCCCGGGGTTCGTCGATTCCTGGACCACTTATCTGTCCGTGGCCGACGTCGAACAGGCGCAGGCCGACGTGGCGAAACATGGCGGCACCGTGCTCATGCCGACCATGGACAATGCGGAGTTCGGCAAGATGGCCATCATGATGGGCCCGGGCAAGGCCGTAGTGGGACTTTGGCAGCGACGGGATTACCCGGGGTTCCGGTGCCCGGATGAGCCAGGGTATCCGATCTGGCACAGTCTGAACACCTATCGGTTCGACGCGGTGTTCGATTTCTATTGCACGATCATGGATTGGACTCCGCTGCTCCCGGAGGAGAAACCGCAAGTCCGTTATGCCACCTTCCAGACCGGAGACAGCATCCGGGTGCTGATCTACGATGCTTCGGCCGCGGAGCCGAAAAAGCCCTCGCGCTGGACCGTGAGCTTCGGCGTAGCCGATCTGGCGGAATCGGTCAGGGTCGTGGAGCGTACCGGCGGCCGGGTTTTGGTGGAGCCCTTCGACACCTTTTTCGGTGGGATAGCCTTGGTCGCCGATCCGGGCGGTGCGGAATTCTATTTGACCCCGACTGGCAATCGTCCCTTGGCCATGCCCAGGGACCCTTGGGATGTGTCCTGGGTTTCCGATCTGTGAGCGGGTGGCCTGGCGCGGACCGCCGGGTGGAATTGTTTTCGTGGTCATTGGTGCCGATCACGTCGATGCCGGGAATCGTGAACTTCTCGTCGAGTAAAATCCGGTATCCGAAAATATGAAAGCCCTGTGAGCGGCCGGATGTTCCTATAATCAATTGATTGGTCTGTCCTGGCGTTTTACGGTGAAACGGTATTGCTCGGGCGAAGCTCTCCATTTCACGGAGGGCGATGGGGGAGGCCGAGCAGGTTCCGGACCCGCGGTCGATCCGGCAACGGGTGCCTGCCGTTCTCCTGCCGCGTCGGAGAGATTGTTGAGACAAGCAGTCCTCTAGTGGATCGGATGGCATTATGGAAATCACTCGTCGGCAAGTTCTTACCAGCACTGCGCTGGGCGCCGCTGCGGCACCCTTGGTATTAGCCGCCTCTGCCGGCACCGCCCGGGCTGCAACGCCCGCGGCGTCGCTGCAGCTGCAAGACGAACTCCTGCTCGGCGTGGTCTTCGAGGACCCGACGCTTGCGGCGGTCCGATTGAAGTTCACCGACTCCGCAGGCTCGGTGAGTTGGCGGATCATCGAACGTTCCGCGCACGGCAAGGACGGCGAGCTCGCCACGGCAAGTGATCCGGTGGCCATTTCGGCCGAAATGGGTGCCGTCGAACTTGACCCGGCACACGTCGGCCGGGCCCGCCTCGGTGCAGTCGACGGGAAAACCAGCCGGTTCGCCCCGCAACGCAGGTCTACTGGTTCAGGCACGGTTGACTTCTTGGGCATCCCAGTCGTTTCCCGTTCAATGTGGGGCGCCGATGAGAGCCTGATGCAATGGAACCCGGAATTTTCTCGGACGCAGATCCTCACGGTGCACCATTCGGTGATTGCACCGAAGGCCGGCGACGTGGCCAGTACGGTGCGGGCCATCTACCAATTGCACGCGGTGACCAATGACTGGGGCGATATCGGCTACCACCTGCTGATCGGTCCGGACGGCACGGTCTTCGCCGGCCGTTCGACCGGGAACGACCGGCAGCCGGTGTTCCAATCGGCGGTGCGCCACGGACAAGTCCCGTCCGGCGTCACCGCGGCGCATTCCGGCGGCTTCAATACCGGGAACATCGGGATTTGCGTTCTGGGTGACTTCACCACGAAACAGCCCACTGCGGCTGCGTACGGTTCGTTGCTGAATGTCCTGGCCCGGCTGTGCCACGCGGTGCAATTGAACCCGTTGCGCGGAGTGTGGCCGATTCCGCCGGTGGCTTACCAGAACCCGGTGTCCGGGGTGAAGAAGCCGAATCCGGCGATTTCCCGGCATCGCGATTGGAACACCACCGAATGCCCGGGCAATGCCTTTGCGACGCGCTTCGATCTGCTGCGGCCGGAGGTCAAGCTCCGCATGGCGATGCTGGGCTTGCTGGTCTGAAGCTGCGGACGGGGCGGCCGCACCCGGTGCTGCCGCCCCGCTCCCGGTCAGCCGTTGCGCCGGCGCAGACTGCTGCCGAGTACTGCGAAGCCGCCGCCGAGGACCGCGACTGCGGCCAGGCCCAGCAGGGCCCAGATGCCGGACGGGGTCCCGGTGTCCGGCAGCCGCTGCAGGTTGGAAGCGGCCGGATTCACCACCGTTTCCGCACCGGCTTCAGTGTTTTCGCCGGGTTGCCCGGAATCGACGATGCGCGGATCCGTGACCTTCTCCGGATCCGGTTTGGTCACCGGAGGGGTGACTTCGGTGTTCCCGTCGCCGAAGGCCGCCTTGCCCGCGACTGTGCCGCCGACCAGCGGCAAGCTGAACTGGCTCCGTCCTAGATTGGCCGAAAGCACAGTTCCGGCGGGAGGCAGCACATTGCTTTCGGCGTCCGAAGCGAAGAGCATGATCTCCAGCTGGTTGCCGGCCTTGAACACATAGTCGGTGGAGATGAATGGGATGTCGATTTGGTATTCGGTACCTGGGACTACGGTTTCCGAACTGGTGAGGCTGTTCCGGTTCTGCGGATCAGCCCAGCCTCTGGTCACTACCGTGGCGGTGCCGTCAGGCGCCCGATCCAGGATCTGCAGAGAGATGTTCGCGGCAGGCCTGGAGAAACTCAGGGCCAAATTAGCGTTGGCGAAGCCGCTGAGCCGGACCGCGGATTTCGCCGGTGCCGTCGCGTAGAGCAGACGGTTTTGCGAGTTCGGCGTCGAGGCGAGCGTGCCGGAGGTGATGCTGCCATCGTCGCTCAACGATTCAATGCCGGGCTTCGGGGCATCTGCGAGTACCAGACCGCCGCTGCCATTTCCGCCGGAAAGTGGCCGGAAGGCCGCGGGCGCAGAGCCGACGGCGGGCCAGGACGGCTCGTTCTGCCAGCTGCCGTCTTCACGCTGGATCCGAAGATCCGGTGCGTTTTCCACCCCGTTCTGCACGTTGAAAAGGTATCGGGTGAACCACTTGTTGAGCATATTGGTCCATTCCGAACCGGCCACGGTAGCCGGGTCCACATGGTCTTGCTGGTGCAAGAGCAGCTTGGTGGGGACGCCGCGCTCCTTCAAGGCCAGGAACCATTTGGTGGTCTGATCATTGCGGACGTTCCAGTCTTTGAGCCCGGCGCTGATCAAGGTCGGCGTGGTCACCTTGCCGATATTGGCGAAGAAGTTCCGCTCATTCCAGAAATCGCTGTACTGTCCGGTGGCCCGGTCCTGCTGGTCCAGGAATTCCTGCGAGGTGGCCTGGCAGCTCTGCTCGTTCGGACGGTTGGTGCTGACCAGTTTGACGTAATTGTCCAGATCTTCGCCGTTGTACCCGGTCGGTTCCACCACGGCTCCGCCGACCCGGTAGTAATCGTAGAAATTGCTGAGCGGGGACATCGGCACAATGGCGTCCAGGCCTGCTACTCCGGTGGTTGAGGCCAAAATCGCTTGGGAACCCAGGTACGAAATGCCCCACATGCCGACTTTGCCGCTGGACCAATCAGTAGTCACTGAATTTCCTTGCAGGTCCAGTCCGCTGATCCGGCCGGTGACCCAATCGACGGCGGCTTTGGTTGATTCTGCTTCTTTCGCATTGAGCATCTGGGTGCAACCGGTGGAACCATTAGTGCCGATCGAGTCGATGGAAACGAAGGCGAAGCCGCGGTCGGTATAGAACGGGTAGTTCCGGCGGGCTCCGGTATTGAACCAGCCGGAGCTGGGCACCGTGCCGAAGGTCGGCTTGGGGATCGGTTTGCTCGGATCCCACAGTTCGCGTTTCATGTCGTGTACCAGGGTGTTGTTAGCCCCGGCGTTGTATGGGCTCATCCGGATCACTGTGGGGACTTTGAGCCCGTTCTGGGTGTCTTTGGGCCGGTACACCGTGGCGCGCAACCGTTCATTCTGGCCGTCTCCATCGGTGTCCACCGGGGTGGGGATCCACAATTCTTCGGTGATCAGGTCTTTACCCTGGTAGACCGGCTGGGCCATGCCATCGGCGAACTCGGGCTGTTGCACCGCAGCGGCCGAGGCGGTGCCGGTCGCCGGAGAGCTGGGAGTCGGCGTCGCCTCGGCCGGGTCCGGATTCTGGCTCGGCGTACTGCTCGGTTCTCCCGTCGGAGTAGCGCTTGGCGGGGCCGTGGCTTCGGCTGAGCTGCTCGGCGGGGTGCTACTGGTCGGGGTGCTACTGCTCGACGGCGTGCTGCTCGGAGCGATTTCCGAGGGCGCCGACGGCGAAGCCTGGCTGCTGGACTGCGTGGCATCGGGCTGGGCGGGTGGGGCATCGGTCATTGCGAAAGCGGTCAGCGGCAGGCCGGTGAAGACCAGGGCGGTCAGCGTGGCGGCGGCCGCGAAACGGCGTCGGAAATGGTGGGTGCTTTTCACAGTGGGCAACGTCGCTCATTCTCCGAATCGGGGTTGAAATCCATATCGCCCACAAGATTAGCAAGCTATTCTGTGGTATCGAGGAAAACCTCGGAATACGCCGCGGAGAATCTAAATCTGATTTAGCGATTGGTTGGACCGGATGATTTTTTCGCGGAAAGCTCAGGCGGGGACGTAGTGCACCGAGGCGCCGTGGCTGCAGCGCTGGCAACGGTGGCGACGGCCGCGGATGACCGCTTCGCTGATGCCCAGGCTGTAGACACCGCCAACGATCCGCACTGCGAGCATCGTCCAACGGACCCAAGGGACCCAGTTGCAGGTTTTGCAGTTGACGCACTGGGTGACCCGGCGCATCTGCGGTGCCGGAAGCACCGGCGGCGGAACCTGTTGCGGGGTCGCGGCAGGCGGAAGGTTCGGATTTTCGCTCATGGGGCCATCGCTTGGTCGAGGTGCTTGTTCCGGTCAGTTTTACAGTGGGGGGTGCGGATGCAGCCCAACTTCCAAGCGGCAGAGTTGAGCCACAGTGTTTCTGCCCCGTTTTCGGGCGGCAAAGCTGGGCCGTAAACGGGAAAAAGGTGGAGGGACGCTTTGCGTCCCTCCACCTTGCTGGTCGGGGTGACAGGATTTGAACCTGCGGCCTCGTCGTCCCGAACGACGCGCGCTACCAAGCTGCGCCACACCCCGATGCTTCCCGGCTGGTAACCCGCAAAGCAACCTCTCAAGGATAGCCGACGATGGCCGTCCAGCCCAAACCGGTCCACTGCATCTGGGGGAACCCGGGGATCGGGTCAGGGAAAACCACAGATGGGGGTTGCCCTGAGCGAGCCGGCCTGGCAGGGTGGCAGCACTCGTCACCTTTTTCAAACAAGCTATTCAGGCTCCTGAAAGGCAGTGAAAAGTATGCGTGTGCACAGACGACGAAGCAAAGGCATGGTTGCCGCAGTGGTTGCGACATCGGTGGTATTGGTGTCATTGGGTGCGGTGACGCCGGCAACAGCGGCATCGCAAAAAACCCTCCCGGAGCAGTTGACCGCCAAAGTGACCACCGACGGGGTCTACCGGCATTTGCGGGCCTTCCAAAGGATTGCCGACACCAATGGCGGCAATCGGGCCGCCGGGACGTCCGGTTACCAGAAGAGCGTCGACTATGTGGTCAATGCACTGACCCGAGCCGGGTTCAATGTCTCCAC